>CAKUEU010000004.1 GCA_934646865.1 uncultured Collinsella sp. | reverse complement strand
GGCGTCGATGCTTCGAACAGTTTCGCATCCTCACCTTCGCCCTCGGTCCACTGGATATTCCAGGTGACCGCATGTTGAAAACCTCGCTCGCGATCCATAGAAGCAAAGTACATCGTGCCATTAATGACAGTATCGCTTGATGTGTCCTTATCGATTGTGCAGCGCGTGTCAGCCCATTCCTCGCCGAAGTTCATATCGGGCGTACTGACTCCCCCTTCTTCTTCACCATAGAGAACAAGTTCGCCAGTCTCTGCTGCCGGCTTGTAGTAGTTAACACCATTTGGATTGGACAACGTAAACGTCACGGCACCGCAACCGTTTTTATCGATAGCCATATCATGAATGTCGAGTGTATAGCCGTTGCCCTCGACGGACAGATTGACCTTCTGTACTGAACCCTCCAAGCTTTGGGGCGCGATACCATCACCAAACTCTCTGGTGTAGGTATATTTAGTCCCCGACGAGCCACCTTGAGTCCAGGTAATGGACTCTCCGTTGCCATGGTTTCCCCAGGCAGAGGCAAAATAACTGGAATTGACGACGGCGTAGGCGACCCCTCCGGTCGCCAGCACTCCGGCAAGGCATCCGATCACGGCAACATACAGAGGCTTCGCGTGACCCTTTCGGCGAAGCGGCTCACCAGCAGCGGCATAAAGAACACGGTCAGCAAGATCGCTATCGGCTTGGACGGACTCGAAGGCCTGCTTTATTTGGTTGGATTTCACGGTCGCCCTCCTCTAGGATGAACTTGAGTTTCGATCTGCCGCGGGCTAAACGCGTTCGAACGGTCGAGGCTGGTACATGTAATAACTCGGCAATCTCTGAGGTCGAAAAGCCCAGATAGTAATAGAGCACGATGGGAACACGGAATCGCTCCGGAAGTCGCATAACGTCTGACAGGACCGCCTTGGTCTCATCCTGCGCCGCCGAAAGCGAATCGGCCAGACTTTCAATATCCTCCACACGCCTCCATGGCTTTCGAAAGAGCGATTTACATTCATTGATCGTGACCCGGATAAGCCAGCGGCGAAGATGTTCCCAACTTTCAAAGTGTCCATCGCTTTTAAGCAACTTAAGAAAGACGTCTTGAGCGACATCATCGGCGTCGGCACGATCGCGCAGATACGTCAATGCGATCCGAAACACGACATCTCGGTGATCTTCGACCGCCTGCCTAAAAGCTTGTTCTTCCATAATCACCTCCCGGTGACGCTGATGAATCTTGATGAGGTCCTCACCATAGATACGCTTTGACCGGACGAAATGTTTCAAATTCAAGTAGGAAAAACCTACCAAAATAAACCTGTCCCTTATTGGCAAAAAGGAATCCCCTCCTGTGCGCGGGGGCGGATTCCCGGGCCGGGCGGCACAGGGGTTAAGTTTGCTGCTCTACAGTCCTGGCTCGCACGGAGGCCACATTAAGTGGCCTCCGGCTCGTGCGGAACTCGCGACAAACTTAACCCCTGTGTCGCCCGGCCCGGGAATCCAACGTGCTCGTCGGGGCAACGTTCTTCAACAAAAAAGACCCGCTCCCCCTGTTGGGAAGCGGGTCTTTGGAAGGGCGGTTAACGTACTTGGAAGTTACTCCTCGTCGTTGTCCTTTGCCTCTTCGGCGTCGTCGGTGTCCACGAGCTGGTTGAGCAGCTCGTCGAGGGAAGCCATGTCCTCGTTGATGGCACCGTTGGCGGGAGCCTTCTTGTCGTCGATCGGGGCGCCCAGGAGCTCCTCATCGGCGTCAGCGTGATGCGTCGGCGCGGCGGAGGTGCCCAGCAGGATGTCGTCCGGACCGTCGGGGCTAAAGACCATCTGCAGCAGCTGCGAGAGGTCTTCCTCGTCGGCAACGTCGTCGTTGTTCTCGAGGATGTAGAGCAGGTCGTGGGCCTCGAGGCCGTCACGGAGCTCCTCGATCGCCTTGGCACCGATACCATCAATGCGCAGCAGATCCTCCTCGGACTTGCCGACCAGGTCGCCGACCGTCTCGATGCCGACCTCGCTGAACTTGTTGGTCCAGCGCTGCGACACGCCCAGGTCGTCGAACAGGTACAGACGAGCCTTCTCGGCGGAGATGGTGTGGCCGTTGCGGGTGAACGAACCGTCAGCACCACCGAACTCGTCGTAGCCGGCCCAGTCGAGCTGTTGCGGGAGCTGCTCGTCCAGGTCCTTGAGCTCCACAGGAGCCCACTCGGGCAGCGACTTGGCGTTGGGCGAAGCCGGGCCGTCGATGTCCACGTAGCCGTCGGCCGTGCGATACGTCAGCTTGGCGTTGGCGTACGGCTTGAGGCCGGTACCAGCCGGGATCTTCTTACCGACGATGACGTTGGACTTAAGGTCGAGCAGGTGGTCGACCTTGCCCTCAATAGCAGCCTCGGTAAGGACGCCGGCGGTACGGATGAACGAAGCGCTCGACAGCCAGGAGTCGATGTTGGACGCAACCTTGAGCGTACCCAGGATGACGGGCTCGGCCACGGGAGCCTGACCGCCCAGACGGGCAACGCGCTCGACCTCGTCGGCGAACTCGTAGCGGTCGACGTACTGACCAAGCAGGTACTTGGAGTCGCCGGGGTTGGTGATCTGAACGCGACGCAGCATCTGACGTGCGAGCACCTCGATGTGCTTGTCGTTCAGGTCGACGCCCTGGCTGGTGTAGACGTCCTTGACGCTCTCGACGAAGGTGTGCATCGTCGACTCGATGTCGGTCAGCTTGCGCAGGTTGCGGAAGTTGACGAAGCCCTTCGTGATCTGGTCGCCGGCGCGAACCTCGCAGCCGTCCTCGATCTCGGGCATGAAGCGCACCGAAGCGGGGACGCGACGCTCGTCGAGGACACGGGTGTGATCCTCGGAGTCGGTGAGCGTCAGCACGTACTCGGACTTCTCGGGCTTAATCGAGAGGTGACCGGAGTACGGAGCCAGCTCGGCCTCGCGACCCAGAATCTTCTCGTTGACGTTGCCGACGATATCGAACATACGGCTGACCGTAGGCAGACCCTGCGTAATATCGTCGACGCCAGCGACGCCGCCGGAGTGAATGGTACGCATCGTAAGCTGCGTACCCGGCTCGCCGATGGACTGGGCGGCAATAATGCCGACCGCGGTACCGATGGCGACCGGACGACGGGTGGAAAGATCCCAGCCGTAGCACTTCTGGCACACGCCGTACTTGGAGCGGCAGGTGAGCAGCGCGCGGAGCTTGACCTTCTTGAGACCGGCATCGACCATCTTCTGGATGTCGGCGACCTTCTCGATGTAGCCGTCCTGCTCAAAGAGCACGGTGCCATCGGGAGCCACGACGTCCTCGATGAAGCAACGGCCGACAAGGTCGGTGTTGAGGTCGGTGGTGCCGGGGATGATGAGGTTGTAGGTGACGCCCTCGTGCGTACCGCAGTCCTCCTCGCGGACGATGACGTCCTGGGCCACGTCGACCAGACGACGGGTCAGGTAACCAGAGTCCGAGGTGTGGGATGCGGTATCGACCAGGCCCTTACGGGCGCCGTAGGTCGAAATGAAGTACTCGAGCGGCAGCAGGCCCTCGCGGAAGTTCGCCTTAATGGGAAGGTCGATCGTCTCGCCGGACATGTCTGCCATCAGGCCACGCATGCCGCCGAGCTGACGCAGCTGGGTCTTAGAACCACGGGCGCCGGAGTCGGCCATCATGTACAGCGGGTTCTCCTCGTCGAACATGTCGAGCATGAGCGCTGCAACCTTATCGGTACAAGCGGTCCACTCGTTAACGACTTCGATGTGGCGCTCCGTCTCGTTGATGAAGCCCTCCTCGAAGTACTCGTTGATCTGGTCGACGTTGGCCTGGGCGCGGTCGAGCAGCCCCTGCTTCTCGGCAGGGATGAGAGCGTCCCACACCGAGATGGTGAGGCCGGCGCGGGTAGCGTAGTGGAAGCCGGAGTACTTGATGGCGTCGAGGATCGGGCCGACCTTGGCCTCGGGGTAACGATCGCAGCAGTCCGCAACCAGCTTGGCCACGTCGCCCTTGACCATCTTGTAGTTCATGAACTCATAGTCTTCGGGCAGGCACTGGCGGTTGAAGATGATGCGGCCGATAGAGGTCTCGAAGCGCGCGGTCTTGTTGCCGGTGACGTCGTAGTCGACAAACTCGTTCTTGCCGTTCTTGACGCGGAAGATACGGGTGCCGTCCTCGTTGATGACATTGGCGTTCTCGGCGGACACGCGGACCTGAATCTTGGCCTGCATGTCGACCTCGGAGCGGCAGTCATAGGCGTGCAGCGCGTCGTCGAAGCTCGAGAACACGTGGTTCTCGCCCGGCAGACCGTCGCGGACCTGGGTGAGGTAGTACACACCGATGATCATGTCCTGCGAGGGGATGTTGACCGGCTTGCCGGATGCCGGCGAGCGCAGGTTGTTCGCAGAGAGCATGAGCACGCGAGCCTCGGCCTGAGCCTGGCTGGACAGCGGCACGTGGACAGACATCTGGTCGCCGTCGAAGTCGGCGTTGAAGGGCGAGCAGACCAGCGGGTGCAGGTGGATAGCCTTGCCCTCGACCAGCACCGGCTCAAAGGCCTGGATGGACAGACGGTGCAGGGTCGGTGCACGGTTGAGCAGCACGACGCGGCCGTCGATGACCTCTTCGAGGATGTCCCACACAAAGGTGGCACCACGGTCGATAGCGCGCTTGGCGCCCTTGATGTTCTCGACTTTGCCAAGCTCGACCAGGCGCTTCATGACGAAGGGCTTGAAGAGCTCCAGCGCCATGGTCTTGGGCAGACCGCACTGGTGCAGCAGCAGCTTGGGGTCGGTAACGATAACCGAACGGCCGGAGTAGTCGACACGCTTACCCAGCAGGTTCTGACGGAAGCGACCCTGCTTGCCCTTGAGGGCCTCGGCGAGCGACTTGAGCGGGCGACCACCACGGCCAGAGACCGGGCGACCACGACGGCCGTTGTCGAACAGGGCGTCCACGGACTCCTGGAGCATACGCTTCTCGTTGTTCACGATGATCGCAGGGGCGTCCAGGTCGAGCAGGCGCTTGAGTCGGTTGTTACGGTTGATCACGCGACGGTACAGGTCGTTGAGGTCGGACGCGGCGAAGCGGCCGCCGTCGAGCTGGACCATCGGGCGCAGATCGGGCGGAATGACCGGGATGACGTCCAGGATCATGTTCGCGGGGCTGTTGCCGCCCTTCAGGAAGGCGTCAACGACCTCGAGGCGTTTAACGGCCTTCTCGCGCTTCTGCTTCTGGGAATCCTCGTCGGCGATGATGGCCTTGAGCTTCTCGGCCTCGGAAGGAAGGTCGATGGCAGCGAGCAGGTCGCGGACGGCCTCGGCACCCATGCCACCCTTGAAGTACATGGAGTAGTAGCGGGTCATCTCACGGAACAGCGGCTCATCGGAGATGAGGTCGCGCTCGGTGAGTTTCATGAAGGCGTTGAAGGCGTCCGTGCGGAGCTGCTTCTCGTCCTTGCACTCTTCCTCGATGTCGACGATGCCGGAGGCGATCTCCTCGGGGGTCAGAGGCTCCTCGTCGGAGAACTCGTCAAAGTTCTCGGGGTCGCCCTGCTCCTTGAGGGACTCGATCTGGCGGGCGCACTCGGCATCGATCTCTTCCAGATCGGCGGCGAGCTCCTCGCGCAGGTCGTCGGCGTCGGCCTCGCGAGCCTCGTAGTCAACCTCGGTGATGATGTAGCTGGCAAAGTACAGAACCTTCTCGAGGTCCTTGGACTTGATGTCGAGCATACGGCTCATCGGGAAGCTCGTGGGGCTCTTGAAGTACCAGATGTGGGACACGGGAGCGGCGAGCTCGATGTGACCCATGCGGTCGCGACGCACCTTGGCCGAGGTGACCTCGACGCCGCAGCGCTCGCAGACGATGCCCTTAAAGCGGATGCCCTTGTACTTGCCGCAGGAGCACTCCCAGTCCTTGGCGGGACCGAAGATCTTCTCGCAGAACAGGCCGTCCTTCTCGGGCTTGAGGGTACGGTAATTGATGGTCTCCGGCTTCTTGACCTCACCGTGCGACCAGGAACGGATCTGGTCGGCGGAGGCAAGGGAGATCTTTACCGAGTCAAAATCAGTAGCTTCGAAATCTGCCACAGTCAACTACTCCTTATCAGTGGTCGTGGCGGCGACAGCCTCGGGTGCCTCGGCGGTCTCGGCATCCTCGGCCTCGACGTCGGCATCAACGCCGGCGAGCGCAGCCAGGTCGTCGAGAGCGGAGGTCTCCTCGGCGGTCACAGGGGCGGAGGCGTCCTCGTCGGCATCGTGCATGGGCTCAATGTCCAGTGCGAGGGAGCGAATCTCCTTGACGAGAACCTTGAAGGACTCGGGGATACCCGGGACAGGAACGTTCTCGCCCTTGACGATGGACTCGTAGGTCTTGACGCGGCCCACGGTATCGTCGGACTTGACGGTCAGGATCTCCTGCAGGACGTTGGAAGCACCGTAAGCGTACAGTGCCCAAACTTCCATCTCGCCGAAGCGCTGGCCGCCGAACTGGGCCTTGCCGCCCAGAGGCTGCTGGGTAACCAAGCTGTAAGGGCCGGTCGAACGAGCGTGGATCTTGTCGTCGACCATGTGGCCGAGCTTGAGGATGTAGGACGTACCCACGGTAATGGGCTCGCGGAACTCCTCGCCGGTGCGGCCGTCGAACAGACGGGTCTTGCCGCGCTCGTCAAGCTGGGTGACGAACTCGGGGCGCATGTGATCGCCAAAGGCAGCGGTGGCCTTGTTGAGCATGTTCTTGTTGGCACGACGGATGACCTCGGCGATCTCGTCCTCCTTGGCGCCGTCGAAGACGGGCGTCGCGGTGAAGAACGGACCGGGGATGTACTTGTCGGAGTCGGCCTGCTCGGTATCCCAACCGCAGGCAGCAGCCCAGCCAAGGTGGCACTCGAGCAGCTGGCCGACGTTCATACGCGAAGGAACGCCCAGCGGGTTGAGGATAACGTCGATCGGGGTACCGTCAGCCATGTAGGGCATGTCCTCGACCGGCAGAACGTTACAGATAACACCCTTGTTGCCGTGGCGGCCGGCGATCTTATCGCCCTGCTGGATCTTACGACGCTGGGCGACGTAGACGCGCACCTGCTCGTTGACGCCGGGGGCCAGGTCGTCGCCGTTCTCGCGGCTAAAGCGGACGACGTCGATGACGCGGCCGTAAGCGCCGTGAGGCATCTTAAGGGAGGTGTCGCGGACATCGTGGGCCTTGGCACCGAAGATGGCGCGCAGCAGGCGCTCCTCGGCGGTCAGAGCGCTCTCGCCCTTAGGCGTGACCTTGCCGACCAGGATGTCGCCAGGGCCGACCTCGGCGCCGATGCGGATGATGCCGTCCTCGTCGAGGTTGGCAAGCATGTCCTCGGAGAGGTTCGGGATCTCGCGGGTGATCTCCTCGGGGCCGAGCTTGGTGTCGCGGGCGTCGATCTCGTGACGGGTGATGTTGATGGTCGTCAGCAGGTCCTCGGCCACCAGGCGCTCGGACACGACAATACCGTCCTCGTAGTTAAAGCCTTCCCACGGCATGTATGCCACGGTGAGGTTCTGGCCCAGTGCGAGCTCGCCATGATCGGTCGAAGGACCGTCAGCCAGGGGCTCACCCTGCTCAACGGTGTCACCGACGCGCACGAGCGGACGGTGGTTAATGCAGGTGGACTGGTTGGAGCGCTGGTACTTGGCCAGATGATACTCGTCCATGCCGCCGGCATGCTTGACGATGATCTTGGCGGCGTCGGCAAAGATGACCTCGCCGGCGTTCTTGGCCAGGGTGACCTCGCCGGAGTCCAGAGCGGCGCGACGCTCCATGCCGGTACCGACATAGGGAGCGGCGGGGTGAACCAGCGGCACGGCCTGACGCTGCATGTTGGCGCCCATCAGCGTACGCTTGGCGTCGTCGTGCTCCAGGAACGGAATCAGCGTGGCTGCGACGGAGAGCATCTGACGCGGCGAGACGTCCATGTAGTCGACGTCCTCGACGGGCACGTCGGCGGGAGCGCCGAAGGAGCCGTCGAAGTCGCGGGTACGGGCGATCACGGTGTGCGGACGGACAAGCTTGCCCTCGGCATCGGTCGTGATGAACTCGTTGGTCTTGGGATCGAGCGGCGTGTTGGCCGGCGCGATGACGTGCTTCTCTTCCTCGTCAGCGGTCATCCAGTCGATCTGATCGGTGGCAACGCCGTTCTC
Source organism: uncultured Collinsella sp. (assembly GCA_934646865.1). Classification (GTDB taxonomy): domain Bacteria; phylum Actinomycetota; class Coriobacteriia; order Coriobacteriales; family Coriobacteriaceae; genus Collinsella. Next base: position 48,633 of record CAKUEU010000004.1, on the reverse strand, counting down.
GACACGACGGAACGGGGCCTCGATGAAGCCGTACTCGTTCACGCGGGCGTAGAGGGCGAGCGAGCCGATCAGGCCGATGTTGGGGCCTTCGGGGGTCTCGATCGGGCACATGCGGCTGTAGTGCGAGTTGTGAACGTCGCGGACGGCCGTCGGCACGTTGGTGCGGCGGCTGGAGCCGGACTTGTGGCCGGCAAGACCGCCAGGGCCGAGTGCGGACAGACGGCGCTTGTGGGTCAGACCGGTCAGGGGGTTCGCCTGGTCCATGAACTGCGAGAGCTGCGAAGAACCGAAGAACTCCTTGATGGAGGCCACGATCGGGCGGATGTTGATGAGCGACTGCGGGGTGATCTCGTCGATGTCCTGGGAGCTCATGCGCTCACGGACGACGCGCTCCATACGGCTCATGCCGATACGGAACTGGTTGGCGACGAGCTCGCCGACGGTACGGATGCGGCGGTTGCCGAAGTGGTCGATGTCGTCGACCTTGAAGCCCTGCTCGCCGGCAGCGAGGGACAGGAGGTAGCGCAGCGTCGCGACGATATCCTCGTCGGTGAGCACCGTGACCTCTTCCTCGGTGGTGAGGTTGAGCTTCTTGTTGACCTTGTAACGACCGACGCGGGCCAGATCGTAGCGCTGCGGGTTAAAGAGCAGGCCCTCGAGCAGGCTGCGGGAAGCGTCCACGGTGGGAGGCTCGCCCGGGCGCAGGCGACGGTAGATCTCGATGAGGGCGTCCTCGCGGGTGAGGGCGGTGTCGCGCTCCAGGGTGCGCTTGATCACATCGGAGTTGCCGAGCAGCTCGATGATGTCGTCGTTGGTGACGGCGATGCCAAGGGCGCGCAGGAACATCGTGGCGCTCTGCTTGCGCTTACGGTCGATGGAGACCATGAGCTGGTCGCGTTTGTCGACCTCAAACTCAAGCCAGGCACCGCGGGACGGGATGATCTGGGCCTTGTAGATCTGCTTGCCCGAATCCATCTCGGAGCTGTAGTACACGCCCGGGGAGCGGACGAGCTGCGAGACGACGATACGCTCGGTACCGTTGATGATGAAGGTGCCCTGATCGGTCATCATGGGGAAGTCGCCCATGAAGACGAGCTGCTCCTTGATCTCGCCGGTCTCCTTGTTGGTGAGACGGACGTCGGTCAGAAGCGGAGCCTGATAGGTCATATCCTTCTCGCGGCACTCCTCGACGGTGTGCGCGGGGTCGCCGAACTGATGCTCGCCGAAGGTAACCTCGAGAACATGGTTCTGGCTCTGGATGGGGCTGGATTCCTTGAACGCCTCACGAAGGCCCTCGTCCTTAAAACGCTCAAAGGATTCCCTTTGAACAGAGATAAGGTTGGGGAGCTCCATGGCCTCCGGGATTTTCCCGAAGCTGACGCGCTTGCGCTCAGTGGCAGTGTATGCGTAGGTCACCAGGTTTTTCCTCCTTCACGGAAATGCTCGGTGGGTTGGCGAGGCATAGCTTCGCCAGTTATCGCAACCTATTAGTTTATCAGGTACCGACCGTTGGGCAAGAAAAGCCTTGACGCGATTGAGTTTTTGGAGTAGCAAAGTTTTTCGACAGAAAACACGCAGGTAGATGTATGTTTATCGAACATCTGTTCATATAATTTCTGTGAACAGAGAGCCGGCAATCGCAGCTCTTATAAAAAACGGGCGCGAACCGAGGTCCACGCCCGTAAATGTCGATGACCGAAGGCTTACTTGCGCATCAAGCCGCCGCGCTCGTCGATGGCGTCCCAGAAGGCGTCGGCGAAGCGAGGGTCGCTTGCAGCCATGAGGGCGTTGGTGGCCATCCAGCCAGAGGGCGTACCGGTGTCGTAGCCCGAAAGCGGGTCGATGACGACGGCGTACATGGCCTCGCGGTCGAGCGAGCGGGCCATGGCGTCGGTGAGCTGGATCTCGCCGCCCTTGCCGGCCTGCTGATCGGCCAGCAGGTCCATGACCAGCGGGCTCAGCAGATAACGGCCGACGATGTACAGGTTGGAGGGAGCTGCCTCGGGGGCAGGCTTCTCAACCAGACCGCCGATACGCCAGACAGCGCCCGGCTCGGCATCGGCAACATTCTCGAAGCCCTCGAGCGAGCCCACGCGGTCGCCGGCGATAACGCCGTAACGGCTGACTTCCTCGGGAGCGCACGCGGCGACGGCGATAACCGAAGCGCCACCGTGCTCCTTGGAGACGGCGAGCATCTTGTCGCAGATGTCACGATTGGGCACAACGTAGTCGCCCAGAAGAACCAGGAAGTTCTCCCCTGCCACGGCGTCGGCGGCAGAGCGGATAGCATGGCCGAGGCCCTTGGGCTCGTACTGATAACGGAAGTCGACCGGCATACCCCCAGCGTGGGCGACGGCATCGGCATAGGCGTTCTTGCCGCGCTCGCGCAGCAGGTTCTCGAGCGAGCGATCGGGCTGGAAGTAGCTCAGCAGCTCGGGCTTACCAGGAGAGGTAACGATGATGGCGTCGTCGACCTCCTCGGGGTCGAGTGCCTCCTCGACGACGTACTGGATGACCGGCTTGTCGAGCACCGGCAGCATCTCTTTAGGCGTGCACTTGGTGCCAGGCAGAAAACGCGTGCCAAGACCGGCGGCGGGGATGATTGCCTTCATGTTATTCAAAGATCCTTTCGCAGGCGCAAAAGCGCCCCATGCGTGCGGCACACAGCCGCAGACCAAATTGCGATACCCAAGCATCTTACCGCTGGAACTATATGTCGCTACAAGGCAGAGACAATTCTTCAGCAGGTCAACGCAAATTATTGCTCGAATGGTGCAATTTTATTGCCCAACGGCAGGACACCCGATACGACGCAAATCACAGAACATGACAGTTTGAGCAACCGATGCCGAGGGACCGAAAAACAAAAAAAGACGGGGCTCGCAATGCGAACCCCGTCTGCAAAGAAATCTGGCGAGAAAGCCTGATTACTTGAGGGTGACAGCAGCGCCAGCAGCCTCGAGCTTCTCCTTGGCAGCCTCGGCGTCCTCCTTCTTGGCACCCTCGAGAACAGCCTTGGGAGCGCCCTCGACGACCTCCTTGGCCTCCTTCAGGCCAAGGTTGGTGAGCTCACGGACGGCCTTGATGACCTGGATCTTGTTGTCGCCGAAGCCCTCGAGCACGACGTCAAACTCGGTCTTCTCCTCGGCCTCAGCAGCGCCAGCAGCGGGAGCGGCGACAACAGCGGCAGGAGCAGCGGCGGAAACGCCGAAGGTGTCCTCGATAGCCTTGACGAGCTCGGAAGCCTCGAGAAGGGTCATTTCCTTAAGAGCATCGATGATCTCATCGGTGGTAAGCTTAGCCATTTCTAAGTCCTTTCGGTTTCCGTGCGGATGCACGGAGATCAGTTAAAACACGGCGCGAATGCGCCAGGGGTGCGGCGTTGCCGCCGCGGGTGAAAACAGCAACTAGGCTGCCTTCTGCTCGGAGACCTGCTGGATCGAACGAGCGAGACCAGAGGAAACGCCGTTGACGCAGACAGCGATGTCGCGAGCGAAACCGGAGATGAGACCGGCGATCTGGCCGAGAAGCTGGTCCTTGGTGGGCAGCTCGGCGATAGCCTTAACGTCATCAGCGGAAACGGCCTTGCCGTCGGAGATACCGCCCTTGATCTCAAGGACGCCCTTGGACTTAGCGGAGAAGTCCTTAAGGGCCTTAGCGGCCTCGACCGGCTCGGTCTCGTAGAACACATAAGCGACGGGGCCGGCGAGGATCTCGTCGAGCTCGGGCTGCTCCTGGTTCTTGAGAGCGATCTTGACCAGGTTGTTCTTGTAGACCTTCATCTCGGCGCCGCACTCGCGAAGCTGATGACGCAGCTCCTGAGCCTGCTTAACCGTCAGACCGTTGTAGTTGACGACGAACAGACCGGCGTTCTCGGCGATACGGGACTCGATCTCTGCAACCTTGTCGATTTTGTACTGCTGGGGCATGAATTACACCTCCTCGAATTCTTTCCGGGCACGGTCCGCCACAAGGACGTGACGGGGGCATGTCCAAAAAGAAAGCCCCCGCGCTGCATGAGCGACGGGGGCGAGAAGACATATCTACTCGACCACCTCGGCTGGCGGGATGTCCCATTAAGCTCGCGGGTAAGACCCGTTTGCGCCGGCTGTCTCTGGCAGCGGATTCGTGCGTGAACCGAAAGTATTATGGCGGGGACCCCGGCGTCAGTCAACGGAAAACCGGGCTGCACACAATTCCACCATCCGGCACGCTCCGCCGAAGGCCAGGCGCAAGGTTTTCGCTCGGTCAAGTCCTGGCTCGCACGAAGAGCACATTAAGTGCTCTTCGGCTCGTGCGGAATCTACGAAAACCTTGCGCCTGGCCTTCGGCGGCGCGTGCCTGCGTCAACTATGGGGCAGTCCGGGTTTCCGTTGGGCGGCGCGCCCCACTCATAAGCCTTAAGTCGGTGGGCTGATGGGTTGGGTCCCGTTGGGCTACAGGGTTGAAACGAAGGTGGATAGGCGGTGGAGGCCTTCGTCTAGGTCTTTGTCGGAGACGCAGTAGCTTAGGCGGATGTGGCCTTCGGTGCCGAAGCAGTCGCCCGGGACTAGGGCTACGTTTGCCTCTTTGATGGCTTTGATGCAGAAGGCTTCGCTGGTTAGGCCGAACTTTTTGATGCTCGGGAAAGCGTAGAAGGCTCCTGCGGGCTCTACTGCGTCGAGGCCCATGGCGTCCAAGGCCGCGAGCACGCGCTTGCGACGGGCTCGGTAGACTTTGAGCATGGGGGCTGGGTCGACGGTCAGAGCTCGGGCTGCGGCGTCCATTTCGAAGGAGACGGCGCTCGATACTAGGTATTGGTGAGCCTTGGCAATCTCGGCGATGACGGGGGCTGCGGCTGCGAGCCAACCCAAGCGCCAGCCGGTCATGGCCCAGGGCTTGGAGAAGCTCTCGATGACGACCGTCTGCTCGCGAAGCTCCGGATGCCGCTGGGCAAAACGCTCGTAACCGTCGACGTAGACTAAGCGGTTGTAGACGTCGTCGCAGATTACGTAGATGCCCGCCTGCTCCGCTACGCGCGCCACGGCGTCGAGCGATGCCGCGTTGAGGATGCAGCCCGTAGGATTGTTGGGCGAGCAGATAACAATAGCCTTGGTCGCCGGGGTCACGCAGGCACGAAGCGCTTCCTCGTCAATCTGAAATTGCGCAGGCTCCGTATCCAAAAAGACCGCTTTGGCGTGATTGGCCACGACGATGCTCTCGTACAGGCCAAAGGCCGGCGTGGGAATAATGACCTCGTCGCCGGGGTTGAGCATGGCCATGAATGTTGCCGACAGAGCCTCGGTTGCGCCGTCCGTGAGGATGACCTCGTCAGCCGAAAGCGAAAGGCCCGCGTCGCCCATATATGCGGATAGCGCCTCGCGCAGGGCAGGGCGACCGTTGTTGGGCGGATAGTGCGTGTCACCGCGGCCCAGTGCGGCGGTCACCTCGGCGCTAATCACATCGGGCGTGGGAAAATCGGGCTCGCCGAGCGCGAGCGCAATGCATCCTGGGTGCTGGGCGGCGAGCGCGTTGATTCGGCGGATGCCGGAGGGCTTGAGCGTGGCAAGCGAGGTATTCATGGGCAGGCGCATGGCGTTCCTTTCGTAAGGGTTGCACTAGGATAGCGCGGCGAGGCACCGCCAGACGGTGTAACCTAAACGAAAACGGACTGGAAAGGAGATGGCATGGAGGCAATCGCACGCGGCGATAAGCCCAAAACGCTGCAGACCATTGCGTATATCAGTATTCCCGATAGCGCCGATCTTGAGTTTTTGCTCTGGGACCTGCAGGATGCCATCGCCGCCTATGCACAGCTTTCCGGCACCGTACTCCCCCACCCGGTCGATTTGGAGGCGAATGATGCCGGCAGCGTTGCCGGTACCGCCGATGGCATTGTGTTCGCCGTTGAAGATGCACCCAATGATGAAGCGATGGCGCCCATTGAGCAGGTGCTCGACCGCTTTGGCGGCGCAGGGACGCGTGCCTATGTTGTTGTCCAGGCCGACGTCGGCGGCCTCGAGCGAGCGCACGGGCTCGTCGTGCGTCTGCGAGCGGCGTGCGACCTTCGTGGGCTGTCATGGTGCGGCGGCGTTGTCGTCTGTACCGGCAGCGGCTTCGCGGCGCTTCGTCACTCACCGCGCATGGGACTCTTGCGGCGACCGTTTTCGGAAGCGATGGACAAGCTCGTAGGCGCCGTTCGTATGGGCTGTTCGGTTGAGCATGCGCAGCGACTTGGCGGTGGTAATGCCAAGAACGTCGACGCCGACGGCATGGTTTGCGCCGAGCCAGCCGTGCCCGCGCCGATCTGGCGAGGCGTTCTGAAACGTCTGGGCGCCCACGCTCAAACAAAAATCTAAATTAAAAAACAGCCCAGTCAACGGCTTCACTCCAACGCTCGACAAGCCGCTCCAAACGCCATGCCGCGTTGGCAGGACTCGTCGACGGCAGCACGATGGCGGGTAGCCCCGTCCGCTCTTGTAGATAGCGTTTGTAGAGCCGCCCGGCCGCGCCGCCGTTGCAGATAACGACCTCAATCGGCGTGACATCGGCAATGCGCTCGATATGTGCCGGCACAACGTTGCGAATGCTCGCGTCACTCGAGCCCTTGATGTCACAGCTCTCAATCACATCCCACAGGGCTACGCCACCGTACAGCAGCATGGATCGCTTGGCGGCAATCGAGGCGCCGAGCGTCGCGGGCTCGCCGCTCGCCAAAGAGTCTCCCTCGTTGGGCGGCACGGACACACCGAGGCACGCGGCCATCACACGCCAAAAGCGATTCTGAGGGTTGCCATAGTAGAAGGCATTGGCGCGCGAAAGCACCGAGGGAAACGATCCGAGCACCAAAACGCGCGAGTGCTGGTCGAACACGGGCTCAAACCCATGCTCAATATGTTGATAGCCCTCGTCAGACACAGGCATGGGCTAGGCTCTCAACAGATAGCGCACCTCGTAGGGTGCGAGCTCAAGGGCACCCGTTAGCTCGACTGTGGGCGCGCCGTCGGCAAGTAGGTCGGCAAAGGAGCCGTTGAGCTCGCCGGCTCCAAAGGTATAGGGCTCGTTCACGGCATTGACCGCCACGAGCACCGTCGAGTCGTCGCAGGCGCGCTCGAACAGCAGCTGCTTGTTCTGGATCACCACGTTGCGATAGGCACCATAGTTGAGGGCACGGGCCGCCGCGTCGTCTGCCGAGCGCAGGTGCGCGAGCTGCTTGATGAAGGCCGTCAGCTCGTTGGGCGCAGGCTCATCGAGCGCAGGCCGCAGCGCCCAGTCACCATCGGGGCCGCCCTTTTCGCCGGCGATTCCCCACTCGCTGCCATAGTAGACGCACGGAATGCCCGGCATGCCAAAGAGCATGCCATAAGCGGGGCGCAGACAGGACTTGTCGGTAAGAATGCTCGCCAGGCGCGGCACATCGTGGTTGTCGACAAACGACAGCAGATGCTTGCCGCGATAAATGCACCACGGGTCACCGCCAAACTGGCGATGCAGCGAGTGGGCAATCTCGAACATGTTGACCGAATTAAAGCTGGAATACAGGCCCTTGTAGCACTCGTAGTTGGTGCAGGAGTCGAGCATCTCATCGTTGACGATCTGGTTGTAGTCGCCGTGGAGCGTCTCGCCGATCAGCACAAAGTCGGGCTTGAGCTCACGGGCAAAGGCGTGCAGGCGGCGCATAAAGTCGCGGTCGAGCATATAGGCAACGTCCAGGCGCAGGCCGTCGACGCCAAAGACGTCGGCCCAACGGCGCACGGACTCGAGCAGGTAATCGACCACGGCGGGGTTTTGCAGGTTGAGCTTCACGAGCTCAAAATGGCCTTCCCAGCCCTCGTACCAAAAGCCGTCGCCATAGCAGGAGTCGCCGTCAAAGCTAATGTGGAACCAGTCCTTGTACGGCGAGTCCCACTTACGCTCCTGCACATCGCGGAAGGCCCAAAAGCCGCGACCGACGTGGTTGAAGACGGCGTCGAGCACCACGCGGATGCCGTGGGCATGCAGTGTCTCGCACACGGCGGCAAAGTCGGCATCCCCACCCAAGCGACGGTCGATATGGCGCAGGCTGCGCGTGTCGTAGCCGTGGCTATCAGACTCGAGCGGCGGGTTGATCAACACAGCGCCAACGCCGAGTTCCTGCAGGTAGTCAGCCCATTGGGCGATTTTCATGATGGGCGCATCGGGGTTGGGCGCGGTGCCGGCAGCTTGGGCAAGCTCATCCTCGGCAACGGGTGCGGCGTTTTCGCGCGGAGCTCCACAAAAGCCCAGCGGATAGATCTGGTAGAACGTCGTCTCGTATGCCCACATAGCAACCTCCCGGTAAGCTCAACACAACGACATCCATTGTATGCCCAGCTTGTATCCTCTCCCCCAAAATAAGTTGCGGTGGAATGGTTCCTGCTTGGGCCTTCAGAGGCCTTAAACAGGAACTATTCCACCGCAACTGATGAGAGAACGTGATTAGGCGACAGGCTTTGCGCGGCGTATGGTTGGGAATAGCACCGTGATGGCGAGGATGACGCCCACGACAGTGATCGTGCCGCCTGCGTAGCCGATCCAGGCGATGCCAGGGCCCGACACCACGGCGCCGCCGATCGCCGTACCGGTGCCGATACCCAAATTGAACAGGCCCGAGAAGATCGACATGGCGACGGCCGACGAATCCGCCGGCGTGTACTTGATGAGCTCGGCCTGAAATGCCACGTTAAAGGCCGTGGCGCAGCAGCCCCATAGTGCGCAGACGGCAAGCACTGCCACGAGCGACGATGCGGCCGGACCCATGAGCAGCAGAGCCACCGGCACGCCGGAAAGCGTGATCGCGAGAAACGGGAACCGGTGCCCGTCGAACAGGCGGCCGAACAGCCAGCTTCCGAGCAGACCAGAGCAGCCGAACGCCGTCAGCGTCATGGTAATAGCGCTTGCGTCGACGTGCGCAACCTGTGCCAGGAACGGCTCGATATAGCTGTAACCCGCATAATAGCCGGTTGCCATGAACACCGTGACCGCATAAAGCGCGATGAGGAACGGGTTCTTGAGCAGCTCGGGCAGTTGCTTAAGCGTAAAGCGCTCGCCCGCCGGCATGGCCGGGAACACGGCGGCCTGGTACACCACCGCAGCGGCAGAGAGGGCCCCAACCACGGCAAACGTCATACGCCAGCCCACGGCCAGGCCAATGGCGCGGCCGAGGGGCAGGCCAAAGATCTGTGCGATGGACGAGCCCGTAGCGATCATGCTGATGGCGAGCGCGCCGTGACGAGTGTCGACCAGGCGCGAGGCCATAATCGAGGCGACCGACCAGAACACGGCATGTGCGCAAGCGACCACCAGGCGCGCGCAGACCAGGATGGGATATGTCGGTGCCACAGCGGACAGGAACTGGCCCAGCGAGAACACGGCAAGCACGCCCAGCAGCATCCGCTTGAACTCAAAGCGCGATGCGAACACCATGAGCGGCAGCGACAGCAGCATGACGCCCCAGGCGTAGACCGAAATCATGATGCCTGCCTGGGCCTCGGTGAGCGAGAACGACGCGGCGATATCAGTCAGAAGGCCGATGGGCATAAACTCCGACGTGTTGAACACGAACGCACAGCAGGCGAGCCCGATAAGCGGGAGCCACTGCTTGAGCGCGATACCGTCTTGCCTTGCCTGACTCATATATAACGTCTCCAATCAGTTTGAGCGGAGGCGATTATATAGCAACGGCCCCGCATCCGTCAGCAACAGACGCGGGACCGCAATCAACTCAATACACAGGGGTTGCGCCGTCAATGCATAGCTAAGCCAACCCCAGCAATATGCCCGCCGAATGCACGACAAACGCCACGATCCAGGCGACCGTCACCTGAAACGCGAACACGGCAACGGCATAGCGCGCACCCAGCTCGCTCTTGACGGCACCGATGGCAGCCACGCAGGGCGGGTACAGCAGCGTAAAGACCAGGAACACATAGGCGGTGAACGGCGAAAACATGGTCGACAGTGCCGCGGGCGACGTTGCGCCCAAAAGCACCGTGAGGGTCGAAATGACACTCTCTTTGGCAATAAGTCCGGTGACGAGCGCCGTCGAGGCGCGCCAGTCGCCGAAGCCGAGCGGGGCCAACACCGGCGCGATGATGCTACCCAGACCGGCAAGCAGACTCTGTGACTGATCTGCGACCACATTAAAGCGGATATCGAACGTCTGGAGGAACCAGATGACCACGGTAGCGGCAAAGATAATGGTAAAGGCCTTGGTAATAAAGTCCTTGGCCTTATCCCATGCCAGCATCACCGTCGTCTTGACGCTCGGCAGGCGGTAATTGGGAAGCTCCATGATAAACGGCACCGGGTCGCCCTTAAATGCCGTGCGGTTGAGCACCAAAGCCGCGATGCAACCGACCGCAATGCCAATCAGATAGAGCGAGACCATGGCGGGAACCGTCGCCTGCGGGAAAAACGCCCCGCACAGCAGTCCGTAGACCGGCAACTTGGCCGAGCAGCTCATGAACGGCGTGAGCATGACCGTCATCTTGCGGTCGTGCTCGGATGGGAGCGTACGGGTCGACATGATAGCCGGCACGGTGCAGCCAAAACCGACGAGCATGGGCACAAAGCTGCGGCCCGACAGGCCAAAGCGACGCAGCACCTTATCCATGACAAAGGCAACGCGCGCCATGTATCCGGAGTCTTCCAGAATGGAGAGGAACAAGAAGAGCACGACGATAATCGGCAGGAAGGTCAGCACGCTGCCCACGCCCGTAAGCACGCCGTCGACAGCCAGCGAGCGCACTACGTCGTTGGTGCCGAACGCCTTGAGACCCGCATCGGCCGAGGCGATGATGGCAGCGATGCCGTCCTCCATAAGTCCCTGCAACGCCGCGCCGATCACGCCAAACGTCAGCCAAAAGACGAGGCCCATGATCACCAGGAACGCCGGAATGGCCGTGTAGCGACCCGTCAGGATGCGGTCGATCTTGACGGAACGCACGTGCTCGCGGCTCTCGTGCGGCTTGACAACGCAGCGCCCACACACGTCGCCGATAAAACCGAAGCGCATGTCAGCCAGTGCAGACAGACGGTCGGTACCGGCCTCACCCTCCATCTGGGTAATGATGTGCTCGATGGCGTCGAGCTCGTTGCGATCCAGGTGAAGCGCCTCGGTCACCAGCTCGTCGCCCTCAACCAGCTTGGTCGCCGCAAAACGCACCGGGATATGCGCCGTCGCGGCATGGTCCTCGATAAGGTTGGCGATGCCGTGAATGCAGCGATGCAGCGCGCCGCCGTCTGGACCATCGGGCGCGCAGAAGTCCAGGCGACCGGGGCGCTCGCGGAACCGCGCCACGTGCAAGGCATGATCCACCAACTCGCCAATACCCTCGTTGCGGGCAGCGCTAATGGGAACAACAGGCACGCCCAGCAGGCTCTCGAGCAGGTTGACGTCTACGGCGCCGCCATTGGCGGTTACCTCGTCCATCATGTTGAGCGCGATGACCATGGGGCGGTCGAGCTCCATGAGCTGCAGCGTCAGGTACAGGTTACGCTCGATGTTGGTGGCGTCGATGATATCGATGATGGCGTCGGGGTTTTCGTCCAAGATGAACTGACGGCTCACGACCTCTTCGCCCGTGTACGGCGACAACGAGTAAATACCGGGCAAGTCGGTAACGCTCGCCTCGGGGTGGTTACGGATAGTGCCGTCCTTGCGGTCAACCGTCACACCGGGAAAATTGCCGACATGCTGGTTGGAGCCCGTCAGCTGGTTGAACAACGTAGTCTTGCCGCAGTTTTGGTTGCCGGCGAGGGCAAAATGCAGCGGCGCGCCCTCGGGCACGGCCGTCTTTGCCGCACGGGGCGAATACGTCCCCTCGCCCAGGGCCGGATGCTCCGTCGTGCCGATTGCAGCGTTAGCGCGCGGACCCATGTCGGTATCGTGAATGCCCTCGAGCTCAATGCGGGCGGCATCGTCCTTACGTAGCGTCAGCTCATAGCCGCGCAGGCGAATCTCGAGCGGGTCGCCCATGGGGGCGTACTTCATCATGGTGACTTCGGTGCCCGGCGTTAGACCCATGTCCAAAATATGCTGTCGGAGTGCCTGATCGTCCGATGCCACCGATGCGACAACGGCGTCCTTTCCGATCTCGAGTGTATCGAGCTTCACGTCCGTGTTCCTCCCCCGGCGCCCACAGGGCGTTGCATTTTGTTTACCTTGGCTAACCGTTTGCCATGGCTAACCAATTGTAACCATGCATCATAGCGCGAACACGCAACGACGTTCAATCAACAGATTGGTGCAAGGGGGACGGATTACTTTGCGCCAAGCCCTTGAGAGCTAGGACGATGCCGATGTCTTGGAACCGACAGCAAAAGCCCGCCAGAGCGGCAAGTGGTTACGGCGTTTGGTAAAACGCCGTAACTAAAACCCGTGGCGCTCCAGGAAGCGGAAAGCCAGGCGGATCCAAGGGCGGACTGCCACCTGTTTGTCCTCGTTATCGACCGCGGTGTTGGCGTTGCCGAGCGAAAGCCCGTGACCACCTTGGTCAAAGACGTGCATCTCGCAAGCGACGCCCTCCTCGGCCATGCGCTGCGCAAACGGATAGACCTGCGCGATCGGCGCCGTCTTGTCGTCGGACACGCCCCACACAAAGGTCGGCGGCATCTGACGCGAAACATGCGTGGTGGGGCAGATATCGGCCAAATGCTCGTCAGTTGCCTCGCCACCCGTCACCATCGACAGGTAGTCGTTGAGCAGATCGCGCCCCGTCTTGCCGCCCGTCTTGGGCACACGCAAGTCAATGCGCGGATCGCGCGTCTGCATGTCGCGCACATAGGCAAAGTCGAGCAATGGATAGCCCAGCACCACGGCATCGGGACGAATGTCGTCCGGACGCGCCCCGGCAAGTGCCGCAAAGGGGCCGGTCTTCCACTGTGTTGCCAGCGAGGCGCAAATCATGCCGCCAGCAGAAAAGCCCACGACGCACACGCGCTTGGGATCGACATGCCACTCGTCGGCATTCGCACGCACCGTGGCGACCATCTTGGCGAGATCTGCCTGGGGGTGCGGAAAGCTCACGTCACCCGTAGAACTCGTGACATAGTTGAGCACAAAGGCCTGGTAACCGTGATCCAAAAACGCAAACGCCACGGGATCCTGCTCATGCGGAGCGATATGCGTAAACGCACCTCCGCCGCAGATAATCACGGCAGGGCGGCGGCCATTCGGTTTATCAGGCAGCGGCTCGGCACCCAAATACGTAAACGTCGCCGGATATTCCTCGGTCGGCTCCTCGCCCCACAGTGCATGGTTCTCGACAATCATATGTGCTCCCTTCGCGCAAATTAAGCGCCCTTGTTTTTCGCCTTCAAGCGTACCCCACTTGAACCCGTGACGCAGAAACACGCCAGCAATAAGTTTCCCTTCAACTGATATATCACATAATCCCAGCTCAGAGGTATCGCTGAGCAGCGTAGAATAAGGGGTGTTGACCAAGCCGCGAAACAGATATGAAACGTTTCCGGCAAACCAAACGCGCGATATGCGCCTATTTAAGTTGGAGGCAACTATGGGTCTGCTCGATTCGCTTAAGTCCACCTTCACCTCGACCGGCGAGGCGTCCGTTCCGCCCGCAGCAAGCTTCGCCACCCGCGAAGGCGTCATCTACGCTCCCGTCAACGGCGTGCTCGTCAATCTGAGTGAGGTTCCCGACGAGACCATCGCCTCGGGCATGCTCGGCCAGGGTTACGGCATCGAGCCCATTACCGGCACCATCTATGCGCCCGCCAACGGCCGCATCGGTGCCACCACCGTCACCAACCACTCCATCGGCATGATTACCGAGGACGGTCTTCGCGTGTTCATCCATGTCGGCCTGGGCACCGTGGAAATGAACGGCAAGGGTTTTGCCCGCTTTGTCGAGATGGGTGACACGGTCAAGGCAGGCCAGCCGCTCATCAGCTTCGATCGCGAGGCCATCAAGGCCGCCGGCCACGAGGACATCGTGACCGTCATCGTCTCCGAGCTCGATCGTCTTAAGAGCATCGACCATGTCGGCGAGTCCGGAACGCTTATCGGCGGCAACCCGCTCGTCAAGCTGGGCGACCCGCTGCTGGTAGCTAAGACCAAGTAGCCAGGCCCCGCGCCACACAGCCAAAAGGCACCTCGTCAAGCGCCCGCGACCATTTGGCCGCGAGCGCTTTTCGTTTGAAAAACCATCCCGCCAATGCCTTATCTGTATAGCCCAAATGAGCCGAGCTGCTAGAATATCGAACTGTATGGATAACTATCATTCAACCGTTATGGGAGGATACGTGAACCGCACCAAAATCGCGCAGCTTTACGCCGATGCCGAGTCGCTTGGCGGCCAGACCGTCACCGTCGCCGGCTGGGTCAAGTCCATCCGCGACATGAAGAACTTTGGCTTTGTTACGCTCAACGACGGCAGCTGCTTCCGCGACCTGCAGGTCGTCATGAACCGCGAGGCACTCGACAACTACGACGAGATCGCCCATCAAAACGTCTCGGCCGCACTCATTTGCACCGGCACCGTCAAGCTGACCCCCGATGCGCCCCAGCCTTTCGAGCTTTCTGCCACCTCCATTGAGGTCGAGGGCGTCAGCGCCCCGGATTACCCGCTGCAGAAGAAGCGCGCAACCGTCGAGTTCCTGCGCACCCAACAGCACCTGCGCCCGCGCACCAACCTGTTCCGCGCCGTGTTCCGCATCCGTTCTGTCGCGGCTGCCGCCATCCACCGCTTCTTCCAGGAGCAGGGCTTTGTCTACGTCAACACCCCCATCATCACCACGAGTGACTGCGAGGGCGCCGGCGAGATGTTCCGCGTGACCACGCTCGACCCCAAAAATCCGCCCCTCACCGAATCCGGCGAGGTTGACTGGAGCCAGGACTTCTTTGGAAAGCACGCGAGCCTTACCGTGTCCGGCCAGCTCAATGCCGAGAACTTCGCCATGGCCTTTGGCGACGTGTACACCTTTGGCCCCACCTTCCGCGCCGAAAACTCCAACACCACGCGCCACGCCGCCGAGTTTTGGATGATCGAGCCCGAGATGGCCTTTGCCGACCTTAACGACTACATGGATAACGCCGAGGCCATGCTCAAGTACGTCCTTAAGGACGTTATGGCCACCTGCCCCGACGAGCTCAACATGCTCAACAAGTTTGTGGACAAGGGCCTGATCGAGCGCCTGGACCACGTGGCAAACTCCGACTTTGCCCGCGTTACCTACACCGAGGCCGTCGAGATCCTGGAGCAGGCAGTCGCTGCTGGCCACCAGTTTGATTACCCCGTCAGCTGGGGCATCGACCTGCAGACCGAGCACGAGCGCTTCCTGACCGAGGAGCACTTTAAGCGCCCGACCTTCGTAACCGACTACCCGGCCGAGATCAAGGCGTTCTACATGCGCATGAACGAGGACGGCAAGACCGTCGCCGCCGCCGACTGCCTGGTGCCGGGTATCGGCGAGATTATCGGCGGCTCCCAGCGCGAGGAGCGCCTGGATCTGCTCGAAGCCCGCATCAAGAACCTGGGCATGAATCCCGAGCAGTACAAGTACTACCTTGACCTGCGCCGCTACGGTTCCTGCAAGCACGCCGGCTACGGTCTGGGCTTCGAGCGCTTGGTCATGTATCTGACCGGCGTGGGCAACATCCGCGACGTCCTGCCGCACCCGCGCACCGTGGGCAACGCCGACTTCTAATCGCCACAGCGCCACCAAACGCGTTCCAGCGCATCACGCCAGCGCCTCTCGGCAAGCCGAGGGGCGCTTTTTTCAACAGCATCCGTCAAGCTTTTGGCAAGTTTTTGGTCAGTTGGGCAGAGCTGTTGAAAACTCGACCCGCCGCTTGCCGACGGCTACCGACCGCCCAGGGCGTCCTGCACCCCCGGGAAAGCCCCGCGTCCTAGGCTCCATACCGTCGCCACCCAAAACGGAAAGGACGTGGGCGCCATGACCGAAACCGCTGTTGAAACTTACGAGACCACGACGAGGGGCGCCGCCTCGATGGCAGCCTATCGCGCCGTTCGCATCCTGCAACTATTAAGCGAAAACACCGGTGAGGACAAGGCCATGCTTTCCGATGAGTTGATCCGGCGCCTCGCCCATCCCGACGACCCCGCCCGCATGTCCATCTCGGCGGCGCGGCGCAGCATCTACACCGCCATCTCCGCACTTCGCCATGCCGGATACGAAATTGAGTACAAGCGCGGCGTGGGGTATCGGCTCTTGACCCGTCCGCTCACCGACGAAGAGATCATCCGACTCCACGGCATGGTCATGCGCAACCGCTCCACGCCCATCGCCATTCGAAAAAGCATGGCGCAGCACCTGGTCGCCATGGCGAGTGCCGACGTTCGCGGCTACCTCGATGCACCCGAGCCTGCTCCAAGCGCAGGCGGCAAATCCACCAAGGCCACACGCACGCCCGTCAAGCGCATCGATGCCTGCGAGCTCATCGAGCAGGCCATCGACCACGGAACCACAGTGAGTTTTGATATTTCGAGTGTCACGGCACGCGGAGAGGTCGAAGTGGCACGGATGACACTCCGGCCCTTTGCCATCAAGCAACGAGACGGCATCTCGTATTTGCTGGGAACGGTCTATGACGCGCGAGGCGCCGACGACACGCTGCGCACCGTTGAGATCGGCCGCATGAGAAACGTCACCACACGTCTCCTCGACGGCAAGAAGCTCTTCGCCGCCCTGGACGAGGACGACGCCTCCTCCGCCGCATAAGACCCTCCGCCGTCCATTCGACTACCCGTACCGCCCATCCGGTTCTGTATTAAAAAACCCGCCAGGCTGTTGTAAAAATGGACATCAGCGCTACTATAGTTCCACTTGCACTTTGTCCCAGTGCAGTGTTTCCAGCCATTTTTATACTGGGGGTAATGATATGAAGGACATCACCATCAACCGCAGGAGCCTTCTGGTCTCCGCCGGCCTGCTCGCGCTCGCCCCGCTCGCCGGATGCGGCGGCAACTCTGGTTCCGGCTCTGCTGCCGCCGGTTCCGACTACACCATCGGCGTTCTGCAGCTCACCGAGCACTCCGCACTCGACGCCGCCAACGATGGCTTTGTCAAGGCCATCAAGGAGAGCGGCCTTAAGGTCAAGATCGACCAGAAGAACGCCCAGAACGACCAGTCCACGTGTAAGTCCATTGCCGACAAGTTTGTGGGCGACGGCGTCGACCTGATCTATGCCATCGCCACGCCCGCCGCGCAGGCTGCCGCCGGCGCCACCGCCGATATCCCCATCGTGGGCTGTGCCATCACCGATTACGCCGCCTCCGGCCTGGTCCAGGACAACGACAAGCCCGGCACCAACGTCACCGGCGCCTCCGACCTCACCCCGGTCGCCGAGCAGCTCGAGATGATGCAGAAGGTCCTGCCCGACGTTAAGAAGGTCGGCCTGCTCTACTGCACCGCCGAGTCCAACTCCGACGTCCAGATCAAGGCCGCCAAGAAGGAGCTCGACAAGCTGGGCCTCGAGTACACTGACTTCACCGTCTCGAGCTCCAACGAGATTCAGTCCGTCGTCGAGTCTGCCGTGGGCAAGGTCGACGCGCTGTACTCCCCCACTGACAACACCATCGCCGCGGGCGCTTCGCAGGTCGGCCAGATCTGCAAGGAGAATAAGCTCCCCTTCGTGACCGGCGAGGAGGGTATGTGCATGGCCGGCGGCCTGTTCACCCTCTCCATCAACTATGAGGATCTGGGCCACGCTGCGGGCGAGATGGCCGTTAAGATCCTGAAGGGCGAAGCCAAGCCCGAGGATATGCCGATCAAGCACCTCTCGAGCAAGGACCTGGTCGTCGTCAAGAACGACGAGATGGCCGAGGCCCTAGGCATCGACCTTTCCGCTCTGGACGAGTAGCGCCATGCGCGGTAACGCGTCTAGGGCCCGCACGCGCGCCACAGCCGCGTTATTCAATATCTGAGTCCTTGGGGCGAACGCCAAAGACCGGCGTTCGCCCTGCTTGTTTCGGATGAGACAAAACATCCGTCCGCAACTCTTTTATGCATTGTTACCGCTATCATGGTGACTCACGTGTCCACCCTATCCTAGGAGGTATGAAGCATGCTCATTGCATTGCAGGGCGCCGTTTCGCAGGGCGTCCTCTGGGGCATTATGGTGCTTGGCGTGTTTATCACGTTCCGCCTGCTCGACATCCCCGATATGACCTGCGACGGCAGCTTTGCCCTCGGCGGCTGTGTTTGCGCCGTGCTCATCGTCAATAACAACGTCGATCCGCTGCTCGCCGTTTTGGCCGGCATGTGCGCCGGCGCCATCGCGGGCGCGGTGACGGGCATTCTGACCACCGTCTTTGAGATCCCCGCGATCCTCGCCGGAATTCTTACGCAGATCAGTCTGTGGTCCATCAACCTGCGCATCATGGGCAAGTCCAACACGCCCATCCTCGCCAAGGGCACCATCTTCTCGTCCGTCAGCAACATGACGGGCCTGCCGCAGTCCACCGTTGCCATTATCCTGGGCATCATTTTGGCCGTGGCGATCGTTGCCATCCTGTACTGGTTCTTTGGCACCGAGATCGGCTCGGCGCTGCGTGCCACCGGCAACAACGAGTACATGATCCGCGCCCTGGGCGTTAACACCAACACCACCAAAATGATCGCCCTCGTGCTCTCCAACGCCCTCATTGGCCTTTCGGGTGCGCTCATCTGCCAGAGCCAGAAGTATGCCGACATTGGCATGGGCACCGGCGCCATCGTTATCGGTCTTGCCGCCATCGTCATCGGCGAGGTGCTCGGTCGCCTGCTGCCCGGCGGCCTCACGCAGTTTAGCGTCCGTCTTGCCTCCGCCGTCTTTGGCTCCGTGGTGTACTTCCTTATCCGCGCCATCGTGCTGCAGCTGGGCATGGACGCCAACGACATGAAGCTGCTCTCCGCCGTGATCGTCGCCGTGGCCCTGTGCGTGCCCGTGGTTTGGGAGCGCTATAAGCTCCGCAGCTCCTACACGAAGGGAGATGAGGCAGATGCTTAAGCTCTCGCACGTCAAGAAGACCTTTAACAAGGGCACCGTCACCGAGAAGCGCGCGCTCACCGGCGTCGACCTCACCCTCAACGATGGCGACTTTGTAACCGTGATTGGCGGCAACGGCGCCGGCAAGTCCACGCTGCTCAATATGATCGCCGGCGTGTATCCGCTCGATTCGGGTGTTATTGAGCTCGACGGCACCGACATCTCGCGTCTGAGCGAGTCGCAACGCGCCAAGTACCTGGGCCGTGTGTTCCAGGATCCCATGCGCGGCACCGCAGCCGACATGCAAATTGCTGAGAACCTGGCCCTCGCCAAGCGCCGCGGCCAGCGTCGCGGCCTTTCATGGGGCGTCACCAAGGCCGAGAAGGACGAGTACGTTGAACTGCTCAAGCGCCTGGACCTCGGTCTGGACACGCGTCTCAACGCCAAGGTCGGCCTGCTCTCGGGCGGCCAGCGCCAGGCACTCACCCTGCTGATGGCCACGCTCACCAAGCCGCGCCTGCTGCTGCTCGACGAGCACACGGCGGCCCTCGACCCCAAGACGGCCTCTAAGGTGCTCAACCTGACCGAGGAGATCGTCGACGAGAACCGCCTGACCACGCTCATGGTCACGCACAACATGAACGACGCCATCCGTCTGGGTAATCGCCTGATCATGATGCACGAGGGCCATGTGATCTACGACGTGGCCGGCGACGAGAAGAAGTCGCTCACCGTGGCCGACCTGCTTCAGAAGTTTGAGGAGGTCTCGGGCGGCGAGCTCGCCAACGACCGCATGCTACTAAGCTAACGACTTAGAAAACCACCACAAAGGGGAAAGGCACCTTTGTGGTGGTTTTTGTTAAGGACTAAGGAGACTGCCATGAAAAGACTCGTCCCCCGCCTTGCGTTAACCGTCTCGTTGTTTGCCGGCGCGCTCGCAGGCATCCCAAGCCTCGCTTTCGCGGGGAACCTGCCCGCCACTATTGACGGCACCGTGACCGTCATGCACACCAACGACATCCACGGCAGCTACAAGTACAGCTACAACGAAAGCAAGGGCACCGGCACCGTCGGCTTTGACGGACTGGCGGTTCTCTATAGCGCCCAGGGCAACGCCCCCGATCTTTTGCTCGATGCGGGTGATACCTTCCACGGACAGTCCTTCGCCACCATGAGCGAGGGCAAGAGCATCGCCGAGCTCATGGACACCTTCTACGCCGATGGCTACGACGCGACCACGCCAGGCAACCACGACTGGAGCTATGGCGCGGACAAGCTTCGCACCATGACCGGCTCCAGCACCACCAGCACACCCTTCGCCATACTTTGCGCGAATGCAACGTCTGCCAACGGCATATGGAAATCAAGCTACATCAAGACGCTCAACCGCACCTGGGAGGACAGTGAAAGTCACTCAACGTTCGCCTACCAGATCAAGGTCGGCGTTGTAGGAGCCATGGATGAGTCGCTAGGTTCCTCGCTGCGCGCGGACCTGGTCGCGGGCACCAGCTTCTCGAGTGCCGCGAACGCCATCAATGCCGAGGCAGAGCAGCTGCGCAAGGAGGGCTGCGATGTTGTTGTGTGTATCGCGCACACGCTCGACGCCAAAACCTTTGCCACGCGGCTCCGTGGCGTCGATGCCCTTATCGCAGGCCATGAGCACATCAACCTTAACGAGAAGGTGACGGGAGCCGACGGCAAGACAATCCACGTTGTCGAGGCGGGCAGCGCCTTTGCCGAAGTGGGACTGCTTTCCGTCCCCTACGAGTACGACACCAAGGGCACCGAAAGCACCGACGATGACACGGTGGCGGTATACGCAGACAAAAGCGACGGGAAGCTCTATACCGCCAAGGATGTAAACGTTCTTTTGACCGATCCCAACAAGGGCTCCACCTATCAGAGCATCCTTGATGAGGTCCACGACGACAAGA
This sequence comes from uncultured Collinsella sp., assembly GCA_934646865.1. GTDB lineage: Bacteria > Actinomycetota > Coriobacteriia > Coriobacteriales > Coriobacteriaceae > Collinsella. The sequence goes on along the minus strand of CAKUEU010000004.1, from coordinate 27,750 downwards.
TCAAGCCGCTCGACGATGCCTTTAGCGCCGCATCGAGCGAGGTGCTCGGCACGAGCTCTACCAATTATTTCTACGGCGAGAACGCATCTGGCACGCACGGCTGGGAGATGGTGCGCACCACCGATTTCCGCCCCAGCAAGGAGGGCGACACCACCAAGGCCCAGACCATCGGACATGTGATCTGCGGCTCCTATCTTGACCTGACGGGCGCGGACCTTGCCATCGAGAACGCGGGCGGCATCCGCGGCGGCATCACTGCGGGCGATGTGACCGCCGGCAACGTCATCGCTATCTCGCCCTACGGCAACACCGTGGAGACCTGGACCATGACCGGTGCGGACTTCCTGGCAGCGCTCGAGCACTCGCTGCAGATCAGCGACGAGTGCAATCACAGCTACGAGCTTCAGCAAGCCTACGTAGCGGCCGGCCACACCGAGCAGGAGGCGCAAGACATGTACAAGTGGCGCGACGACTCCGGCAGCGTCCTTTCCTTCGGCGGAATCAACGTGACAATCGATTGGACGCAGCCCGAAGGCAAGCGCATCGTGAGCGCCACGCTCACCAAGGATGGCAGCACGCTCGACCCCGCCAAGACCCACACCGTCGCCACCAACAACTACATCATCACCAACACGACCGACTTCCCCACCTTCGCAAACGCCGCCAAGCACACCGAGTGGGGTACCTGCGAGTCAGCGCTAAGGGCGCTAATTGGGCAGAACGGCTGGGAGAGCAAGATGGCCTCGCTCGCGGGCACCATCAGCTTTGGCTCCGCTGCCGTGGACCCCACGCCCACACCGGCCCCGACGCCTGAACCCTCGCCTAAGACGGACGCGACGACCACGAAGGTCATCACCAAGAAGACGACCGGCAAGCTCGCCGCAACGGGAGACCGCACGCTAGCCGTGATCGGCGCATGCCTCATCGGCGGCATCGTCATCATCATTCTCGGCATTATCTGGAAGCGTCGACGCTAAGCTACACCGCCGGGCCTTGCAGCCCCGCCGCGTAAACCTTATATCGAGCACAGAAGCCCGTCCGAATTTGATCGGACGGGCTTCTTGGTGGGTATCATGGTTGGATGATCATGAGGAGGTTTCCCTACATGGAATTGTTTGAGCCAATTCTTCATTTCTTTGCACAACGATGGGTCCACAACATCATCTGGGCCGGTATCTTGGCCATCGGCACCGCCGTTGCCGCCAAAATCGCGTCCAAGACCCTGCACCACCTGCTTAACCGCGATGATAACCCGCTCCCAGCATCGAGCATCTTCATCAACATCGCGCGCGCCGTCATCTGGATGATCGGCGGCAGCTTTATCCTCGACAACTGTTTTGGCATTAATGCAAACGCCCTCGTCGCCGCTCTTGGCGTCGGCGGCATCGCCATCTCGCTCGGCTTTCAGGACACGCTGTCGAACCTTATCGGCGGTATGCAGGTGACCTTTATGGGCATCATCAAGCCCGGCGACAATATCGAGGTCGGCGGCGTGTCAGGCGTGGTCCAAGACATCACCTGGCGTCACACGACCATCGAGGACGCCTGCGGGCAGACCATCATTGTACCCAACTCCAGCATCTCCAAGAACACGCTCGTGCATCTGATGCCCTTTGGGCGCGTGGCCGTGCCCGTTGCCGTAAAGGACACGTCTAAGTGGGCTTCCCTTGACGCGCTGGCAGACGAGCTCACGAGCGCAACCAAAACGGCCGTCTCGCCCATCTCTGGCTTTGACAAGGAGCCGTACGTGCTCTTTAGCGAGATCGGCGACTTTGGCATTAAGGGCAAAATCATCTTTATCGTCAGCGACGATAGCACCACTTTTACGGCAGCCGACGCCTGCATTCGTGCCATCGCCACCATCATCGCCTAAACCGCCACAAAGGGGACAGGCACCTTTGTGGCGGTTTCGCATCGTGGTACCATGGTTCATATCGTTGTTTAAACGACTAAGGGAGTAGACACCATGGAAGAGGCCTATCGTCAAGCACGCAAGCGCGGCGAGCAAGGACGCCGTCGCGCCATCAGCCAAAGCGAGCACCCGTACCTCACGGACCTCGACAGCTTGGTTGCCCAGCTCCCCTTAGGTCAGCGCGAGAATGTCGGCCTGCGGGATATTCCGCTCGAAATGGTCGTCGGCACGGTCACCAAGGGCCGTCAGTCCGCCTTTTCATGCAACTTTATGCCCTTGTTGCCGTTTAACACCGAGTTCGCCCGCAAGTGGTCCAACCTCTACGACATCCAGGTAACCGAGGGCTATCGCGACCCCATCATCGTCACCGAGTTCATGCATCGGTTTTACGTCCAAGAGGGCAACAAGCGCGTCAGTGTCCTCAAATTCCTGGACGCCCCGACGGTTTCGGCCAAGGTCACCCGCCTCTATCCCGGAAAATGGGATTCCGTCGAAAGCCGCCTCTATAGCGAGTTCTGCGCGTTTTGGCGCGTCTGCCCCCTATACGAGATCGAGTTCTCGCGTGAGGGAAGCTACGAAACGCTCGCCAAGATGCTCGGTCAGAACCTTATCGAAAAATGGCCGCAGAAAAAGGTCGACTACCTGCGCCATACCTTCCTGCTCTTTAAGCGCGCCTACCTGCGCGCCGGCGGCGACCATCTGGACATTACGCCCGCCGACGCTATGCTCGTTTACCTCAACGTGTACAACCAAGACCGCCTGCTGGACACACCGACGGACATCGTCGTAAACCGCCTGTGCAAGATTTGGCGCGAGTTGGTCATTGCCGGCAAAAGTGATGAGGAGAAGGTCGATCTTGTCGAGGCACCGAGTGTCGATGAGGAAGAGGCGCCCGCCAAGTCCACCTCCGGCGTGCTCAACTTCTTTATGGGCAAGACCGTCTACTCTGCCGCCAACCCCCTGCGCATCGCCTTTATCCATGAGTTCCCCTGTGCGACGTCGAGCTGGGACAGCCTGCACGACCAAGGGCGTCAGTATCTCGATGAGCACTTTGGCGGTATCGTGCGCACCGAGGCGTTCGAGGACTGTCACAATCCGGACGTGTTCTACGCCGCCGTGGAAACGGCTGTCAAACATGGAGCTAACGTCATCTTCTCGACCTCGCACCGCCTGATGGAATACACGCTCAGAGCTGCCGTTGAGTATCCCCAGGTGCGGTTCCTTAACTGCTCTATCGGCCTTCCCCACCAAAGCGTCCGTTCGTACTTTGGCAAGATGTACGAGGCCAAATTTCTCTTGGGCGCCCTTGCAGCCAGCATGGCAGATAACCACCGCATCGGTTACCACGCGTCGGTCTTCGCCTCGGGCGCACTCAGCGAGATCAACGCCTTTGCGATTGGCGCCTCGCTGCTCGACCCCCGTGCGCAAATTATCCTGACCTGGGGCGATGTGCCCGCCGGAGGCCTTGCCGAGGCCATGTGCCGCGAAGGCGTGAGCGTCATGACCGGCGCTGACATGTCAAAGTCGCTCGTAGACCCTACGGCCTACGGACTCCACCGCCTGGTCGATGGCAAGGTCGTCGGCATCGCCATGCCGGTCTGGAACTGGGGCCGATACTACGAGCTTATCGTTCGCAGCCTGCTGCACGGCACGTGGGACGAGACCAGCGACGACAACCAAGTGCGCGCCGTCAACTACTGGTACGGCATGAGCTCCGGCGTTATCGACATCCGTTACGCTCCGGGCCTGCCCTATCAGACGCGCAAACTGGTGCAGCTGCTCCGCAATGGCATCGTCGAGGGCTCCATCAATCCATTTGGCGGCGAGCTTCATAGCCAAGACGGCGTGGTACAGATCGAAGGCTTCCCTCCGTTGCCGAGCACGCAGATTGTCGAGATGAATTGGCTGGCGGACAACGTGGTGGGCACCATTCCGCAGCTCGACGATGAGCCGGGAGTTACCGCCCTATGAAAATCCTTGCCATAGCCGATACCGAAGAACGATGCCTATGGGAGTGCTTTCGCAAGGAACGCTTTGAGGGTGTCGACCTGATTCTGTCTGCCGGCGACCTGGACCCGGACTATCTTGAGTTTTTGGTTACGGTCATCAACAAACCACTCATCTACGTACGCGGCAATCACGATGACCGCTATGCACGTCATGCACCGGGTGGATGTATCTGCGTGGAAGACACCGTGTACACGTACCGAGGGATTCGCATTGCGGGCCTTGGCGGGTCCATGCGTTATCGCGACGGCGCCAACATGTACACCGAACGCGAGATGTCTAAGCGCATGCGTAAGCTGTCGCGTAAGGTTAGGATGGTCGGCGGGTGCGACATTCTGCTTACCCATGCACCCGCCGCCGGTATGGGTGATCTGGACGATCTGCCGCATCGAGGGTTTGAGTGCTTTAACACAGCGCTTGAGTCCTGGGGGGCCGACTACATGGTGCATGGACATGTACACCAAAGCTACGGTTACGATTTTCAGCGCGAGCGACAGCATGTGTGTGGAACGACGATCATCAACGCCTGCGGCTATACGCAGTTTGAGCTCGACCAGACGCGCTACCCCATCCGTGGCTGGCAGGCAGCCTGGCTCAACTCGCAAACCATGCGCCGCGAGCTCAAGCGCCACGAGGCCATCGAGTCCTCAACCGCCAGAACACCCTGGTAGCCACCTCAAAGGGGACACTGTCCCCTTTGAGGTGGTTTTACCCCGAGATAGCAAGAAACCCGGTCCTGCGCGAGGCAGAACCGGGTTCCTTTAGCAATGCTTGCTTTGATCAGGCAGTAACTAGCAGTTACTCAGCCATGAAGTCGCGCTGGACAGCGGGATCGACCTTGACGCCAGGGCCCATGGTGGAAGACACGGAGATGGACTTGACGTACTTGCCCTTAGCAGAAGAGGGCTTGACGCGCAGGATCTCGGTGTACAGGGCAGCGTAGTTCTCGACGAGCTGCTGCTCGGAGAAGGACTTCTTGCCCAGGGGCACGTGGCAGATGCCGTAACGGTCGGCGCGGTACTCAACGCGGCCAGCCTTGAGCTCGGAGACCATCTTGGCGACGTCCATGGTCACGGTGCCGAGCTTGGGGTTCGGCATGAGGCCACGGGGACCAAGGATCTTACCGATGCGGCCAACCTTGGCCATCATGTTCGGCGTAGCGATAGCGGCGTCGAAGTTGATCTCGCCCTTCTGGATCTGGGCGACGAGCTCGTCGGAACCGATGATGTCGGCGCCGGCAGCCTCGGCCTCGCGGGCCTTCTCGCCCTCGGCGAAGACGGCAACACGAACGGTCTTGCCGGTGCCGTGGGGCAGGGAGATGGAGCCACGGATGTTCTGGTCAGCCTTACGAGTATCGATGCCCAGACGGAAGTGGGCCTCGACGGTCTCGTCGAACTTGGCGGTGTCGAGCTCCTTGATGAGCTTGGCAGCCTGAAGGGGGGTGTAGAGCGTGGCGCGGTCGATCTTCTCGGCAGCGGCGTTATAGCTCTTACCATGCTTAGCCATGTGCATTACCTCCTGTGGTTAAACGGGCGTGAGCCCTCCCACATCGTATCGTGTGCCCTATTGCACACATATAACGGGCGCCCCGGTCGGAGCACCCGTCATTACCTAAAGAAATCGCTACTCAGCGATGGTGACGCCCATGGAACGGGCGGTACCGGCGATGATCTTCTTGGCGGCGTCAATGTCGTTGGCATTGAGGTCCGGCATCTTGATCTCGGCGATCTTGGTGAGCTGCTCCTGGGAGAGCTGACCGACCTTGTCGGCCTGGGGCTTAGCGGAACCAGACTTGAGGTTCAGCTCCTTCTTGATGAGGTGAGCCGCCGGCGGGGTCTTGGTGATGAAGGAGAAGGACTTATCCTCGTAGACAGAGATCTCAACGGGGATGATGTCGCCCTTCTTGTCCTGCGTCTCGGCGTTAAAGGCCTGGCAGAACTGCATGATGTTCACGCCAGCAGCGCCCAGGGCGGGGCCGACGGGAGGAGCGGGGTTAGCGGCACCAGCAGGAATCTGGAGCTTAATGACGTTGGCAACCTTCTTCTCAGCCATGGTCATTCCTTTCGAATCACGAGTGTGAAGTACTTGCTATATCGTAAGCACGCACGTGTTAGAAGCACTCCTGAGATGAGCAGTCACAGAAGAAGCACGCTCGCGCGAACGGACGAAAACTTAAGCGATGACAGCGACCTGGTTAAAGTCGAGCTCGACCGGCGTCTCGCGGCCAAAGATCATCAGCGTGACCTTGAGCTTGCCAGCCTCAGTGTTAACCTCGGAGACCTTGCCATCAAAGTCGGTAAGCGGGCCATCGGTGACGCGGACGGACGTGCCGACCTCAATATCAACCGACGTACGCTTGGGCGAATCGCCCTTACCGGGACGACGAGTCATCTTGTTGTACTCATCGCGGGAAAGCGGAGCGGGCTTGCCGTTGCCGCCCAGGAAACCGGTGACGCCGGGCGTGTTACGAACGCACGTCCAAGCATCGTCATCCATCTCCATGCGGACCAGAACATAACCCGGGAAGATCTTGGAATCCTTGGTCTCGCGCTTGCCACCCTCTTTAATCTCGGTGACGCGCTCCATAGGAATCTCGATATCAAAGATACGGTCCTGCATGCCCATAGTCTCGATGCGGTGCTCGAGATCGGACTTAACACGGTTCTCGTATCCAGAGTAAGTGTGAACGACGTACCAACGCTTAGACATGGTTTAGCCCCTCAATCCAGAGAACAGAGCAAGAGCCTCGCCAAAGCCAGCATCGAGCAGAGCGATGACGACGCCGACGACGATCAGAGAAGCGCAAACGACAACCGAGTAGTTCACGAGCTCCTTCTTGTCGGGCCACGTGACACGCTTCATCTCGGACTTGACCGAAGCGAAATACTTCTTGGTGCGGGCGAAGAAACCAGGCTTCTCGTTCTTCTTGGACTTCGCAGCCTTCTCGTTCTTCTTGGCAACGGCCTTCTTGGCCTCAACCTTGGAGTTGGCGGCAGCGTTGTTGGCAGGCGCCTGCTGCTGAGCCTTCTTCTTGTTCTTCTTGTTGGCCATTTGGGTTACCTCCGCGCAATGCGCTTATACATGAGTAAACCGTAAGCCCCCAAGTGGGAGCTTACGGAATAATGACTGGCACGCCAGGAAGGACTCGAACCCTCAACACTCGGTTTTGGAGACCGATGCTCTACCAATTGAACTACTGGCGTATGTGACTAGAGACTAGCGAGTCTCTTTGTGCAGCGTGTGGTGACGGCACCAGGGGCAATACTTCTTGATCTCCATACGATCAGGCATGTTCGCCTTGTTCTTGGTGGTCGTATAGTTGCGGCGCTTGCACTCAGTGCACGCAAGAGTAACTAGAGTACGCATGTATCCTGAACCTTTCATTTCCGCCCCGTACGGGCACGAGTTGTTACTTTATCAGCTCCACGTAAGTGCTGTCAATGAAAACCTCGAGTCAATTGGTTCTCGGTGGATCCATTCATATTTGGAACACATCAATGAAGCCATCGAGAGCTAATCGACGGTGCATCCAGGACCATTATCGATCCTCTCGACACCAGCAACGGCTCAATATCCATTGCAGAAAAGAACCCGGCACCCATATAAGTGCCGGGTTCTCTAAGTCAGCTATATCAAAGAGCTAATTTACTCAATGATCGTGGAGACGATGCCCGAACCGACGGTGTGGCCACCCTCGCGGATAGCGAAGCGCAGGCCCTCCTCCATGGCGATCGGGTGAATGAGGTCGCCCTCGATGGTGATGTGGTCACCAGGCATAGCCATCTCGGTGCCCTCGGGGAGCTTGACCGTACCGGTAACGTCGGTGGTACGGAAGTAGAACTGAGGACGATAACCATCGAAGAACGGGGTGTGACGGCCGCCCTCCTCCTTGGTCAGAACGTAGATCTCACCGGTGAACTTGGTGTGCGGGGTAACCGAACCGGGCTTGCAGAGAACCTGGCCGCGCTCGATGTCCTCGCGCTTGATGCCGCGGAGCAGCAGACCGACGTTGTCGCCAGCCTCGCAGAAGTCCATGGACTTACGGAACATCTCGATACCGGTAACGACGGTGTTCTGGGTATCCTTGATGCCGACGATCTCGACGGGCTCGTTGAGCTTGAGCTCACCGCGCTCGACACGGCCGGTAGCAACGGTACCACGGCCGGAGATGGTCATAACGTCCTCAACGGCCATCAGGAAGGGGAGGTCGTTGTTACGAGCAGGCGTCGGGATGTACTCGTCGACAGCGTTCATGAGCTCGCGAATGGCGTCCATCCACTTGGCGTCGCCCTCGAGAGCGCCCAGAGCGGAACCACGGATGACGGGGATGTCGTCGCCGGGGAAATCGTACTCGGAGAGGAGCTCACGGGTCTCCATCTCGACGAGGTCGATGAGCTCGTCATCGTCGACCATGTCGCACTTGTTCAGGAAGACGACGATGTAGGGAACGCCGACCTGACGGGCGAGCAGGATGTGCTCGCGGGTCTGAGCCATGGGGCCGTCGGTAGCGGCGATGACCAGGATAGCGCCGTCCATCTGAGCAGCACCGGAGATCATGTTCTTGACGTAGTCAGCGTGGCCCGGGCAGTCAACGTGAGCGTAGTGACGGGCAGCAGTCTCGTACTCGACGTGGGAGACGGAGATCGTAATGCCGCGCTCGCGCTCCTCGGGAGCCTTGTCGATGTTCTCGAACGCAGTGAAGTCAGCCTTGCAGCCCTCGGTCTCGGAGAGAACCTTGGTGATGGCGGCGGTCAGCGTGGTCTTGCCGTGGTCGACGTGACCAATGGTGCCGATGTTAACATGCGGCTTAGTGCGCTCAAACTTCTCTTTGGCCATAAAGCCCTCCTCTAAACAGGTCGTCCCCGGACGGGACTTTGCCTTTATACCATAGTGGCCTCTCAACATACTATTGAGAAGCCACCGTGTTACCTATGGTAGCGGTGACTGGATTCGAACCAGTGACGCCACGGGTATGAACCGTGTGCTCTAACCAACTGAGCTACACCGCCGGATGGAGCCTGCAACCAGACTTGAACTGGTGACCTCTTCGTTACCAACGAAGTGCTCTACCGACTGAGCTATACAGGCACTTGACGGGTGGGAGCTATAGGATTCGAACCTATGTAGGCAGAGCCAACGGGTTTACAGCCCGTCCCCATTAACCACTCGGGCAAACTCCCAATCGTTCAAGTATCCGCAGGTTCTTTGGTCTTTTGGACCGCCGCCCCCGCGAACGAAAAAGATAATACGATGCAACCTTGGGGGCTGTCAACGAAAACCTCTAGATACACGGTGCCGGGCGTATCTATATACCTTTGACCTGCGGTTTTATTGAGTTTGGATATGAAGGACGGTGGATTTTGCTGCACTGGTGACATTTCCCGAGGGAACACTTTGGCGTAGTGGAGTAAGCCTTCAGGATCGAACTTCGATAACAGCCTATTTGCACCTATATATAGGTCGAGATCGGGCTTACCCGGATCGATCGAGCGTGGATTTTCTTCCGTTTGAAATCGAGCGTGGATAATCTCCCACTTTTGACGTGCCACTGGGCCCAAAGTGGCAGATTATCCACGCTCATTCTCCAGGCGGGAGAACTATAGAGCCGCAACTACTCGGGCCAGGCCAAAGTAGACCCATAGAGCGGCTCACCCTTGGTGCAGGGGTAGCGACTCAAGTAACACGACGATAGCAAGTCGAAGAAATAAGTCATGGCATATTTCGAATAAACGCCGAGTCGGTCAATTCCGTTTCCCGCATTACCAAGACGATATACACGGTCAAAAGACCTCGATTTGTCATCGTTGCTAAACGCAGTAATTAGAATCTTCCTGCCCGAACGGCAATCAAGATACTCACGCGCCTGTGACGCAAATAGCCCGGAGACCGATACGAGAATTATCAATGACTGCGAAGCGTCTCCCATGTTTTTCAATTCCGCGACGTTAGCCCCAGCAACTATGCGAACTATCTTGCCCGCATAAAACATTTCCTGCTGAAATCGTACGAGATTGGCGCTCACATTATTGGTGCACCAGATTTCAACGTTTTTATGGCCATCAATTTCGTCGGCAAGGTGCTTAATAGCGATATCGGACACGCCGCTTTCAACCTCAGCGAACATCTCGATCATGCGAACGTCGAGCTCTGCCCTGTACTCCTCGTAGCCAAATTCCTCCTCTCGATGGCTTAAGTCGCTTGGAAAGACTGATTGAGTAAATGATTCTTTCAAATCGCTAAGAGACTGGTAGCCCAATCGATTGCAGAAACGACGAACAGCGGAACGGGTCACGAATGCATCGCGGGTTATTGCGGCAACATTGATTTCGCTCGAACGCCTAATGTGAGCGATGAGATATCGAGCGATGGCAGCATCGTTTGACCCAAACTCGCTGTTGATGATGGAGCTAATGCGATTGAGCACGTCGAAGTCATTGATATTCACGTGATCCCTCTTTCCGCTCTCCTCGAAATCATGGTTCATTTATTGAATCAAACAGCTTTGGTCGTTCTCCTATGATTCAAATCAGTTGACGTCATCTTAATCGTAATTCCGCCACACGTATCCACCGTGTTGAATGATGGAAAGGGGATTCATGGGCAACGTGAACAACATGCCGTTTCTCTGGGGTTCCGCCACGGCGTCTTATCAGTGCGAGGGTGCCTGGAACGAAGACGGCAAAGGCCTTGGCGAGTGGGATTTCTTTAGCCACACAAGCAATAAGAACATCAACCATGTTGACGGTGATGTATCTTGCGACTTCTACCATCGCTATGAAGAAGATATCCGCATGATGAAAGAAGGCGGACAAAACACCTATCGCTTCTCTCTTTCATGGAGTCGAATCATCCCCACGGGTATCGGCGAAGTGAATGAAGAGGGTATCGATTTTTATAATCGGGTCATTGATTGCTGCCTCGAAAATGGCATAGAGCCCAACGTTACGCTGTTCCATTACGATCTGCCATTCACGCTTGCTTGCAAAGGCGGATGGCTGAACAACGACATGGCAGAGTGGTTCTGCAAATACGCCAAGATTTGCTTTGAGCGCTTTGGAGACCGCGTCAAAATCTGGGCTACCGTTAACGAGCCGCATTTCTACAGCTACTGCGTAAACATGTTGGGCAACTATCCCCCCAATCGATCGCTCGACGTTCAGTCGTACATGCAATTTCAGTACAACCTGATGCGCGCAAGCGCACTCGCAGTCCGAACATATCGTCAAATGGGCTACGACGGCATCATCGGCGCCGTCCACGATGGTGGCGTTGTCGAACTCGACCCGGCAACCGAGCACCCTGATGACGTATTTCGATACGCAGACTTTTTCGCCAATCGCATGATTCTGGCACCAGCGCTTCAGGGTCAACTGCCGCCAGAAATGGACGAAATCCTTGAAAAACTTGGCGTCTCGCTCTATCGATCCCCAAATGACGTAGAAGAATTCAGAGACGGTAAAGTCGATTTTATTGGACTCAACGTGTATTGCCGAGAGTATGTAACCGACTGGCACGGTGGAGAGCTTGCCGTTTCGGCGAACAATAAGGGCGGTTCGAGCAAAAAGGTCGAAGGAAAATGCATTGCGCCCTTGTTTGAAAGCGCCCGCGACAGCAATGTTCCCCGCAATAAATGGGGCCGCGAAATACTCCCAGGTTGCATGTATTCAACCATCATGGATGTCCACGAGCGCTATGACGCGCCCCGCATCTTTATTACGGAAAACGGACATGGCGCCTATGAGCAACCAGACGCAGACGGAATGATCCACGATGATGACCGCATCGAGCTTCTGGGCCAGTTCATCGAGCACATGATGAGGGCCAAGCGCGACGGCGCGCGCGTTGAGGGCTACTACCTCTGGTCGACGATGGATCTGTATAGCTGGATCAACGGCTACGAAAAACGATACGGACTTGTCCATATCGACTTCGAGAACAATCTGGAACGCACCCCCAAAAAGAGCTGGTATTGGTACCGAGACCTTATCTCGAAGTATCAGGAGCAGGAAGGTTAGGAGAAAGAGATGAAATATCAGGCAATGTCCGAAACAGTCCTAAAGGCTGTTGGCGGCAAAGAGAACATTACATCGGTAACTCATTGTGCGACGCGCCTTCGCATCGACGCACGAGACACCTCGATCATCGATCTCCAGCTCGCCAAATCGGCCGATCAGGCGCTCGGGGCAGTAGTCAGCGGTGGCCAGCTTCAGGTAATCATCGGCCCCAACGTCACCGAGGCTTACAACGACTTCCTCGACTTCGCGGGAATCGAAGTCGGCGGTGGCACGGTTGCCGACGATACCCAAACCGCCAAAGACCTTGCAGAAGGCATTAAAAGCGGTAACACCGCCATGGGCTTGATTGAGAAATTCGGGAACGTCTCTGCACAGGTATTCATGCCCATCGTCCCGGCGCTCATCGTTGGCGGACTCATTCTTTCGATCAAGAATCTCCTGGTCAATTATTGCGGATTGAGCACCGATAGCGGAACCGCCCAGGTCCTGTTGGCGATCTTTAGCGCTTCGTTTAGCTTCTTGCCCGTTTATCTTGGTTATCAGCTCGCAGCCGTCATGAAGATGCAGCCCATCATGGGCGCATTGCTGGGCGCGATCATGATCAGCTCGTCCATTAGCGGTGCTGAGGGTCTCGACTTTCTTGGCATCCCCATCCCGACGAATGACTACTCGAGCACGGTGGTGCCAATCGTACTGGGCGTCGTGTTCATGTACTTCGTCGATCGCGGTCTTCAGAAAATAATCCCCGACGTTACCAAACTGTTCTTGAAGCCGCTGGTCACCATGATCATCGTCGTGCCTGTCGAGCTGATTATCCTTGGCCCCGCCGGCAGCATGATGGGCTACGCGCTGAGCGATGCCGTCACGTGGCTTATGGACAACGTGGCATTTATCGCTACTCCGATCCTGGCAGCCCTTAACCCCTATTTCGTCATGCTCGGTCTCGATAAGGCTTACATCGCAATCGAAGTTACGAGCCTGGCGCAGCTCGGTTGGGCACCCATTATCTTTGGATTCATCTCGAACCTCTGCATTGGCGGCACGAGCCTCGCCCTGGCAACTGCCATGAAGGGAAACAAAGAGAAGAGGGGTATGGTCACCACGGTTGCCGTCACCGCACTCTGTGGCGTAACCGAGCCCGCGTTCTACGGTTGCCTCATCGAGCGTCCCCGCCTGCTTGTCGGCACGGCAATCGGCGCGCTCTGCGCTGGACTCCCTGCAGGCATCTTTGTTCTGAAAGAGTATGTTGCGGGAGCATGCCCCGGCCTTCTTTCGGCACTCATCTTTATCGCTCCCGATGGGTCCATGGGCAACTTCGTGCTGGCATGCGTTGTCGCCATCATCGCCATCGTCGTCTCCTTCATCGCTGCACGCGTGATCATCAAGAAGAACCCCAGCTATATTGAGTAGATGCCCGCTGTTTGCATTGGGGACATCCTCGGCAGACCATTAGCAAGAACCCAAGAAGTTCCTTAGGAGCTCGATTAATCCATTCGGATTCCTGAGGTACAAACGGCCCCGATTCCACAATGAAATCGGGGCCGTTGTTTCTAAAGCTGTCGATAGACAATCGGTGTTTACCTTAGCTCCCTATCCAAGTTAATTATCCACGCTCGTTCTCCGGTCGGGAGATTTTCTTCGCTCGCGTGTCCAGAAATCCACGCTCGAACAGGACCCCATGTCCGCACCCGCCCTTGTCTCGATCTGTAACAGCAAGAGGCCTATTCCGCTTCTACATGCTACAGATCAAGATATTCCTAAAACACCCTAAGTTTCATCTCAATCTGTAACAGTTAGATGCCGAATATCGGTCTTGGTGTTACAGATTTAGACAAACTGGAGGACGAGACAAACCAAAAACGGGATGGGCGCTAACCCGATGGCGCACCACCTAAATAGAAACGGGCTCTGTCCCACAGGGGGACAGAGCCCGAAACTATCATGGAGCCAGTGACAGGAATCGAACCTGCAACCCACTGATTACAAATCAGTTGCGCTACCGTTGCGCCACACTGGCACACTTGGCGCTTTCGCGCGAAGCCAGTTAAGAATAAAGGAATTACGGACGGGGCGCAACAGACCCTTCGACCGACCACATCTCAAAACTATTCGTTTTGGCGACGGTAACCCGCAGCCCGTTGATTACAAATCAACGGGCTGGCCAATTGGGAAACGGGTCTCTATGGACAATCCCCTACCTCCCGCGAAGGGCCTTGAGCTTGGCCAGGGCATCGGGGCTCAGGCGACTGCCCAGAGTCATCTTGATCTGCGGGGCTTCCTCTGCCTCGTGAACGTCGTTATCGATCTGCTTGATCTCGTCCACCAGCATGCGGCTCGAGATGCGCGTAACACCCTTGCCCATGACGACGGCCTGGATCGTGCCGTCGCTCGACACCACGGAGCACGCGCGACCTTCCTCGCGCGCCTCGATGCAGAGCTTCTGCACCACGGTATCGGCAGAGACGCCCGTCGGCGAAAACTCGATACGCACGCCACGGGCCGGCAGGTTGGGGCGCTCGCTGGAGATATTGCCCGCACCGTCGAACACGATCACGGCCTCGTAGCGGCCCTGGGCAAACGCCGCAACATCGTTGATGAGCGCGGTGCGCGCCATATCGTGGACGTCGCTGGAATACGGATCGTCGGAATGGTCGTACACGAGCTTTTCGTAGCGCGGCGTGCAGTGGATCACGTTGTAGCCGTCGACCACCAGCAGCTCAGGCTTATTGGAGTGCACCGTCGAGACCGGGTCGGCGATGGCCTGCGCAAACGCATTGCCGCCCACGCCATAGGTCGCGGCCGAAACAATCGGCTTGGCCGAGCCTTCGCCAAAGCGCTTGGCCTTGGACTTGGCGCGGTTCTTCTTGGACATGCGCTACTCCTCCCCCATGAGCTCGCCGGCATTGCGGCGCAGCCACTCAAAGCACAGCGCGGTGGTCGCCTGGGCCACGTTGAGACTCTCGGTCATGCCGCGCTGGGGAAGCTTGGTCAAAAAGTCGCATTTCTCGAGCACCAGGCGCGAGATGCCGTCGCCCTCGGAGCCCATGACGAGCGCAACGCGGCCCTCGAAGGGAGCATCCCAGCAACTGCCCTCGGCGTGCTCGGAAGCACCGCCCACCCAAAAGCCGGCGGCCTTGAGGTCGTCAAGCGCTCGGGCGATATTGGGAACCTGCGCGATGGGCAGGTGCATGACAGCACCAGCAGAGGTTTTGTAGCTGCCCACGGTCACACCGGCGGCGCGCTTGTTGGCAATGATGACGCCCGCCGCGCCCACGACCTCGGCAGAGCGCACGATGGCGCCAAAGTTACCGTCGTCGGTCACGTGGTCGAGCACGACGACGAGCGCCGGTCCTTCACCCGCGCGATCGAGAATATCGGCGACATCGGCATAGGGGAAATTACCCACCTCGAGCGCAATGCCCTGGTGAGCGCCATGGCTCGACAGCGCATCGAGCTGCGCGCGCGGCACATACTTAATGCGGACGCCCGCGGCGTTGAGGTCGTCGATCAGGCGCGACAAGGCGGCATCGCGCTCCCCGCCCTCGGCGATGAGCGCGCATTTGACGGGAAAGCCGGTGCGCAACGCCTCGGCGGCAGCACGGCGACCTTCGATAAACTCGCCCTTGGGAACCTGAACGTTGTCGCGGTTGCGATCTCGCTGCGGACGCGCAGCCTGGGCTTGGGAGCGCTCGCGCTGGCTCTTGGGAGTGGCAGCGCGGTCGTTGCGGCGAATCGGACGCGAGCCAGAAGCAGCCTGTTTGCCACCACGAGGCGCACGCTTGCGATTGTCGGCCATAAAACGGCCTCCTTAACACAATTATCAAACGAAACAAATAGACCGACCGCCCGAGGTGCGGCAGATTGCCTTGAAAGAGGAGGGCATAGACCTTGAGGTCATGCCCGACGATTGAAAGGCAAGGTGCCGTGGCTCGGGCGGTCGGGTGTTTGGGAAACCCGCAGGGATTAGAGAGTCTTAATACGGGTACCCGCGGCAGTATCTTCAATCGTCAGCCCGAGGTCCTTGAGCTGGTCGCGGATGGCGTCGGCCAGATCCCAGTTCTTGGCGGCACGGGCCTCGGCGCGGGCCTCGAGAATCTTGACAGCGGCCTCGTCCACGTCGTCGCCCGTGTAGGCGACCAGACCGGCGGCAACACCCAGCAGGCCCAGCGGCAGCTCGACCTTGGGCTCGGGAAGCTCAACACCAAACGTATCGAGCAGCTCGACGAGCGTATCGGCGGCGGCAAGCGCGGCGGCCTTGTCGGCAGCGTCGCCGGCCTGCTCCAGGTACTGGTTGCACTCGGTCACAAAGCCAAAGACGGCACCCATGGCACCGGCGGTGTTAAAGTCGTCGTCCATGCACTCCTTAAAGGTGGCACGAGTCTCGGCGGCCTTAGCGGCAAATGCCTCGGCAGCTGCCTCATCGGCGTCGGCCGTCGCGTGGTTCGCGGCCCAGCGCAGGTTCTCGACCGTACCGGCGATACGCGTGAGCGAGTTCTCGGCACCCTCCAGGCGCTCCCAAGAGAAATCGAGCGGCGAGCGATAGCTCGTCTGCAGCATCAGCAGGCGCAGGGCGGCAGCGGAGTGCTGCTCGAGGACCTCGGCCAGCGTAAAGAAGTTGCCGAGCGACTTGGACATCTTCTCGCCGTCGACCAGCAGCATGCCCGTGTGCATCCAGGTGTTGGAGAAACCCTGGTGCCAGGCGCAGGTGGCCTGGGCGCACTCGTTCTCGTGATGCGGAAAGGCAAGGTCGGAGCCGCCGCCGTGGATGTCGATCGGGGTGCCCAGGTAGCGATGCACCATGGCGGCGCACTCGGTGTGCCAACCGGGACGGCCTTCGCCCCAGGGGCTCGGCCAGCTGGGCTCGCCGGGCTTGGCGGCCTTCCACAGGGCAAAGTCGAGCGGGTCGTTCTTGTCCTCGTTCTCCTCGATGCGCGCGCCCACCATCAGGTCGTCGATGTTGCGGCCCGAGACCTGACCGTAATTGGGATCGCTGCGCACGGCAAAGTACACGTCGCCGTTATCGGCAGCATAGGCATGGCCCTGCTCGATGAGCGTCTTGATCATGGCGATCATGGGGCCGATCTCCTTGGTGGCGCGGGGGCGCACATCGGGATCGAGCACGTTGGCGGCACGCATGACGCCGATGAACTTGTCGGAGAACTCCGTCGCGACCTCGGCGGCCGTGCGGCCCTGCTCATTGGCGCGCTTGATGATCTTGTCATCGACATCGGTGAGGTTCTGGGCAAACGTGACCTCGTAGCCGCTCGCGATGAGCCAGCGGCGGATCACATCGAAGCTGATGAACGTGCGGGCGTTGCCGATGTGGATGTTGTCGTAGACCGTGGGGCCGCACACGTACATGCGGACCTTGCCGGACTCGATAGGCTGGAACTCTTCCTTTTTATGGGTAGCGCTGTTGTAGATACGCATTCGTTACTCCTTAACGGTTTTCTGTAGCAGGCAGACGGCCCAGGCGCCAATTCCCTCGCCCTGGCCTTCCCAACCGAGCTTTTCGGTCGTGGTGGCGGCGACGCCCACGTTTTCGACGTCGACGCCCAGGGCATGGGCGAGATTCGCGCGCATGGCATCGCGGTGCGGGGTGATCTTGGGCTGCTGGCAGGCGATGGTGCAATCGGCATCGACAAACTCAAAGCCCAGCTCGCGCGCATAATCCATCACGCGGGCAAGCAGCACCATCGAATCGGCACCCTCATAGGCGGGATCGGTGTCGGGGAATAGCTTGCCAATGTCTCCCCCGCGGCAGGCACCCAGAATGGCGTCGGCCAAGGCGTGCGCGAGCACATCGGCATCCGAGTGGCCCAGCAGGCCGCGCTCGTAGGGAATGTCAACCCCGCCGATGATACATCGACGCCCCTCCACCAAACGGTGGACGTCGTAGCCGTGGCCAATGCGCAGGTTACTGAACATGGGGAAGGTCCTCTCCCTCGGCCATACGGCCAAGCAGAATCGCGGTTACGGGACGCAGGTCCTCGGGCACCGTCACCTTAAGGTTATCGCGCGGGCTCTGGACACAGCGGACGCGCCCGCCCATGCGCTCGACCAGCGATGAATCGTCGGTACCGATAAAGCCCTCGGCGATAGCAGCGGCATGGGCACGCTTCATGGCGTCGACGCTAAAGATCTGCGGCGTCTGCGCGGCCCAGTAGAGCTCGCGCGGCGGCGTCTCGACGATATTATCGCCGTCGACAATCTTGAGCGTGTCGATCGCGGGCTGACCGCACACGACACCGTCGAGCGAGCGGTCGCCCACAAGCACGTCGATCGCATGATCGATGGCCTCGGTCGTAATGAGCGGACGAGCGCCGTCGTGAATGGCGACATATTCGAAACCCGCCGGAACCGCATGCACGCCGGCACGGGTGGAATCCTGGCGGGTATCGCCGGCATCGGCAAAACTGATGGGCGTGTCATAGTCAAACGGGTCGATGGCCAGGCGGCGCATCTCGGCACGACGCTCGGCAGGACAAACCACGACGATGTGGCCGACCTTATCGCTACGATCGAACGCGCGGATGGACCAGCTCATAAGCGGACGGCCCGCTACATTGACGAGCTGCTTGCCACCGGGGTTACCAAAGCGCTGGCCGCTGCCACCGGCAACGACCACGGCGCATACGGGCGCCATTATGCGTTCCCCTGTTTGGTGCCCTTCATGCGGTACAGCGAATCCGCAAGAATGGCAGGGTTGTTGACGCCAAAGTCGCCCAGGCGCTCGGGGTCCTCGCTGATGTCGTCCATGAGTTCCTGCAGCGAGCCGTACTCGTCGACGATCTTCTCGGCAACGCCGTCGCGCACGACGGACACACGCGAAAGCGTGCGCAGACCCAACGGCGTCATGACGGAGTCCTCGTCCAGATCGTCGTAACCCAGAACCGCCGCCACGTGCTGCGGGTCGGACAGGTCCTTAGGCGTCATGCGGGCGAGCTCGGCACGAATCTTCTCGGCATTGGCCTCGGAGGAGTCGCTCGCGTAGTCGCGGATCATCAGGTCGTACTCGGTATCCATGCTGGAGCCCGCGAGCTGCTCGAGCTGCATCTGCACGAGCTTGCCCTGGTTGCCCAGCTTGACGATGCAATCCTTAAGCTCGGTCTTCGCCTGCTGCATAATCTCGAAGCTCGAGAAGATGCCGGTGATGTCGGCGAGCGTAACGTAGTCGTCGAGCTCGAGGGCCGTCAGGCGCAGCAAGGAGCGATCGAGCGACTGGCGGGTGGTCTGGAGCGTGGCGACGAGCTGGTTGACCGAGCTCATGATGGTGGTGACGGGCTGGATCTCGTAGCTCTTGCCGTGGACGTACACGTTGACGACGGCACGACGGGCCGAGACCGAAATCACGATGGCGTCGGTGAGCACCGACATACGGGCGGCGGTGCGGTGACGCATACCCGTCTCGCTCGTGGCGAGCGAGGGATCGGGGTTGAGGTGAAAGTTGGCGCGCAGGATCTGGGTGAGGTCGCCGTCGATGACGATGGCGCCGTCCATCTTGGAAAGCTCGAACAGGCGGTTCGAGGTGAACGAAATGTTGAGCGGGAAACCGTCGTTGCCGGCGGCGAGCACGTTTTCGGTGTCGCCGACGCAGATAAGGGCGCCCAGGTGACCGGCGATGATCATGTCGAGGGCGGTGCGGATCGGCTGGCCAGGTGCCGTCAGGCGAATGGCCTGTTCCATACGCTTTTGCAGCTCGTTCTTATCCAAGGCATCGCTCCCATCGTATACGCTCCATAAACGCTAAATAGTTTCTCACGGTTTGTCCCCGCAGCGCTCGCGAAATCCGATGCTTACAGAATGAGCGAACACAGCTGAGAGCCCCAATCCAAATGAGCTGCTTATGTGGTAGCATCGGGATTTGCATAAATGAGGGAGTAGTCGCGTGATCGGGTTCGCCTCCGGTGGCGCGGCAAGTCAACACACTGGCCGATGCGGCCTGGCTTGCCTTAATGAACGAGACTCGTGGCTGTGCGCGCAACGCGTACGCCACGGGTCTTTTTTGTTACTCCCTCAAGAGGTACACGCGGGCCCGCCCGCAGAGAGGGAGCCAGACTATGGGACTCGCAGAGCTCGTGTTGCTCGCCGTTGGCCTTTCGATGGACGCCTTTGCCGTTTCCATCTGCAAGGGCCTTGGCATGAAGAAGATCAACCTTAAAGTCGCCGTGGTGCTCGGCCTGTTCTTTGGCGGCTTTCAGGCCGGCATGCCCGTAATCGGATGGGCGCTCGGCAGTCAATTCATGGGCATCATCGGACCCATCGACCATTGGATCGCCTTTATCCTTTTGGCCTTCATCGGCGGCAAAATGCTGTGGGAGGCCTTTACCGAGGACGAGAATGAAGGCGACGGCAAGGATGCCGAAAAGATTGACCTGGGTGAGTACCTGATCCTCGCCATTGCCACCTCAATCGACGCCCTAGCGGTGGGCATCTCATTTGCCGCGCTCTCGGTCGACATCGTGCCCGCCGTATCGCTCATCGGCGTCACGACGTTTGTCTTTTCCGTTGCCGGCGTGGCGATTGGCCACACCTTTGGCGCGCGCTACGAAAAACCTGCCACCATCGTGGGCGGCATCGTGCTCATCCTCATCGGGCTTAAGATCTTGCTTGAGCACCTTGGGATTGTGATGCTGTAACGCCCAAACCCAATAACTCAAAACTCAACGCTAGCACAAGGCCTCATGCAGAGTTTTGCATGAGGCCTTTTCGTGCAGACTTTTGCATGCCATACTGATGTGCAAAAGTCTGCACGTTAGGAGATCGCCATGGATACCCTTCCCATCACCACACCGCGCCAAGCTGGCATCTATGTGCGCCAGGCACGCGAGGCTCAGGGGCTCACCCGTGCCGCCCTCGCTAAAAAAGCCGGTGTTTCGGAGCGGCTACTCGCATCGCTCGAGCTCGGAGACGCCACCGGCATTCGGCTCGACAAGCTGCTGGTCGTCTTTGACGCACTCGGCATAGGTCTCTTTGCGCAAAGCGATAACGACTCCGTCGCATCGCCCTCCGAACATCCGACGACGATAGTGGACCTCCCTATCGCGAACTCGAATGCCCTGCCAAAGCCAAGCGTAGGCAGACGACCCGTTCGACAAGGAACGCCATCTTCCTACGGTGCCTTGCTGGCCCAAATTGCAGCCGAGCAAGGCCTTTCCGGTACTTCAGACCTCTCCTTTGGCTGCAAGGTTGTGAAATAAATGGCGGAGATAGAGCTTGCGACCCTCATTTGTGGCGAAACCGCCGGCATACTCCGGCAAGATGAGCATGGACTCTGTAGCTTTACATACGCCCCAGCCTATTGCGGAGCACCGCTATCGCTAACAATGCCGCTTTCCAATCGCACATATGGCCACAACATCGTCCGACCGTTCCTATTTGGCCTTTTGCCTGACAGCCAAGAGCAGCGTCGCGCTATTGCCGCTGAGCATGACGTTGCATCCAACAACCCCGTCGCCCTCTTGCGTCATATCGGCCTTGACTGCGCGGGCGCCGTTCAGTTTTGTCAAACCGATCAATTAGATGCCGTCCGCGGCAGGATCTCGGAATACCGCCCGCTTACCAATTCTCAAATCGCTCACAAGCTTAAAGCGATTCGCGATGACGAACGTGCGACATGGATGGGTTCCAACGAAAGCTGGTCCCTGGGTGGCAACCAAGGCAAATTTGCACTAGCTTGGCATGGTGGCCAATGGTGCGAATGTCTAGGGTCATCCCCCACTACCCATATCTTCAAAAATGGTGTTGTTGGGTTCAAACATCAGGCCTTAAACGAATTCGTCTGCATGAAAACGGCTCAGCGTGTTGGCATTCCGACTGCCAACGTCTCTTATTGCACATTTGAAGACGAAGCCGCACTCGTCGTTGAACGCTACGACAGAACGGTCAATGCCAGCGGAAGTATCGAAAGGCTGCATCAGGAAGACTTTTGCCAGGCGCTCGGTGTATTGCCAAGCCAAAAATACACTGCCGATGGAGGACCAACAACGCGAGACATTCAAGAACGACTGATCAGCACGGTCCCCCACCACATGAACCTTGTGCTCTTTACCTATATGTTGTTCTATAACGCTATTATCGGAGCGCCTGATGCGCACGCCAAAAATTACTCGCTCATCCTAGGCAAAGGCACAAACGCGGCGCTCGCACCCATGTATGACGTCGCGTCGGGACTGGCATACGAGCGCATGCGGCGAAAAGCGCGCCTTGCCATGAGCGTTGGTGGCGAGAATCGCGTAGGACGCATCGGCCCCAATGCCATCCGCCGATACCACGGCATGGGCGACCCCGCGCTGGAGGCGGCGCTCACCGATGCCGGGCTATCCGAGAAGTTTTGCTTTGCGACCATGATGGACCTCGCCTACGAGGTACCCATTTGCATGGAAGAGGTCATGGACGAATACGCCGACCTGCCCGGCATGGCGGACCTACGCGAGCACATGCTCGGCCCCGTCCGCGAAAACTGCCAGCGTACCCTCGACCTCATCAGGGCGGATATAAACTAGGTATCCGCAATTTCGCGATTATCAAACAAAAGAGAGGGGGGCACCCGTCGCAAAAGCTCGGGTGCCCCCCCTCTCGTAATGTCATTTGCAATCCGTTAGCACGTGGCTCGGACTGCTGCTAGCGCAACCTTTACGCAGCGAGGCGCTTGAGGACGTCGATGAGCAGCTCGTAGAAGCGCTCGGCAGAAGCGAGCTCCATGCTCTCGTCCGGGGTGTGGACATCGGAGAGCGTCGGGCCCACGGCGATGGCGTCCAGGCCGTGCAGGGCCTCGGCAAACAGGCCGCACTCAAGGCCGGCGTGAATGGACTCGATGCGCAGCTCAGAGCCAAAGAGCTCGCGATAGCTCTCGACAAAGACGTCGCGGACCGGCGAATGCTCGGCATAGCTCCAGCCGGGATACTCGAACTCGAACTTGGCGTCGAAGCCCAAGACATCGGCCAGCGTCTGGAGGCGGTCCTTGAACTCGTTCTGCAGCGAGGTGATCGAGGAGCGCGGGGACAGCATGATCTTGACCTCGTTATCGGAGGTGGCGACCACGCCGATGTTGGAGGAAACCTCAACGGAGCCGTCGGTGGCGACGTTGCGGCGGATCACACCATTGGGGGCAAGACGCAGAGCGCGAATGAGGGCAAGTGCGGACTTCTGGTCCATGGCCTCGACCTCGGCGTTATCGGCAATCTCGACGGTGCAGGTAAAGCCGGGGTCGAAGACCTCGAGCTCGGCAGTGACGTCGGCGATGATGCCACGGGCGATCTCGGCCGCGACCTCGGCGGCAGCGTGGTCGGCGTAGACCAGAACAGCCTTGCACTCACGGTTGATGGCGTTGTCCTTAGTGCCGCCGTTAAAGCTGACGATAGCGGGCTCGCCGGCAACCATCAGGCGGTCGATGATGCGGGCCATGATGAGGTTGCCGTTGCCGCGCTCCAGGTTGATATCGTTGCCGGAATGACCGCCCAGTAGGCCGGAGATGTCGAGCGTGAGGGTGCTACCGGTCTTGTGCTCGCGCGCGATCGGGCAAGTGTAGGTAACGACGACGCCGCCGGCGCAGCTGACGGTGGCAACGCCCTCTTCCTCGGAGTCAAGGTTAATCATGGTGCGGGCGCTAATCTGGGACTTGTCGAGCGTCTCGGCGCCGACCAGGCCAGTCTCCTCGTCGGTGGTGAATACGCACTCGAGGGCGGGGTGAACGATCGAATCGTCGTTGAGCACAGTAAGCATCAGAGCGACAGCAATGCCGTTGTCGGCGCCCAGGGTGGTGCCGTTAGCGGTGAGGACGCCGTCCTTGACGACCAGGTCGATACCATCGGTCGTAAAGTCGTGCTCAACAGAGCCCAACTTGTCGCACACCATATCGATGTGGCCCTGCAGCATCACGGTCGGGGCATTCTCGGCGCCGGCAGAAGCGGGCTTGCGAATGATGACGTTGTAGACCTCGTCCTGGTACACATCGAGGCCGCGCTCCTTGGCAAACGCAACCAGGAAATCGCTGATGCCCTTCTCGTTGCCAGATCCACGGGGGATCGCGCTGACCTCCTCAAAGAAATGGAACAGCTGGGCGGGCTCGTAGCCGGTGATTTTGTAATCCATGGTGCCTCCTTGGCGCAACTGGTTAGACAGTAAGACATGCGACTTGTATATTCCCAGACTTTGCGTGCATAAACCAGTCGAAAACGCCGAGCGCCCTTGCATCATCGGCTAACGGCGGGGAAACGCCACTTTATTAAGATAAAGCAGGTTAGACGGGCCGTGCCGAAGGGACGTTGGACCCTTCAAGCAACCTCAACGCTTGATCAACGTTTATGCATACGCCATTGATATGTTTAATGAGATCCACTTTGAACGAAGGGGCCTTTTCAACAGAAAAAGGGCGCTCCTTTGGAACGCCCTCGTGGACACAAGGTTTTGTTACGCCCTACAGCGCGCCAGAGCCGGCTTGCATCATGCCGCCGGGGCCCGAGGTCACGCCGCCACTCACGGGCGCGGCGCTGCCAGTGTGCGGTGCCGCCGGGGCGGTATCACCACCGAGCGTGCCCGCCGGACGCGGTGCCGGAATCTCACCCGTGCCATGGCTAAAGACAAACTTGCCGTCGGCCACATCGCACAGGACGGTATCGCCCTCGCCCCACTCGCCGGCCAGAAGCTCCTCGGACAGCGGGTCCTCGATAAGCTTTTGAATAGCACGGCGCAGCGGACGCGCACCGTTGGTGAGGTCGGTGCCCTCGGCCACGATCTTGTCATAGGCCGCATCGGTAAGCTTGATGTTCATGCCGTTGGCAATCAAACGCTGACGCAGGTCGTCCACCAGCAGGTGAGCGATCTTGGTGAGATTCTCGCCCGAGAGCTTCTGGAACACCACGATGTCGTCGATACGGTTGAGCAGCTCGGGGCGGAACAGGCGCTTGAGCTCACCCATCGCGCGGCCGCGGATCTCACTCGACGTGAGACCCTGCTCGCCGGTGGTGCCAAAGCCTACGCTCGCATCCTGCGCAATCTCGCGGGCGCCCACGTTGGACGTCATGATGATCACGGTGTTGCGGAAGTCGACCGTCTTGCCCTGGCTATCGGTCAGGCGGCCCTCCTCCAGCACCTGCAGCAGGATGTTGAAGATATCGGGGTGCGCCTTCTCGATCTCGTCGAACAGCACGACCGAGTACGGGTGGCGACGAACGGCCTTGGTGAGCTGGCCGCCCTCGTCGTGACCGACGTAACCAGGAGGGCTACCGATGAGCTTGGAGACCTCGAACTCGCTACCGAACTCGGACATATCGAAGCTGATGAGCGCATCCTTGCTGCCAAAGAGGTACTCGGCGAGCGTCTTGGCGAGCTCGGTCTTGCCCGTGCCGGTGGGACCCAGGAAGATAAAGCTGCCGCCGGGGCGACGCGGATCCTTGAGCGGCGAGCGGCTGCGGCGTACGGCCTTGGCGACCGCCTCGACAGCCTCATCCTGACCGATGATGCGCGTCTTGAGCACGCTTTCGGCCTGCAGCAGGCGACGGCTCTCGCTCTCGGTAAGCGAGGACACCGGCACGCCCGAGGTCACGGACACGATATCGGCGATCTGGGAGACATCGATGGTGAGCGGGCTGGCGTCGAGCTCGGCCGTCCAGGCAGCCTTGGCCTCGGCGAGTTCAATCTCGGCAGCCTTCTGCTGCTCGGTGATCTCGGCGGCCTTGTTCATGTCGTCGCTCTCGGTGGCCTCCTGCGCGGCGGCCTTGAGCTCCTCGATGCGATGCTCGGCCTCGCGCACCGGCTCGGGCGCGCGATTCGCGACGATGCGAGCGCGGGCACCGGCCTCGTCAATGAGGTCGATGGCCTTATCGGGCAGGAAGCGATCCTGGATATAGCGGTTGGAAAGGTTCGCGGCGGCCTCGATAGCACCCTGCGTATAGCGCACATGGTGGTGCTCCTCGTAGCGCGGCTTGAGCGCGGTCAGGATCTTGACGGTGTCCTCGACACTCGGCTCCTCGACATCGATGGTCTGGAAGCGACGCTCGAAGGCCGGGTCCTTGGTGAGGTACTTGCGGAACTCCTCGGCCGTGGTGGCACCGATAATCTGGAAAGCGCCGCGCGCGAGCACCGGCTTGAGCATGGAGCTCGCATCGATGGAGCCCTCGGCGGAACCGGCACCGATGATGGTGTGCATCTCATCGATAAACAGGATGACGTCGTCGGCCTCGGTTGCCTCCTGGATCACGTTCTTGAGGCGCTCCTCGAACTCACCGCGATACTTGGCGCCCGCAACGAGACCCGGCAGGTCGAGCGTCCAGATATTCTGGTTCATGAGGTTCTCGGGCACGTTGCCGGCAGCGATCTGCTGGGCCAGACCCTCGACAATGGCCGTCTTACCCACGCCAGGGTCGCCCAGGATGAGCGGGTTGTTCTTGGTGCGACGCGAAAGAATTTCCATCATACGCTGAACTTCCTTTTCGCGGCCGATCACCGGATCGAGTTCGCCGTCGCGCGCCTTCTGCGTAAGGTTGGTCGCGAACTGCTTAAGTGTATCGGTACCGCTCCCCTTTTGCTGGGAGGCATCCGAGCCGCTAAAGAACGGCAGGCCCGTACCGGGACGACCAGCACCGGCGCCAGCGAGCGGACGCTTCTTATCCTGGTCCTTGGCGGTGAGTTTCTCGATAGCCTTTTTGATGGAGGCGGACGACACACCCAGGCGCATGAGGATGTCCATGGCCATGCCGTTGCCCTCTTCGACGATGCCGATCAGCAAGTGCTCAGTCGACACGTAGGTCTGGTTGTTCTCACGCGCCACGCGGAATGAACGCTCCATCACGCTAATGACGAGCGGCGTAAAGGCGAGCTTGGCCGCCTCGGTCTCCTCACTGGGCTCGGGAACCGTGGTCTGGACCTCTTTGAGAGTATCCATGATGTCATCGTAGGAGATGTCGAGCGAACGCAGTGCCTCGGCGGCAATGCCCTCGTCCTCCTTGGCAAGCGCGAGCAGCAGGTGCTCGGTGCCCACCTTATTTGAGTGAAGATCGAGCGCTTCTTGCTTGGCCATGGACATGACTTTGCGCGCGCGATCGGTAAAACGGTCTAACATGCTAGTTCCTCTTAGACGAGCTAGTTTTTTTCAAACGCAAAGCGCCGCCCCGCGGCAGCGCTTTGGTCTCTTTACCCATATGGAGTATATGTTAACCGTTGGGACCTTTCCCGCCCGTAGCCGCGCGACAACGTCTACAAAAAAGGAATTGCTCGGGTCCGTTTGGCGGTTTGGTTTTGAGCTGCTGTCTAGCAGGCGGGCTCGGCGTCCATGCTCTCGGCAACTTCATTGACGGCATCGGCAACGGGAGCGCCCGGCATGCGCACGAGCTCCATGTGCGGCTCGGCAAAGACCGTGCCCATGGGGAAGGCGCGGCGGAAGACAAAGCGAGCAACCGGACCGGCCACCAGCAGGTTCCAAGGTAGAGCCATGATAAAGTTGCGCGGAATGTTAACGAGCCACATCGTCGGCAGCAGCTGCAGGTTGGCGAGCGGGCCGCCGGGCATGTGGAACAGGCCCTCGCACGCACCGTAGAGCGACATGATGATGACCATAGGAATGACCATGCAGGAGCTGACGGCGAGCGTCATGGCAATCGGCGAGCTCTTGCCTGGCGTGACCAGGAATTTAAAGGCGAAACCCTTGGCGAGCGGGCTGGCGACAAACCAGTCGCAGCACATGGCAAAAACGTAGGCAACGGGGAAGCCGAGCCACGCGGCGGCAACAACCTCGCCGTTGATGGCCCCATGCTGCAGGGCAACGTTGTAGATGCTCATCCAGAGCACCATGCAAAAGCACATGATAAAGGTGAACAG
>CAKUEU010000003.1 GCA_934646865.1 uncultured Collinsella sp. | reverse complement strand
TTGACGCGCTCGGTCGGGCTCTCGTCGAAGCGGGCGAAGTAGCGGCCCAGCATCATAAAGTCGGCACCCATGGCAAGGGCGAGCGTCATGTGGTAGTCGTAGACAATGCCGCCGTCGGAGCACACGGGCACGTAGATGCCGGTCTCCTCGTAGTACTCGTCACGAGCGCGGCAGACGTCGATCAGCGCGGTGGCCTGGCCACGGCCGATGCCCTTGGTCTCGCGGGTAATGCAGATGGAACCGCCACCGATACCGACCTTGATGAAGTCGGCACCGCAGTCGGCCAGGAAGCGGAAGCCCTCGGCGTCGACGACGTTACCGGCGCCGACCTTGACGTCCTCGCCGTAGTTGGCGCGGATCCACTCGATGGTGCGCTTCTGCCACTCGCTGAAACCCTCGGAGGAGTCGATGCACAGAACGTCGGCACCGGCCTCGATGAGCAGCGGCACGCGCTCGGCATAGTCGCGGGTGTTGATACCGGCGCCGACCATGTAGCGCTTGTCACCGTCGAGCAGCTCGTTGGGGTTAGTCTTGTGGCTGTCGTAGTCCTTGCGGAAAACGATGCCCATGAGGTGATCGTTGTCGTCGACGATGGGCAGAGCGTTGAGCTTGTTGTCCCAGATGACGTCGTTAGCGACCTTGAGGCTGATGTTCTTGTCGCCCACAATGAGCTGCTCACGCGGGGTCATGAACTCGGCAACCTTCTTCTGGTGGTCATCGCGGCTGGGACGGTAGTCACGGCTGGTGACGATGCCCAGGAGCTTGCCCTTGGGGGTGCCGTCGTCGGTAACCGGCATGGTGGAGTGACCGGTCTTCTCCTTGAGCTCGATGACCTGCTCCATGGTCATGTCGGGGGTCAGCGTGGAATCGGACTGGACGAAGCCGGCCTTGTGATCCTTGACGGCCTTGACCATGGCGGCCTCGGACTCGGGGGTCTGGGAACCGTAGATGAAGGACAGGCCACCCTCGGTAGCGAGCGCGACACCCATGTCGACGCCCGAGACGGACTGCATGATGGCGGAAACCATGGGGATGTTCAGGGTGATTGCCGGCTTCTCACCGCGCTTAAAGCGGGTTAGCGGCGTCTTAAGAGAGACGTTGTTGGGGATGCACTGCGAGGACGAATAACCAGGGACCAGCAGATACTCCGAAAACGTGTGGGACTCACCGGGAAAGAACGTAGCCATGTTTCTCCTTTTTCCATGCGACCGGTCGGCTGCAGGCCTCGTAGGACCCAGCCCAACCTTGGGCGCCCAATACTGGGGAAGTATCTTAGCGCACTTTGACTGCTACAATGCATGATTTAAGAAGAGCACACGAGGGCTTGACGCAGGCTATGCGTTTGCCCAGCAAACACTTTAGCGGGGAGACGTGAAGCGCATGGAGTACAAGACGACGGCAAAATTGGTCATTCAAGCGTGCGACAAAGACCTGCCGGGCGTCTTCGGCCACGGTTGCGTCTTGCTGCTGCAGGGCATCGCGCGCGAGCACTCGCTCAACCGCGCCGCCAAGAGCATGGGCATGGCGTATTCCAAAGCATGGCGCATCGTGAATGAGGCAGAAGGACAGCTGGGTTGCAAGCTCATCGAGCGCGACGGCGCCCGCGGATCCACACTCACCCCCGCCGGCGAGCGAGCCATAGCGGTCTACGAGGAGCTGCAGACCGACATCAACAGCGTCATCGCCACCAAAGCCGACGCCCTCATCGCCAGCATCAACGCAAAGTAGTCTATTTGGTCTGATTATTGATCCGCCGCACGAACGAATTGAGGCGCGCGCCATAAAATGGGCCTATCTACTACGTTTAGTTGAACACCCTCTACCACACCAGATTTCGTGAAAACAAAACCGCTGGTAGACAGCTTGCCAATTTTCAAAAAAGGCAGGTATGGTCGACCCCTAAGGGTTAAACGTAGTAGATAGGCCGTTTTCGTGGCGCAGTCCCCCACGGCCCAGTCCCAAAGTAGCTAAAAAAGCCCGTCCCAAATAAGACTCCCCCGAGACAAGCCCCAAAATAGCTAGTTACGGAGGGCGTTGTCTAGGGCGTCGGCTACGGTTAGGGGGTCGTCGGTGCCAGCGAAGAGGCGGATGGTGCTCCCCTGCTTGCCGCGTGGGGCCGAAAGGCGTGTCGTTGCGCCGCCGGCGGGCGACGTGCGGAACTCCCCCGGCAATGTGTCGAACAGCTCACCCGCACTTCGCTCGATAAGGTCAAACTCAACTGCCGGGCCAAAGCCGTGCTCGAGGATTCCCGTTGCAACCGCATGATCGGGATGCGAACCCAGCCCAGGATAGCGAACGTTACACACCATCTCGTTAGCAGCCAGATACTCGGCCAGCGCACGGGCGCGATCGAAGTGCGCCTGCATGCGAGCATCGAGCGAGGACAGCCCGCGTTCTAGCACGTCGGTCTCCTCGGCAGACAGGCCAAGCGCAGACGCACCGCAGTCCGCAAGCAACGCGTGTGCGCACTCTGCGGCGGCATCCACGCGATGGCGCTTGAGCTGCGAGCGCGCCACCGAGACGGCGACGAGCTTGCGCGGAGCTTCGCCGGCACACACACGGTCGAGTGCCTCGAGCGACAGCGCGGCACCCAAGCGCAATGGATCGCATCCAAAAACACCTGCCACGGTGTTATCCACCACAAGCAGCGCATGCGCCTCGCGAGCCGCGCGGCCCAGGGCACGCAGATCGGGCACGCGCAGTCCAAACCCGCCAATAGAGTTGACGAACCACCACAGGTGCGGCCCCTCGGCATCAAACGAAGCATCAAAGCCCTCGGACGCGGCAGCAATCGTCGCAGCCGCAGGCTCCCCCACCAGCGCAACATTGCAGCCATCAAAGCCGCGAGCAAACGCATCGGCAAAGTCGTCCGCAAAAGCAACCAGGCGATCACCGGGCCGCACAATCCCCAGCAGCGACAGCGCCGCCGGCACATGCGGGCCAGCAACAAGACGCGCCTCACGCGCGCCAGCCCTTGCAGCCCAGGCCTCTTCTAGCTGTTGCACGTCCATGCGACATCATCCCTTACATAAAACAAAACCAAGACTAGCCCACCCAGGTCGAGAAAACGTCAGCGCAAGCAGCGTCGAGCGGTCCGGCGTTCGTTAGAACGCCGGAACAAAATCACCCGTGGTACTCGCCGTTGTATTGGATGAGCGTCAGGTCCTCAACGCCATCGAGCGCGCGGATGGCGTCGGCATAGGGCATATCCACACCGTCCGAGAACACCTCAACGGCCATCTCGACCTTGTCGCCGCGCATCGTCTTGGACTTGACGGAAAACTTGATGCGCCCAAATGCACGCACGATATCATCGCCGGTGGTCTGACCCGTGTAGTGGATGACCATCATGTACACGCGTGCCTTGTCCTGATGGCTCGCAAAGCCGGCGATCATCACCACGATCACCACTGCCGTGAGTCCTACGAGCGCATACATACCAGCTCCCGCCGTAATGCCCGTGGTAATGGACCAAAACAGATACAGCAGGTCGAGCGGGTCCTTGACCGCCGTACGGTAGCGGACAATAGACAGAGCACCGACCATACCAAGCGAAATGACCACGTTTGTCGAGATCGCGAGCGTGACCATGCAGGTGAGCACGCACATGCCCACGAGCGTCACGGCAAAACTGCGCGAATAGACCACGCCAGTAAAAAAGCGCTTGTACACGTAGTAGATCAGGATGCCCATGGCGAGCGCCACGAGCAGCGACAGGCCAATCTTGGCAGCGTCGACCTGACCAAACGCCTCCAAGACGGAGTTCTTAAAAAAGTCCCTAGTGCTCATGGTCTAAATATCCCCTCGGTTCTCAAAATCCGATTCCCAGTAGTTAAAACCGCGCAGGTAGGCGGTCTTGTCATAACACAGGCAGTACTTAGAGACCGCCGTGAGTTCGGCCGCACCCGGCGGCACCATATCGCGCACCAGCTGCGGACAAAACTCGGTAAACTTGACCTCCATCACCAGCTTGCCGGGCTCCAGCACGGGCAATGCGGGCAAGGTCGCGTCAAAGATGTCAAAGCTCCCCACCGCAGCGCGCACGTTGCTATCAAAGGTAATGCGCACGGTGCCCTCGTCCATCACCCACGGCTCGCGCTCGTAGTCCACGATGGTCCGCGGGCGCATCATATTGCAGATGCACTCGATGTAGAACTCGCGACAGAGCGGATAGGGGCTCCTCAGCAAAAAGTCGTAGTCACCGGCCAGAATCTGCTCAAACTCGCCACGCGTGAGCGGCGCGTCCTCCTTGTAGATCCAGCTGCCGTACTTCTTTTTACGCTCGAGCTTAATCACCTTGTCGCTGCCGTTATAGATGCGCACGCGATACTTTTTGCGCATGAGGATGCCGGCGTCTTTTTCCTCATAGGCCGAGTTGCAGTAGTCATCAAAGTACAGGCTGCGGATGGTATAGCCGCCCGCCTGCGCATGTTTGTCCAGGTTAAAGACCGGGGCCATACGGCAGGCAAGCGCGGCGTGCTCGCCCTCGTTAATGAGATATTTGAGCTCGTGGCGGTAACGCTCCTGCGTTGCACGCACGGGCGGAGCCGCCAAGCGCTCAAGCAGCGCGCTAGCCCTCCTCATACGTGTCCTCCACGACCTTACCGCCGTCCTGCACGTAAAAACACTTCATGCCGTAGTGCTTGCCGTCGTCGGTCACATAGTAGTCAAACGCATCTTGCGTATAGCCGTCTGAGTTGGTGGCGCGCACGCGCACAAAATACTGGCCGGCATCGGGCGCATCGCAGGTCACCTCGGGAAGTAGCACGTCCTCGGCCTTAAAAAGCACGACGCTTATGGCATAGTCGCGCGCCAGCTCCACGGTATAGCGAATGTCACGCGCCTTAAAGTCGTAGGACGCATCCCAGTTAATGCGCAGCTTACCGTTATCGATCTGCGGCACGCCAATGTAGAACGGCATGGGCTTTTTATAGCTCTCGCAGTAGCTCTTATAGTTCTCCTCGATCTCGGAGGGAATCGCCGCGGCGATCTGCTCGTATTGGTCCTTTGTCACGGGCAGGTTATCGATATCGGGGGCGGCAAAGACGAGCGACTCGGTCACCTCGCGATAGTGCTTGATCATCTTGCTCAGGCGTGCCTCGGTCATATACGAGCGCAGGTCCTTCACGGCGCGTTCGAGCTCACTGCGGAACGATGCGCTGCGCAGTGCACGATTGAATAGCACGTTGCCCCAGTAGTTGCTTACGCCGCGCTCCCAGCTCGCATAGTCCGAGAACCCGGCAAGAGAAAGCTCGAGCTTACGCAGCATGCCGTCGTTGTCCCAATCGAGGATGTACCACGTATTGGAGTTGAGCGGGCTATACAGATAGCAGTTACGGTTCTGCGTATCGCAGTTGCCCGTCAGAATCTGAAACGCCAGCCAATAGACCAGGTTCTCGGTATCAAAGTAGGTGTCGAGCACGTCATCGATCTTTTGCGATTCGTCGTTGAGCGCATCGAGCATCTCGATGAGCTTGGTGTGGTCCGAATCGCCCTTAATCTCGAGCATGCCCTCAAAGTTTGCCTGGTTGTAGTCGGGATCGTCGGCAAGCTTAATGGTGTCCTCGTAGCGATGGAAATCAAAGCTGTTCACCTTGTACAGGTGCCCGCTCTTATCCAGGCCATGTGCCTTAAGCGCCGTCTTGTTGAGCTGCTCCACCTGCGTAAACAGGCCGTAGTCCTCAAAGGTATCGTTGGACTTTTCGGTCTGGTCGCACACCCACAGATGCACAAACTGCGTGCGCAGGCCCATCATCTGGGGAATCCCGCGGATAAGGTCGTAGGCCATCTTGTTGCGAAAACGCATACCCTCGCCCATGTGCTTGTTGAGCGCAATCGCGCGCTGTTGGCGCCAGGTGCCCTTGCCCTTTTTGAGCTCCACCTTGTAATTCTTTTGCGTGTAGGAGCTCGATGTCTGGCCGCGCACCTGCACGGTGGCATTGGGCGCTTCCTCGCCATAGCCAACCTCGCCGGCCACCGGGCCTTCTTCGTCGCCCGCCTGCAGCAGGCCCATAACCTGATAGCGCGTCACGCCCATGTCGGCATAGTCATACACCGAGTACGTGTTGATCTCGGCCCAACTATGGTCCGTGTTCTCGGAGCTGTTGCCGCGCGAGACCGTCAGGTACATGGTCACAATGTCCGAGTCGTCGTAGACCTCGTACAGCTCGTCCTTATCGCGCAGATGCTTGGACTGGTCGGAGGCCTCGGCCTTTTTAATCTTGTCCTGCTTTTTTACCTTATTTGTCGAGGATTCGTCCTGAGATGAGCAGCCCGAAAGCAGCAGCGCGCCGGCAGCCGCCTCGATCAGACAGCGGCGAGACATCAACTTATCGATCATCAGAACCTCCCCAATGTTGTTGATACAAGCGGACTACCATGCACTCAAACGCGCCATGTGGTTCGTCCTCAAGACGCTGCTTCTCGTAGCGCTGCTCGACACGGTCGAGCGCGCGGCCCAGCTCGGTAAACCAACCCTCTTTGTCGGTCGCCACAATAGGCTGCTGGCTCAGGATACGATACGGCAAGTTGGCAGTATAGGTATCGAGCCGCATCAGCGCCACGACAAAAAACACCGCCGCGCCCAGCAAAAAGCCAAAGCCGTAAAACTGCTGCGGAAAAAACTGCGAGACAACCGTTGCCAGCCCCGCCACACCCGCGAACAGCCCCGAGGCCAGTACGGCGCCCTTGTAGTCGGTAAAGTACAGCAAGATGAGCAGAATCGTGTTGCCCACGGCATACAGCCCGTAGCCCACGCACAACGTGCGGAAATATCCGTGCATCAGATTGTTAAAGCCGAGCGGCAGGGCCGAGAGCACCGTGGTCTCGAGCGAGATCACCGCCGCCGTCACAAACAGCTGCTTGAGCGCGCAAAACCGCAGCTCCCGATTGAGCGTAGCGAGCATCTCCTCCTCGGCCACCATAATGTCGCCCACCACGCCGCCATCGTTAAACAGGCTGTAGTACTCGCGGTAGCGCGGATAGAAATTGACCTCGACCGACACC
Organism: uncultured Collinsella sp.; assembly: GCA_934646865.1. GTDB lineage: Bacteria > Actinomycetota > Coriobacteriia > Coriobacteriales > Coriobacteriaceae > Collinsella. Next base: position 58,987 of record CAKUEU010000003.1, on the reverse strand, counting down.
ACAAAGTTGACGGTCGTGACGAGGATGGTCAAAAAGGCGATGAGCGCCGGAACGTCGTGGTAAGGCGCGCCGTAAAACAAGCCCTTGACCTGCACGCCAATCGGTCCTGCCCAAATAATGACCAGGTGGGCAAAGAGTCCCAAGTTGGTAAAGAGCCCTGTGAGCGCGAGCGGCATAAACTGGTCGAGCCAATGCAAAAAGCGCCAGGGGCTGCAATCGCTCTGCGGAAAATAGCCGTACAGCAGCACGACGTCCCAAACGAGCATGACCCCGTAACCCAACGCAATGCTCGCAAGCAGGCCCTCGACGGGCGGCAGGCCCAGCGCTAGAGCCCCCAGAGCGCACAGGCACGCCACGCCAATGGCGGCGGCGAAGCTACACAGAATGCCCTGATAGTCCTTGATGGCCGTGAGGTAGCTCATGCCGTTCCAGTTGACAATCATGATGTTGAACAGGAACAGGCACAGCAGCCCCTGCAGCAGTGTGGCGCCCGAGAACAGCAGAAAGATGCCGTAGAGCACGGTACCCGCGACGAGCATGATGGCATTGGAGCCCCAAAACGAAGGCAGGATCTCGTCCTCGCGCTCGGCAAAGAGCATATCGGCCAAAAAGCGCGTGACCGGCATGGAGAAAAAGCTCGTCAGCACGAGCGATGTCAGCAGCGTGTACGTCACCATGCACACCAGCAGGTCTTGGTTGGCACGGTCCACGCCCCACGCGCCGCACAGCATCAGAATGCCCACCTGCAGCAACACGCCCAGCAGCATGGGGCCCGTGCATACGATGCCGGCGTAGCCATAGGCGCGCATCGTCGCAAACAGGCCCTTGCGCTTAAACAGGCGCTTGAGCTCAAAACCAATTCCGGCCATCGGCTACACCTCCTTCTTGGGCAGGTTAAACGCGCGGGCTGTCTCGTCGTACAGCGCGCGATAGTTGGCGAGCATCTGCTCGTGCAGGTAGTAGGTCGCCACGCGGCGCTGACCGCGCTCCCCCATCTCCAGCCGGCGGGCACGGCTCGCGCACATGCGCTCCATGGCGTCGGCCAGGCCCTTGCGATACATGGGCGGGGTCACAAAACCGGCGATACCAAAGTCATCTCCCGGCGCGCCCTCCAGCAGCTCGCGACAGCAGCCGACCTCGGTCGTCACGCAGGGGCGACGCGCGGCGAGCGACTCCAAAACGCTCAACGGTTGGCCCTCGGAGATACTCGTCAGGATCGTAAAGTCGAGCTTTTGCATATACTCGACCACATCCACGCGGCCGGTAAAGTTCAGGTCGCGCACGCCCAGGGTATCGACGAGCGCATGGCACTCGGCTGCATATTCCTCGTCATCCACACCGCCCATAATGTGCAGGCGCACCTGCGGCAGCCGCTCGTGCAGCTCAAAGAAGGCGTAGATCATGGTCTTAACGTCCTTGATGGGCGCCAGACGCACCACCGCGCCAATGTCCACCCAGCCGTCATCGGGCTTGAGGGGAATGCCCTTAAAGCGGTCGAACTGGATGCCGTTGGGAATGACCAGGCACTTGGATGCATCGCAGCCCATGTCGACCTGCGTCTTGCAGGCGTTATGGAACAGGCTCGTCACGCGGAAGGCACGGCGGTAGATCTCCTCGGACAGCACGTAGAAAAAGCGAATCCAGCGGTCCTTAAACGAGGGCACCACCCAGTCGGCGCGAATGATCTCTTCCTCGCGCTCGCGCGTGTAGATGCCGTGCTCAGTCAGCAGCACCGGCGCGTTGTGAACGCTCGAGCCCAGACAGGCAAGCAGGCCGCCGTAGCCGGTCGAGATCGCATGGTACACGTCCGCCACGGGAACCTCGCCACCTAGCAGGTACAGCACGGGAAGCAACATGGAGCGCATGGTGTGAAAGGCGTCGGCAAACGGAACGTAGGGGTATTCGGTCAGGCACACATCGCGGAAGATGTCCATAAACGTGCGGCTCTGCAAAAACGAGAGCGGATGCACGCGGCGGCGCTGGAAGATGTCGAATAGCACGTCCCAGTCCGGATTGGAGAGCGACACCAGGCGACGTAATGCCTCGCGTTCGCGATCGTTAAAACTGGCTTCATGCTGCTCACCGGACAGGCGCAGGGCGTCATCCAAAAATACCTCGTGTACCTCGACCACATTACCGGGCAGCTCGTAGACAAACTTACCGCGGTCGGCGGCATGCGCGCCAATCACCCACAGCACAAACTCGTGCTCGGGCATGGATTGGATATAGCCGTGCATCCAGGTAGACACGCCGCCGTGCACATAGGGGTAGCAGCCCTCGAGCACCAAACAGATTCTCATCGGTCGCCACCCTCCCTGCGCTCAATCGTCACCGTTTTGTCCGTCGCCTTGACCAGGTACAGGTTGCCCGTCAGATGCGTTATCTCGCCACCGGACACCAAGCCCGGCTCGCCGTTATTGGCACGGAACATGAACCATGCCTCGTCATGGAAGTTGCCCAGGCTGAGCGTCCAAGCATCGTCGCTCGTATCCACGCTCACCGTCACGGACGAAAAACGCTGGATGGCACCCGAGCACTCTGAGCCCGTCTGGTGGCGCAGGTCGGGCGCCGACGTGGTCAGCCAGTCAAGGTAGTCGGTCAGGCCGCCCTTGTAAACCTCCCAGCCCTCCTTGGCGCCACGATCGGGATCCAGCAGGTCATCCGGGTGCATAAAGTGCGTGCTCACGTAGTGCATGTTGAGCTCGGACACCGCGGCCAGACGCATGTAGGTATCGTCGACCATGCCGCCCGAGGCAATGCGCGGCTGCTCAACGATGCCATCGCTCGCCACGCCAAACTCCTGCACGTAGGGCAGGTCGGTTCCGTCCTCAAAATACGTGCTGGCGATGGTCTTAATGCGCGGCACGTCTTTGCCGATAATCTTGCGCGCCCGGGCCGAAAGGATATTCGACGGTGGCACATAGACCGAGCCATGCGCATTGGGCAGGACCTCGTCTTGGAACGCGATGAGCTCGTTGAGCGCCGCGACGAGCGTGTCCTTGTTCTTCCACGTCTTGTAGCTGTAGAGCGTGCCATAGTCAGTATCCGAAAGCGCCGGCGGCTGGTGGTTGTAGCCATGAAAACCCAGCTCGCCGCCCATCTGCAGCAGCATACCGCCAAAGTAGCGGAACTGCGTGGTATCCGCCTGGCGTACCGGCTCGACCTGGTTGACCACGTCCTCGTAGTTCTCGATCATCACACCCGTGTAGCGAATGTCGTACTTCTGCGCGAGCTTTTGCAGATCGGGCCACCAGACTTTGGCATAAAAGTCGGCAATGGAAAGGCCGTAGTCGCGCTTGATGAAGATGCCATCGCCCGAGGGCACGGGGCTAGGAAAGTCGTCCAGATAGAAAACGGCACTGTTGATGACCGGGTAGGCCGTGGCATCGCCCAGCAGGCTTATGGCCGAAGCATAGAAACCGCGCATGACCTTGTCGTAGATACCGATGTTGCACACCACGGTACGACCGCTGCCGCAATCGCTCGACCAAACAAGGGGCGCACCCGTATCGCCGGTTTTGGCCCACACATGCGCCGTCTCGCGCAGCGAAACCAGCAGCGACGATTTAAAGGGATCCGAGAACTCGTAGCGTTGGCCACCGCCCAGCATAAAGTCTTTACTCGGGACGATACTTTCGGCCGTGGTGTACTCATAACCCACGGTATCGATACCCAACTTGGGCGCAATCGCCTGCAAGTAACCGGAGTTCTCCGGGGTCATGGCGAGCATCAGCGAACCACCGGCGCTCACCCAACTCATAAGGTCGGTGAGGTGCGTGCCCAGCACGTCGAGCGAGGGCATCAGCACGATCACGCGGTCAAAAGACGTAAGCGAGGGAATAGCATCCGCGCCATCGGTGGCAATGTCGACATCACGGTGCGCGATCTTCATGTCGAGCAGAATCTGGTCGAACTGCTCCTTGACCTCGTCAACGCTGTCTTGATCGCTGTCGGAAATAACGAGACACGTAGGCTTTTGGCCAAAGATTGCCGAGCTTGCGGGCGTGGCATCGGTGGCGGCGAGCATGCCCAGCTTATGCTGCCCGGCGCTGTATTGCACGCCGGCACGCTCAATCAACAGGACAGCGGCCATGGCGATAAAGACCGCCCACACCACGAGCAGCCCCATCCAGCGAAAATGGCCCGCACGGTCGCGGATATGTTGCACCACGCTCATCGGGCCACCTCCCCATCGCGCCAAAATGCCAGCTTCTCGCGGTTGTCGGCGCTCAAATACACATGCTGGTTGTCAATCGCGTCGATCACCTGCTGCACGCCCTCGCCATCGTGGCGCGCCACAGCAAGACGCAAACGGAGCATCCAAGCTTCCTGTTCGTCCGGCGCATCTGCCACAAGCTGTGTGGTCACGGCCTCGGCCTCGTCCAGCTCGCCGGCATCGGCCAGCGCCGTGGCATAGCGAATGCGCAGCGCCGCCCCGTCCTCGCGCTCGCAACGACGCGCGAGCAGGCGGGCATACTGCTGGCGCTGAATCTGCGCCACGCGCCCCTCGGCCAGACCAGAGGCCAAATAGTCGCCAAGGTAGTCGCAGTACTCATCCAAGTTTTGCGCGCTGGGATCGGCCTTAAACGCTCGCTCCAGCTGCTGCAGTTTAAGGTCGGACTCCTTGGAGATCTGCGCCACAGCCGTCGCGGCATAGTGCGCGACCTCAACGTCGTCGTTAAGCTTAGCGGCCTGGAGCTGCGCCAGATAGGCGCCCGGGTCCTCGGTGAGCATAGAGAGCATAAGGCGCCGGCGGTCGCCCGCGTCATTGACGATGAGCGCCTCCTCGAGCGGCACCACGCCGGCATCGGTATCGCGGCCCTGCACCAGCACACCGCGACGCATTTCGTCGTTTAGGCGCAGCGATTCCAGCGTGCTGGCGCAAGACGCATCGCAAAAAGCCCGGCTACGCGCGCAGAGCAGCAGCACCAGCAAGGGGCCCCACAGCGGAACGAGTACTATTACGGCAAGCATGTGCCCGCGGACCGGGAGCAGGCCTAACTTCATGAGCGTCCAGAGCACCAGGCACACCAGCGCGTGGATTATCAATAGCAGCACGGCGATAACAAGCGAGGTCAAGCAGCATCCCCCTCGTCATCGGAGCCGGCGGGAGCAATCTGCCGCAGCAGTTCCACAACGCCCTCACCGTCGACATGCTCAACGGCAATCTGCTTGGAGGCCAAACGTGCGCTAATAATGGGCAGGTCGGCCTCGATGGCCTGACGCATGAGCAAATAAAGCGTATCGTCGACAAGGCCCGCAGCATCGCTCTCGCGAATCGCCAATCCAATCGCCCCGACCAGCTCGCCGACGGACTCCATTCCTGGCATCACACGCAAAAGCAAATAGCTCCCCATCTTGCTGTCCGCAAGCGCCTGCTCGGTAGCAAGCTCGCGACCGAAGGCATCCTGCTTAAGCACACGCGTGCCCGCAATACAGCGCTTATCCTGCGCCACGGCCTCGTAATCGAAGGCGCGCCCCAGCGCGCTTTCCACCAAGCCGCACAAAATGCGGAACAGGTTTTGGTAATAGAGGGTCATTTGGCTCTCGGCCACGTGGCGCACAAAGATAAAGATTGCCGGTGCCCCGTCGCGCTCCATCACGTAGGCGAACATGGGCAGTCCCGGTACCAGCTTGCGGTTCACCCACAGGCCCGAGTGGTCCACGCCCTCCATCATGGCCTTAAGATCCTCGAGCGCCAACGAGCGCAGCGCATCGCCAGAAATTGCCGGGCTCGCGGCGACTAGGCGCGTAAACGCCTCACCCGAAACGTGGTAGATCGTCACCGTGTCGTTTTCCAAAATCTCGCCGAGCAGCTCGCAGCACTTGCGATAGATATCGCGCGGATTGAGCACGTCGAGCTCCTGCGTCACGGCGAAAATCTTGCCAAAGCTGTCGTGGCGCCCCACGATCTGCCGCTTGTAGGCCTGTTTATCCTCGATGGCATCGTGGTAGAGCCGGCCCAAAAAGTCGTTGCGGTTGCGCACGAGCTCGTTCTCGGCGCGCTCGGCCTTGAGCGCCTCGCGGTTGCGCAGCTGCACATAGCCGCACACGGCACCCACCACAAAGTAGGCGATAAACGGTAGCCAGTTAGAGGGCTCGTAGAACAGGCCCTGGAAGGTGTAGCCATACTGGGTAAAGTAGCTCGCGGCCAGGCCAATCGAAGCCAGCAGTGCCGCGACCAGGCCAAAATCGAGCCCGTAAAGCGTGCCGATCAGCACCACATACAACAGGCGATAGTCAAGCACATTAAGCTGAGCCGATTGCGAAAACACCCGCTCCAGCACCTCAAAGAGCACCCATGCGAGCACGGTCTCCATGCACATGACGGGCAGCGTATACTCGCGCATGCGGTCGATGGCATGGTGCAGCGGATGGCGCTTTCCCGCGCGGGACTGCTCCCAGCGGGCATGTATGGTCGAAAGATCGGTGAGCACGTCGTAGCGCTGGAACCAGCCATAGCGCTTGCGGATGGCATCGCTCGGTACCACGGAGGCTTCCGCGTCGTCGCCATAGGTTACCTGGAGCCCCGGGAACAGGCGTTTTAGGGCCCCGCCCAGGTCGCCCAGCGTGTGCGCAAAACTGTCCGCAACGCCGAGCTCCTCAAACGCAGGATCCCAGCTATCGAAGATGCGGCGCACCAAGACAGCCAACTCCTCGGCGCACAGGGCCTGGAGCGGCGAATCCGCGCTGTTCTTGAGCGCGAGCGAGCCATGCGAACAGGCTTGGAACAACGGCACCAAAAACGGATCGTTGAGCGCCGGCGAGGCGGTGTACAGATAGGGCACGTGCAAGATCTTAGCTTGGATGCCGTCGTGGGCCGCATAGTAGCGGCACAGGTCGTTGGCCGCGCAGGCAATGATGCCCTTGCCGGTTTGACCCGCGGCATCGACGTCGCCATCCGCCCCTGCCGGCCCCGTCACAAACAGCAGTTGCACCTGGCGGTCCATGCAGGCGCGAAAGACCGAGCGCAGCAGCTCGATGTCGCCAAAGGTCTCGGTATGCGGCGTGAGGTAGGTAGAGAGATAGACCACGCGATCGAACTCGTAGGCCTGGTCCAGGTGTTGCAGCAGCTCGTTCCAGGACGAGGGAGCCGGCGACCCGTCGCGCTGCGCGTCGCTCGCAGCCACAACCTGAACATGGTCCCCAGGGAACGCCTTGGCGCAAAAGTCGTCATCGACATACGAAGTATTGCCAACAACCAGCACTTCCACCGCGCGCTCCCCTCCCTTTAGATCTCAATCATGCTAAACATGCGTATTGTACGCTGCCAGCGCATATGTCCAAAATCTTTAAGGCTGTTTTAAGAACATCTTTAGAGTGTGCGAGCTCCACGGCCAAGGCGAAGAGGCCTGATTCCAGAAGGATGACAATTCAAGCCTATAAGATATTCATGTAACGTAATTGGTTACATGATAAGATAATTACGAACTATATGATGTAACACGATTGGTTACAGTGATGGAAATACTCTATGCTAGTAAAAGGATCGAGGAAATATGTACCGACGAAAAGAAGTGCAAGAAATATAGGTCCGACATCGTGAGGGGCGTAAAGCTCCGACATAACGCATTAGAGACAGCCAGCTCGATGGGGGATCTTAAGAATCTAGACCCAGGCGGAAGATGGCATCAGCTTTGCGGTGATAGAGAGAGTCAATGGGCGGGAAAACTAAACAAGAATTATCGAATAATTGTCGAGCCAATTAACGGCTGCATGAAAGTAACCAAGGTCGAAAAAACAACGGACGAAGAATCCTCAGTAAAAGTTCTATCGATTGAAGACTATCACTAGGCACACAAAGGAAGCAGAACAATGGGAACCAACTATGCGGTTGCACCTGGCATGTATTTACAAGAATGGCTAGATGACGAGCAGATGACGCAGCAGGCCCTTGCCGACCGACTTGGCATCTCCCGCAAAACGGTTAACGGGATACTAAAGGGTACGCAGCCCATCTCGCAGGACACCGCCATTAAGCTCGAAAGAGTCACCTCTATTCCCCGGGATAGCTGGATTCGCTTCGAGGCAAAGTACCGCGAAGATCTTGCTAGACTCGAAGATGAGCTAAAAATGGCAAGCTCCGCCGACATCATCACCCCGCCGTTAGGAAAGTTTCTTCGCGACAAAGGGCTTACCACCGCCACCAAAAGAAACCCCGGCAAGCTCGTATCTGATTTTTTGAATGTTGTTGGCTACGGCAGCATGGATGCTTATGCGAAAGGCGTCGATTGCGTCTTCTCTTCCATTGCGACGTTAAAAGAAGCGGGCAAATCCGTTGACCCCGCAAGTATGATGGCTTGGATTTCATTGGGTGAAAACGCTGAACCGTCAGCAACCGATGGAGCTAAAGCGTACGACGAGGCATCGCTCAAAGCCTCTTTGAGCTCATTAAGGCAACGCGCGGCAACGACAGACGATATGACCTTAACGGACATTGCGCACCAACTGGAGCAATGCGGCGTCACGCTCCAGTTCATTTCCGCACCAGATCAATTTCCGCTACATGGAATAACGCGTTGGACCAAAGACGGAAACCCAGTCATACAGATGACAGGTAGGCGCAAAAAAGACGGTTTTATCATTTGGACGCTGTTCCACGAAATCGGGCACATTCTAAATGACGGGAACGTTGGAATCACCCTTAGCTACATTGACGAAAAGCAAAGTTCAAAGAGCGAATCCGAGAAGCGCGCCAACGCCTTTGCAAGAGAGGTCCTTATGGGACCAGAAGGTCTCTCGCCCTATCATGACTGCAAGACCTCGACGAAAATCCAGCGTATCGCTCAGAATAGAGGAGACTGCCCGGGAGTCGTGGTAAATCTGATGCACAGAAAGAGGATGCTCGACTACAGCTGGTGCAATGATCTTCTTAAAGACATGACAATTCCTTTTAAGATCTAAAACAACCGGCTGACGGCACGCAAAATTCGCCGAAACCTACCGTGAATGCCGCTAAATCCGGAAGTATGCGGCAAAATCCCAACATGCCGACCACGTCGGATAGCGACAAGGCTTTTACCAGCGGTTTCTTTGCACGAAAAAGGCGGTGTGCTCGGAGGTTCCAGAATTTGCCGCATACTTCCGCTAGACGTTTCCGGAAGTGCGGGGAAAAACCAAGATCGGCCGGCCTCACCCCTGTTTTAGGCTTCCACGACCTGCGGTTTTGTTGCTGAAAATCGGGTTGTGCTCGGCGTTTTCTGATTTTTCCCCGCACTTCCGAAATGACGGCTTTACATCACATGTTCTAGCAGCAATGGCAGCATCCGCGACAACGTCCAGTAGTCGCGGAAACGTCAAAGGGCCGTTGCCGGAAAACCGAACAACGACCCTTCTTTGTCTCCGCCTCACGTAGAGTCCGCGACGACTGTATCACTGAGAACATCTTACCGTAACTTCAAGCAACCCAACAAGGCGACGATTGGCAACGCGGCGGTTCGGCACCAGCTTCAATCTAAATAAAACTAGGGGATGCCCTCCGTTAGGAAGGAACCCCCTTGCAAAACAATGGCCCATAGCAGGTCTTCGTTTTTCATTTAGGACATCATACCGCAGCATCACTTTTTCGAAGAGCGATTGGACACAAATAGATTGAGAACATTGATTGCTGCAAGTCCGCCTACAAGAGAACAGGCAACGGTTGTTCTGTCCAAACAGCCCAATATGATGGCACCGACTATCAACGCAAGATTAAGAAGCATCGTTCCATATTGCGCTCGCGGAATCTGCTCGGCATCAACCTCATTCATGGCGTCAAGTCGAGCCGACTCTGCCCTATCCAACGCGGTGGCAGTTTCAATTAGCCTAGATTGACTCTCAACAGAAACAGGTGCCCATCGCACAATTTCATGCTGAACCTCAACAGGATACTTGGAGAATTCATCCGGTGGGGGAAGAATGCCGCTCCAAAGACTCGATGCAATGATCTCAGCCTGCTTCTCTGGAGTTGCAGTCGCAAACTCCCCCCTCTACTTCGAGGTCTTCACCTTTAAAGACTTCTCCGAGATGATTCTGGCCGCCATCACGGTGACCATCTTGTTCGAGTTCCTCGTCGAGCGAGTCCTCGCCTCGGAAACCTTATTACTCATATCCAGACCCGGCCATGTCGAAAACGTCTTTACCGATGGATTCATCGTGCATGACCTCCTATCCTTTCATCTGGTGCTCATTAGTATAAACGGAACTGTTTACAGAAAACTGGTCAATAACCCCTTCTTCAGCTAAGAGACTGAACATCCGTCTCGAAGAATTAGTCTCAAGCCCGCATTTCGCCACAATGTTGAAGCCGATCTTGCGACAGCGGGCACGCAATTACGGACCCGCTGTCGCAATGGAACCGATTCCTTAGCCCCTCGGCGGAAAGGGGTCGTGGCCATGGGAATCCTTTGCGCGGATTCTGCCGTCGCGACGATGGACGATCAACTCCGACTCTTGATTGGAGCAAATGCGTCGACCGAGCTTTATTGCCTCGCTCTGGGTCGTCGTAACGAAGGAGGCGCGACTTGCCCCTTCACCCTTAACCTGACAATTGCCATCCGAACGCTTCGTAATGTGCTGATTTCTGCCTTTCATACTCACCTCGCCTTCAACTCTGAACTTGCCGATGTGTCTACAGCATGAGATATGCGACGGACACATTCGTACCGTTTTTCAAAAGTGTAAGCACTGGTGCGGACAAAAAACGAAGCGCAAGCAGCGGGACCGTTGACCTGCTTGGCTTTCTGGCTGCCCTGCAAGCCCAGACGAAAGAGCTTTGGGATACTGAAGTTCGCACCCAAAGAGGCGTACATCGGCAAACTGGTGGACGGACGCCTCTTCTATATAAACGCAGCCAGCTACCATCATGATCTACCCGGCGAGCAGGGCGATTCATTGGAAGCGTCTTTAGCGTACGGAACGGGCGTCTACGCCAGCTGACCCTTGCTGTTTTTCCGCATGTTCACGGTGCGAGAGAGCGACATCGTTGACAACAAAGTCGAGATTACCAGGAGAATGATCGATGGGTTCAGGTGTGCCGACAGCTGGATCGGTATCGTGCAGTGTGGGCGCTTTGGGCGGCATCTGCATTGGAAGACAAGCACGCTAAATAGTACAAGCATGAAAAAGGGCAACACTCTCTTGTTGAAAGCGTCGCCCTTAAAGCTCCCGCAGAGCTTTTGTATGATGGGTATGCTACAACAACTCGTTGAGATGTGCAGCACCGAGAATCGCTATTCTTCATCATCTAAAGCCGTCTTAAGCCGAGGATCCGGGAAGATGCCGTCGGTGTGAAACTACGGGAGGCACAACGCTTGGATGCCGACACAGGCAATGGGCCAGTTTCTCAAAAAAGCTTCCACCTGTCGTCTTTTGCAGAAGTTCAACAAGACCAATCTGCTTTAACACGTGCCAAAAATGTCTCAACGTATCTCATAAGAAGGTCGGTAAGATCTCGGATTAACCGTTTGAACTCATTCTCAATCAGATAGCGCCCAGGCATCCAAACCATTCGAATGTAGTTGACGTTTTTGTGCCCACCAACCTTGGCTCATAATAAAGCCTCTCATCATGAGCGCGATGAAGAGAGGCGACCATCCAGAAGAACAGCCACCTCTCCGCAGGACGTAGGCCCGTAGGTTGACTGCGTCAATACCGCTAGAGTTACTCTAGTATCCTATCGGGTCCCAAAAGGTCAATCCAGTTAAAAACGGCAGACAGCCCAAAACAACATCTTTCATGAATCTCCAGTCCTATCGAGCCCGATCGAACTCGGCTATCCAACCAGATACGGCCCAATCACATCGAATATCTCACCAACCTTAGTTGAAGGGTTTTGCGCAGATGGCTTAATGTTACCCAGTTCCCTATGGTACGCGACGAGGCGCCCAGCGCGCTGCAGTGCTTCGCCTCGCCCACCATCCACTGCCCCGAACATCCCGTCCAGGTTCTTGCGGTACTCGATGCCTAAGTCCTTAGACATCGCCTGAGCGAGGGCACGCTGACACTCCGTGGCCGACATGGGGGCAGTCGTATAGCGAAAGTGCAGAAGTGGCCACAGTTCAAAGCAGGGGTTCGACCACAACGCGTGGAAGGTCCTCGATCCATCGGAGAGCTCGGCGCATTTGCGCTCTATCGCGTCGAAGTCGGACGCAGGGAAGTCATCCTTGTCATACACGAGCCACACGTGGTCGAACGTCTCGGGCGCATAGCGGCAGTGTTCGACGGCAAAGTCAAGCAGGTCGAGCGTGCGTTTGCCCGTTCCCTTAACGATAACGGCAACCTTGCGTTCATTTGCCGCACACAAAGCGGCACGCACGCCCTCAAAGTAGCGAGGCTCAGTCTCCTTGCCCTCGGTCACCACGAGGTGGCGCGTCATCTGCACCATGCGCGGGCGAACCTCGCGTTTGCCACTACGCCAGCCCTTCGACTTTTTCGCCGCCATGCTAATCCCATTCCTCGATGCGAGTGAGATACGGATCGGCGCCGTAACGACCAGACAGATACTGTTTATCAAAAGCCGCGTTCTTGCTGACCAAGTTGCCATTAGCCTCGTGGATGTCGGCGAGCGACCACAGCTGGCTTGCCTCCCCCTCGCCACGCGCGGCGAACCATATCTCATCGCGGCGGAACACATCATTCCTCATGGTAGAAACATCCTGAGACGAAAAAATGAGCTGCGCGCCATTCTTGTTGACCGTAGGATCCTTAAACAGCAGAATCACGTAGCGCAGGAGCTTCGGGTGAAGCTTGGCGTCGAGTTCGTCGACCACGACGGTGCTACCGCGCTCGAGCGCCGTCATAAGATATGCAGCTAGCCCAATGAGCTTCTGAGTGCCGGCCGACTCCTCGGACAGGCGCAGCTCATAGCCCTTGTCGTCCACCTCGTGTCTCACAAAAACTCGCTGGCCACGCCATTCCGGAGACTTCTCCACCCTAAAGCCATCGATGCGTACGTCGACAGCGCGCAAGAAACGCGCGACCTCGGGTGACTCGGCCTCATCTAGCAATTGCTCGAGCATCCGCTCCAGGTAAGAGCTGTTGTAGTTCAGGAACACTCCATCAAGAAACCAGCTGGCAGCTTCCTTGACCACCGGCGCGTCAAAGTTGATGCAGAGGAACGACAGGTACGGCAGGCTCGGGTTGAATCTCGTGGCCGTCACAAGTTTGCGCAGCGTGGGACCGAGCTCGACCTCAGCACCCTCGCGCTCGAACAGCATCGCCGTACGCGACGCACCCAATTTGCGCCGCCACAGTCCCTCGGACACGATCTTGTCGGCATGCACGGACAGGGCGTAGCGGTACTCATGCTCGCCCGCGCGGTAGTAGAGCTCGAACTCGGTGGGCTCGAGAGCAGATACGTCATCGAACTCGAACGCCGAACAACGGGGTATCGAAGGGCGATCGCCCTCTGACACATCAGCGCTAGCAGACAACAATCTGATCGGTCTGGTCACTGCCGAACGAACGTAGTCGAGAGCCTCAAGCAGGTTGGATTTACCGCCAGCGTTGGGTCCATACACCGCAGCCACCGGCAGAAAGCTCTGTCCATCGGGACACTCGATGAGAGAGCGCTCAAACTCCCTCATCGGCGTCGCTTGCATGGAAAGCTCCGCCTCGTCGCGATAGGATCTATAGTTCCTGAAGGAAAACTGGCAAAGCAATATCCTCAACTTTCCTTTCATTGTTTTGAAAAGATATTTCAGAGCTTTTCTTTGATTATAGACTTTAAGTATGCTAAATCAAGTGCTTAAGGCACCTGAGGCCCAAGGTGCAAAGAACAGACTGAACCACATAACACGGTAAAACATAGAAGAAATGCAGATAGCGTAGGATAGACTAGTCGAGTCAATTACGATTTCGTTCCGAACATCAGCCATGTTGATGCCGGAAAATGGCGAGAATCATATTTATATTATGTTCGAGCGCATATCAATATAAGCAAGGAAGAAAAGTAAGCAATCCCGAAAGCATGTGAACGAACCCAAGCGCGCGACGAAATCTCAACCGCTCATCTTCCACAGCACTTTTTATATTTTTTCCCACTTCCACATGGGCAAAGCTCATTCCTGCCGATTTTTCTTCCGACCTGTTTCTTAATACAGTACTTTCGCGTCCTGTCTAATGCCGGAATGAACCCTGCTGCATACGCCTTATCCTCCTCGGATAGATTATCGAGTCTATACTCATTGATGCATAGTGACTTAACTTTTCCATCTGAAGCGTTGATATCGAGACGAACAATGTTCGGAGCGGCATCATGCATTAAAACCGCTAAGCATTTTCCCCTACAAATCTCATCATCATTCGGCATATTGTCGCGATTGACAAAGATACACAGCGGTACATCGGCAGCCTCTTGAGCAGGCAAATCAAGCCTTAAATCAGAAGGCACTCCGGGCCTGAGTCTCGTTGCAATTCCATCAGAGACCACTTTCCTTGTATCGGATCCGCAATTTAATAAAGTGCTTGCAATAGCCCTTCTCCAATAACCAAGGCTGGAGTCATCTAGCATTTCGACTATTTGATCGAACAACTTCGGCGCGGTTTGGACGGGCTTTTCAACCACGTCTCCTATATATAAACTATTAAACCAGTCGTCAATCTTATCCCTATATCCAAAGAAGCCTTGAATCCTAAAATTCAAGTCATTGTTAATATCGGGACCTGAATCTCTAGCCTCTCTTTCCAGCGTCTGCGTATAGCAATTGTTATCTATATACATACCAAGATGATCAAGTTCATCATTCATGTATAGCGCCGGCATTGACACCGCTGAACGCCTCTGAGCCAGGTAATGAAGAAAAACTAAAGGGTTATTAAAATAACGGGTATAAACGAGAAGATCATCAAGAGAAAGTGCAATTGTACCTTTTGACATCTTTATAAATTCGAGCTTGTCGGCTTTAGAAGCGAATTCATTGAAATCATCTACGGTCACACAGATTTTAAAAGTGGTTCGCACGGCAGCAGAAGAAAACTCCAATTTTACGTTCCCCCACGCATCGTAAAAACGACAAGGGCCTCCACAACAGCTGCGAATATATGCGACAGTCGATTCTGCCTGGCGCGAAGCCTTTTCCAACAACCCCTGAAATGATTTAATGTGTCCCTTTGAGTCGTCAACCGGATCCGTCGGGCAGAATGCCCCCGCCTTGACTTCAACCGCAAGCAAGGCATCTTCATACAGGATTACCAAATCGCTTTCTTGAACATCACGCTTATTCCATTTGGCACCATTACGTGGATGATATCCATTTATGCAGATGGTCGAGCCTGGTAATAACTTCTTAAATAACGCGGCAACCCCATCCTCTGAAGCAGATGCCTGGCTTTCCTTCCAGCGCAAGGTAAATTCATTGCTAGATCCAACTTCTGAAGCTATGAATCGACTGCGGATGGCACGATAAAAAGACCTATAAAAGTGATCCAAAAAGTTTGCAACACAGAAGCAGTAGCTAATGCCATTAATTCTGATAAATGGCTTGTCAACAATCGGCATAATCCCAAGGGGGTCAATTGAGTTGATTTTTTTGAAATCAGTAGCTGACGCAGCCGAAAGGGAGAGGTCCTCAATTAACGACTCAGGCCATTGCGTCACTGCGGCAACGTCATGAAGGGCAGTGCCAAATACCGAGTTGGCAATTCGAGCCGCCTCATCTTTAGAAATGCCGTCAAATGAGTGCAGGGGCTCCTTTTGCCAATTATCGTATTGTTTTCCAAGCTCATTGAAGGCGGCTGACCAACCAAGAGTAAGGGATGTCATCAGTGCAACAAACCCATTAATTACATCTGTAGCTCCAACTCCGTAAACCTCTTTAATTAAAGCATCTTGTTTACTAAGCAATAGGGTTAAATAGTCCTCTTCAATAGCCTGATAACGCCTACCCCGCAAGGATTGATATGTCTTGGACTCTATTTGATATCTAATTACATCATCGGACAATCCGGCATTCTTGCCGGCAATATGCACATCGGAATATCGGACAAGAAATGCCTGATTTAAAACGTCGATGATAGACTCTGCGCAAGCAATTGTTTCTTCTAGTCGAGATGTTGCTGAACTATCCGCATTAGAAGACTTTCCCCGCGCCGCAATGAAAAGAAGGCAAGACTGTAGAAACTCTGGAACAAGGTTTGCATTATTAAAGTAAAGCTCATCAAAAACATCATGCTCATCTTTGTCGACCATATTAGTGAATCGCATAAGAGATAAAAATCGTGAGTACCAGGCGGACCTAAGCATTATCTCTAAAGGGTCGAGTGTCTCGATTAGGGATACAAGCCGACTTATGCGACCAGAAATATCAGTCTGTAGCTCCTCGCGCGCACTATTTAATGCATTTACATCGATTCCAGCTTCATTTTCCATCATGGATAACCCCTCTCCGAACAAGCAATTGACTAAAATCATCCTAGCGAATCACTGGGACATAAAAACGTCTAGCTTGTTGCACAATTCGCCTGATACGCAAAAGCAAGCAGCAGCGACCTTCCGCAAGCGATTATGTCGAGAAGTTTTTGTAAGGGTGACGCCCTAACGCCCGTTTAACGAAGAACGGCCTTCGTCCTAGAATCTGAAATCACCACAACAACAGGTTCTAGGAAAGGACGAAGACCGCTATGGAAATCTTATCAGACCCGACGCCGGACATGCTCGCCATGCCCCGTTTCGACGACGGCGCCATCGACATGCAGGAGCTGCTCAGGCACCCCACCGAGCAGGTCGTGAACGCCGTGATGGGTGCCGAGACCGACCAGCTGTGCGGAGTCGAAGGTCTCCCAGGGGGGGGGCATGGCCCTGCCCGGAGATTATAGAGGCAGCACTCCAGGAGATGGCCGCGGAGGGGGCGGGTTCGATTCGCAGGCATGCAGTCTCACGGAAGCCAGCAGGGGGCAAGGCTCGATTGCGCTTAGGCCAATTAAATCAAATTGCGTAAGAGTCTTGACGATACTCAAATCCAGGTTGTACAAGTAGCAAATACTGAAGGCTGAATGAACCGGTGGGAACCACCATTATTTAAGCCCTATCCGATGGCCCGCGAATAGCAGAGACTTAAGTTGGAGGATGAAATGGTTATCTTAGCGGCAACAGTAATTGATCAGAATTTAGACCTTAGAGAACCGACCCAATATCACGGTTACATCGACGGACGCGAATACCTCCTAGAGCTAGACCAGACTTTTGGGACAAAGGTGGACTACACAAAAAATTTAATAATTGGGCAAATTGGCAAATTTGACCCAGAAAAAGAATTGCCACCGGGAAACTCGGTGGGTTACAGATCGAAGAGCGAAAGAGACGACCCACGAGCCCAAACGATAGAAGTCCGATATCGGGAGGACAATATTCTATCCACGGATTTCTACGGGCGCAGCAACGGATATGTGCACGCACGCGTAATCTTTGAAGACGTTGCAGAAAATAGAAGTGCCGTTTGCGGAAAATCGAAAGACTACACCGAGTTCGCAGATAAAGTACTCGACCACTATCTCCAGGTAATTAGATATTTAACGAACACCAATGCAGTAAGTCCTTTTGATAGAAGGTCAATACCTGGATATAGAATTTATGCAGCGTTGGATAATCCAACCGCTCACCTACTAGAAAGCCCGGCACTTTCTTCATGCCTAAATACCATTGAACCTCGGTTTAAATCGCAGAACGAACCATATTTCATCTGCTGGAATCACGGGGAGATCGAGGGGTTTCTAGATAGTGGCCAGAGTATACCAATCGACATGCAATTGTTACTAGAGGCCAAAACCCTCGCATTCGATCATTCCTCATACGACATGGCCATCGTATTAATAGAGACATCATTTGAAGTGTTTCTTGCAACTCATCTCAAAAATTCTTGCGCACAAAAGAATATTAAACGACTGAGGAAACCTGGCAAAAATAGCAGGAACGTTGACTGTGCGAAAGCGATTGATGAGAGCAACGTTAACGTCTTGTTGACAACATACGCAAAGCAAATCTATGGCAAAAAACTAAATGAAGGGAACGAATACACATATTGGAAAAGCCGATGTCTAGAAGTACGTAATTCAATAATTCATAGAGGGGCTATCGGACACAAGGCATCAGATGCCGAAGATTGCTTCAACTCGATGACTTACTATCGAAATTATCTTGTTGAATGCGTCTAAAGCTTGTTTAGGTGTTTATAGAAGACATCTAATTAAATCAGCCAAACTAGCCCATTTCAAATGGTAAATTTTGTCATCCAAGATCACCTAAATCCTGGGCGACAGAATTTATATATGAAAAACTATAAATCAACCACTGGCGATCGGACGCTTCCTCGTCGGGGCCGAGCCCTACGAGAGAACGGCAGGTCGGGAGGCCTCCCACAGCGGCCACTACGCCAGAAAGTTCGTCACCGGGGCCGAGAAGGTCGAGCTCAGCGTGTGTTTTGAGTGCAGAAAAGCGAGCCCGAATGCAACGGCATCCGGCCCTCTTGGCAGGTCCCATCTTGGGTTGATGTCCACAAAAACTAGCTCTTGCGGTCGGTTAAACAAGTTTCAGCAGCCTTTGATACTCTCCAGGATCACGTATACGCATAATATCCATGTATGTTCTGCTTTTTGCGACCATGATATCGTCGAACTTGGATAGGCCGTGCCCGCTCGCTCTTGTGACAACCATGCGGTCATCGCAAAAATATGAAAGGAAGGTGTCCTTGTTGGGATGGTGTATCCGTCGGACGTCGAGCACGTTCCGGAAGTCATAGTAAAGTGCGGCGTTTACGGTTTCCTCAAGTTCAGACAGTCTGTCGATGCCTTCAAAGCGGCAAGGATAAATTAGCAGCAAGTTTTTCGAATGATTAATTGAGCGAAGAAGTCCTCGGGCCTCACGGTCTTCTTCGCTCAATTGTTTATTACTCTCAGTTTTTAGAAGCTCATCAAGCTTGGCGAGGCTGTATTCCCTGAGAATTGCATGCAGGCGTAAGCCTCTCTGTTCTTTTACATAACTTTTGCCAAGTAGTTCTAAAGTTATTCCGCGATCTGAAACTCGCCTTGACGAAGTGAGGCTTACGGCGCGCATCATGGATTTTCCGTAGATGAGCTTGAAATCTAACCGATACGCGTCTGACACCGCATCACACTCCCCATTGGCCTCGGATGCGGGCGCATGAAACTCCGCACCTCTGGTCAGCTCCTTGAAAGCGTTAGAGTGGCTGATGAGCTCGCGCGCCCATTCCTCATATGTATATAACAGACGCCCGGAATAGTCTTGCATGAGGTCCTTAACAAACAAGTCTGGGGCAATCATTGCGGATTTCAGTCTCTCGGCTCCGGGAACGGCTTCAACAAGCCTCTTATCTATCACTGTGGTCTCCTCCGTGCGGTAGTTTTGCGGATGTTGACGCAAGCCGTTCCAGCAGGGCAACGCCAAAGTTGGCCCGAGCGAGCGGCCCGTCCTGGCTCGGAAGGGTCCGTGCCTTCGCCTAGAATACGCCCACCATGGCGCGGCCAGGCCGCTTTCGGGGCTATCCTGGCCGTCTCCACGGCAACCTCGCGCTACTTCTCGGAGAGGTAGAGGCCAAGTTGCACGACACGGCGCTCCGGAGAGACGCATCGAGCTGTCATGACTGGGCCGAGCTGGAAAAGGCCGCCAGTAAGATGGTCGTATCAAGTCTTGAGCTTGCCGACAGAATGGAGTCGGCCTAGGATATCGATAGACTCCGGATCCTGGACACAGGGGCCAAAGAGTCCATTACACCAACTTTCGCGACACTACCGTTCTTGTCATATCATTCTGATATTCGGCGCGAGTTTCAGAAACATCGTTCTGCGACGGCGTTAAAGTCATCGTTTACCGAGCACTCAAGCGTTTAATCTTCCTGTAGACCTTAGCCTCATCGGGGGCAATCGGATCATTTGGAAACGCCTTTTGGGCTCTTGCCGCGTAGGAGAGAAAGTTCCCATAGCGAGAAAATGCAGAAGGGTCCGCATCACCCGAGGGGCATAACCTTCTTCCCTTAATACCGAGCGGTGAATAATGTTGATACAGAGCGGAGACGCGCTTTTTTGATGCGTGCCTTCCCTCACCCTGATTAGAGCGCGCAATCGCAGTGGCCGCCTCACGGAGACGCTTATGGTACCTTCCAACCGTAGACTGCCGAAGTCTTACAACGCGCCCGTTAAAGTCAAACCCCAGGAAACTGACTTTCTGCGCCGGATGTGCACCGGAGTACGAATAGACCTTACCCGCACGAACGCTTTCAAAATCAAGCTGAGCGACTCCGTCGCCATCAACCCGGAACACCTTGGTTTTCTCAGGTTGCAGTTTAACGGAATCGACATCAGCCATTAGATTGATGGCTTCTACAAGTACATCAAAGCCAGACTTTGGAACGGCAACAATAAAGTCGTCGCAATAACGAAGATACAAGCCGCCAACCCGTTCAACGGCAAGCCTGACTTTCATATCGATATCGGCCATATAGATGTTAGCGAGCACTCCACTTGCAGCAAGACCCTGAGGAATTCCCAGCCCAATACCCGTTCGCTTCCACGGCCTGGTGATGACCTTACTTTTGTTTGCAAGAAACTCTGCCTTAGGCAGAATAACATCCAGCTTATTAAGTTCGCGAATGGCTTTGAACCGAAGTTCGATAGCTGCTTCGCTGATCATCTTCTCCCGAACAGGTTCGACCGCCGGCCATGGCAACTCATGTTGAGCAGCCAAATCAGCAATAGGCCAGCACGAATAGCGGAGGATATTTTTAATAACTTGATAGTGATCGTCCGGCAAGCGTCCACTGGGAAACACCGAACGCAACGACGTCATTAGATGGTCATGATTTAAATTGTCGAAGAAGCTCTCGAAATCACCCGTAAGCACGAAAGACGAATCCTGATTGCGCAGATATTCGAAGGCCTTTTTAGCTGAGGATATATTGCTGACCGCAGCTACAGCGCTGTCCGATGAAAGCGAAGAGCGGTACGCAACGGCAGCGTCATTAAATCCCCCTTCAGTAGCATTTCTGTTATACAAATCCGACCAAAGATAAGAGTAGTACTGGAAAACGCGGTGATCGAAATGCGAGGCATAGGCGATATTGCGAATCTTATAGCGTCGCTTACCTCCGCTGTACCGAACGGAAATAATCTCGTTGGAAATTAGAGGGTAAAACGCGTGATGGGAAACATACTCTGGATCTAAGATTTTAGTCTGAGCCTCGGCGAAGGAAACCCTATGATCAAAGTGTGCATATAAACTTTTGGAACTATATCGAGGAATACGAGCGATATCGAACTCGGCCAAAATACCCCCAAATAAATCAACCTGTCCGGATCAACAAGCGGCGGCTAACCCTCCCCGGACAGGCTAATCAAAGGCGCAGCAAGTGCAACCAACGCTTTCGCGGCCACCTAAAACAATGCTTGCCTATGCCATACTAGACGAAAGCGAGGAATTGGTACTTATGACCATCGAGGCTCTTATCCAGCTAGCCGCAGGCAACGCTGGTGTCAATGTTGCGAACGTCGGAATTTCGTCGTTTGCGATATTGACGGCAGTAGCGTACCCCATCGCCAACTCGCGATGGGCAGGAATATTTATTCCCATTCTTGCTTTGATTAAACAGGTTATAAAATAATTCGGCTCATGCAGTTAACAGCGCCTTGATGCACACCCAATTGTCTTGATGGCGATTGCATCGAAAATGCTGGCACGCCTCTACGGATACAAGCGCCACCCCATCTAATACATGTGCACGGTCCGCGAAAACAATATCGCCGACGACACCGTGAAAATCTCGATGCGCATAATCCGAGAGTTAAGATGCGCAGAGGGGCGGATTGGCATTGTTCAGTATGGCCGCTTCGCACTCCTCGCCGGCGGACACATCGCCGAGGACGAAGACATCTACGCACGGCGCCTCCGAGGAACACCCCCTCCCCGACATTCTCCAGAAAGTTCCCTGTTGTTGACTGGGGTTCCCGTAAAATAAATCGCAACAAAATATGTGCGGAGTGCTGGACTGGAGCCGCCTTCGGACCCTGTTGGCTGCTCACCGAGAGGCTCCGCTATGAAACGACCCCTTTATTTCCTGCTCTGCGCTACCGCGTGCGCATCCATGGTCAGCGCGACGATGCCCATGGCGGCCATTGCGGAAGCCATCCAGCCCCAGGCAACCGCCGAGCAGCAGGCGCAGCCCGACGCCGCAACCAGCGGCACAGGCGATGCCGAGGACGGCGCCAGAACAAATACGCCCGCAGCAAACAGCGCGACAAGCAACGGCACCGCCACCCCCACTAGCACAACCCAAACCGACCCCGCGGACGCCAGCACCGCCGGCGCCGCGGCAACCCCCGGCGGCATCGCCACACCCAACAGCACCACTGCAACCGCCACGGCATCCAACACCGCCTCCGCCACCACCGCCACCACCGCCACACCCAACACCACCGCCGCAACCGACAGCAGCACCCCAACCCCATCCCTCCGAGCCCAAGCCAACCCCGCCCCGGCTGCAATCTCCACAGCAGCAGCAACCGCCTACACCCACAGCAGCACCGCCACCCTAAACAGCGTCACCTTCACCGTCTCGTGGAACGACGCCCCCGCGGGCACCGCGACGACCTTCCACGTAACCCAGGCAGGCGGCTCGTCCCAGGCCAAGGCGCGCATGGACGTGCCCACCTATTGGGACGGCGGCAGCCAGGAGAGCGTCTGCGACCCGTCGCGCCCGGCATGGGCCAGCTACTACAGCCTGGGCACCGCGGGCCACGACTTTACCTTCGATTTCACGGCATCGGGCACGTACCGCATCTACTTCTACTTCATGGACAACGACAGGAACGACCCCCAAAACGACAAGGGGATCTACTACCTGCGCGCCACTGCGGAGGTGACCGTAAGCGACGCCTCCCGCCCAAGCGTCACGCAGATCGTCAACGACGCCGTGGCCCTGTGCAGGCAAGAGAAAAGCGGCTCGGAATACGACATGGCGCTGTGGCTCCACGACTGGACGCTCGACCAGCTGGAGTACGACCACGGCCTCAACTGGTGCTCGGCCGAAAGCGGCCTCACGCGCCACCAGGGCACCTGCGAGAGCTACCAGCGCATCTACTCCAAGCTCCTTAACGCAGCGGGCATCGCCAACGGCCGTGTCACCGGCAACGGCCACACCTGGAACGCCGTAAAGATCGACGGCAAATGGTGCCAGATGGACCTAACCTGGGACGACACCAGCGACAACTGGTACGGAGACCTGGACCAGCGCCATCTGTACTTTGGCCTGACCGACGAGCTCATGGCGATCGCCCACTCCGACCACACGGCAAACTACCAAAAGAGCGACTACGCCTACCGCTCAACCGACCTGTCCAACAATTACTTTGTGCGAAATGGCAAGGCCAATGAATGGGCAGAGAAGTACGCCGACCGCATTCAGCAACATCTGGATGCCAAGGAAGACAGCTTTTCCACAATCGTGCAGCAATGCGCGATTGAAAGACCTTTGTAGAAAACATTAATCGAAATAGAGAAACCGAGCTTAACGGGCTTTCTCCTCATGAAGTTCTTACTAATTAGGAATCGAGCGGCACTGAGGGGATTTTCAAATGCTTGCCAGAGTACCAATACCATTCGGTCCTTTGAAGGCGGATCTGAAACTTCCAGACATCGTCCCCAAGCAATCAGGGCGTCTGAGGGTCTGATGAAGAGCAAGCCTATCGCGCTCAAGGTATTCAGACAATTCATGCTTAGAGGTAATCATGCTTGTTAATCATTACTAAGTTCACGCTCCACGGCGGCGCGTTTCTCCAGCCAGCTCAAATTCTTGGTATGCATGAAAGCGTCCTCGTTCTTTGCGCGATAGTCATCGACACATTCGATTACGCGTGCAGGAACGCCAACAGCTACGGAGTTATCAGGGATATCGTGAGTGACTACTGCGCCCGCGCCGATAATGCAGTTCTTGCCGATAGTAACGCCAGGCAAAATCGTCGCATTGAGGCCGATATGGCAATTGTCGCCAATCCTCACCCTTGCAAAACGATCAACATCGGAGAGCTCAGGATAAAGGTGACGGAGAGCCCATACGCCGCCATCGTGAGTAGTGATGCTCACGCCCCGCGTGATGCGTACGTTGTCCCCGATCTCGACGAGATAGGGCTCGGAACCGAACTCATAGCCGTTGAGGATCTCGCACCCCCGCCCGATGACAAGACCACGCTCGCGAAGTTTCTCGAGCTTCTTCTTGCCTGGCGTGAGTTTCCAGGCGATGGTAGAAAACAGGGACATGAGGAGCAACCTCCTATTCGAGTTCGGCAAGCTTCTTGTTCACGACATGAACCTTCGTCATATTTGTAGCGAGGTACTGGAGCATGGTTGCGATAACGATCGCGTACACACCAAGGAAGTGAACAAGGAGAAAGGCAACGCCAAGGTACAGAATATTAGAAACCAAATTCAGCAAGCTGTCCTCCTTAGCAAGCCCAAGCGAGAAGAAGTACGGATGCAGAGCGACATACATGAGCCCGTAGAAATGGACCGCAAGTAGGATAAGGAACAGGGGTAGGTTCGCCGCATACTCCGGTCCGAAGAAAACCCCAAAGAGGGGGTAACCGAAAATCGCGGCAATGATCAGGCATCCGACCATAACGGCGCAGATCGCGTTCCTGATCTTCAGAACGACACCGAAAGCGTCCCTCTGCCTGCCCTCGGAGACGAGCTCGGACATCTGGGGCATGATGGCGGTCGAGATCGGGTTCGTAAGCAGCGAGAAAACCTGCAGTGCCTGTTTGAACACCTTGTAGACGGCGACCATCTCAACGGACACGGCAGAAATGATGAAGACGTCGAGATACTTGACGGGAACATCGACGGTGGTGCCGAGGTTGGACCAGAGGCAGAAAGACACAAATCTATGGTCTCGTCGAGAAAGAGGCGCTAGGAGAACCCGTCTCAACCCGAACCTTCGGTGGAGGAAGTATAGCGCCAGGAACAGCAGCGAGACATGGTTGGCGATGTCCGTCGCAACATAAACGACCACATAGCCGAGCATCGTGTGCTCAATGGGGAGAAGACAGTAGCCGCCGACCACCAGGAGCTTGAACACCGCGAGGGCGATGCTGTTGACCGCGGTCCACTGGAACTTATCGAACAGGCGGAGAATCCCGATCGAGGACCCCTCGATATGGAACACAATCTCGAGAGAGAAGATGAAGGCCGCAAGTTTGACCTCAGCCCCCCAACCCATAAGGTCGCAGACGAAGGTGAGCGCGAGAAGGCCGAGGACGGTGCCGGCGATCGCCGTCGCGACGTCCATGATGATGCCGAGCTTCAGGTCGGCAAACAGGCGCTCGTCGTCCCTTTGCGACTTGGCGTCGGCGCCGAACTTGATGATCGCCTGCCAGGACTGGAAGTTCACGAGCGCGTCCACGACGGTCATGTACTGCTGACCCAGGACAAAGAACGCGTACTGCGTGACGCCGAGGGACTGAACGAGGACAGAAAGCGTGATGAGGCCTATCGCCTGTGCGCCGCTCGTTCCCAACAGCGCCGTAGCAGCGTTCCTGAACAGCCGGGCCCAGAAGCCCTGGCCGCCCGCTTTCCGCTTGAGTTCCTTAAGGTCTAACTTCTTCAATCTGCTCTCCCGCGCATACCGTAATCCCTCGCGAACCCCGACATCCCCTGGCCCTTGAAGCCGAGCTCGGCGGCATGGGAGAAGGTCTTCTCGATGACCGCGAAAAGATCATCGATAGACTCCTCGTCCGGGAAGTTTGGACTCCCCCCGGGCATGAGCTCGGAGGAGTGGATCATGAACATCGCGTACGCATCGTCAGACGAGGCGACATCGTCCAGAAGACCGCGCAGGGCGCTCGCCGATGGATTCATGGGTGGCCTCAGCCATTGCCACTGACCCTTGATGAGACGTTTTCCCTGGCGAAGGACATCCTTCGGCTCATGAAGAGCATCGAAGGCGAACCGGTGAGTCCTCCTGATCGTCATGGGCACCTCAAGAAGCCCGGGGTGTAGCTCGTAAGGACGCTCCGGGGACTGCGAGTAATCGCTGCCGGGAAGCCCCGTCTGCCCCGGCGCCATAGTCCAGTCCATATGCGGGGTCACGGAGCAGTCGACAATGAAACCCTTCTTCGCGAGGAGGCCCGCGTACCTTTCATCGAGCGCCCAGCGCCCGCTCCTATGGGAGGTCACGGGAGCTTCGAAACGATTGCGGAGGGACTCGAGCAGTGTGTCGAACTTGGCCTCCATCTGCTCCTCGGGATACTCGATGAGGTAGGCTCGCTGATCGGTCTTTTCCTCGAGCGGAAACTCCGGCGGGTTGTTCCAGGCATGCAAATGCATGCCGATCTCGCATTTACCTGAGTCATTCTTGGGCATCATATACTTCACGAAGCGATCGTCTTGGCACATTTCCCAGTTGGTGAGCCAGGTGGGCACAAAACCGTAATTCTCGGCAAGCTCCTGGAATCTCGGTAGGAATAGCGTGTTCTCGGTCGAGATGCCGTTCGAGACGTCCCACTGGTTGTCCGCCTCGGTGTCTATGGTTATGAGCAGCTTCTTAGCCATTTCCTATCCTTTCAACGCCTCGAGGAACCGGTCCGTCTGCGCACCGACCAGGTATCCCCGTGCGGCCTCGACGGCGGCGTCCCCCATCGACCTTCTAAGCCTCTCGTCGCCGAGAATCTCCATGGTGCGCTCGACAAGGGCCTCCACGTCCCCGTTGGGAACGATGAGGCCGTCAACCGCGTCGTCTATGAGCGAGCAGGGGCCGTCGTTCTCAAAGGCAACGCAGGGAACGCCATGCGACATCGCCTCCAGGATGGACAGCCCAAAACCCTCCCAGCGAGACGGGGAGATGAGGACGGTCGCTTGTTCGTAATAATGATCCGCGTCGGTGACGAAGCCCTTAAGCTCCATTTTGAACGGTAGCTCAGCGTCCTCTAACCATTCCTCAAGGCTCGGGCGGTAAGGGCCGTCTCCCACAACGAGGAATTCTCCGGCAAAACCTCTCACCGCGAGCGCCTCCGCGATGCGCGGGATGTAGTCGGCGCCTTTGGAGCCGGGATCAAGACGACCGCAGTAAAGCACGCAGTTCTCCGCGTAGCCTCTCGTCCCCATATTCACGATGGAATTGGGGAGGACAATCGCCGAATGCCCGGTGTGTAGCTCATAGACTTCCTTGCTCTGCTCGGTAAGTACGAAATTCACCTTGCAGCGCCTGAGCGCAAATGCATAGAGGCAGTCCTGACCGTAAAAGCCCCTGCCGCCCTGATTGAAATAGCCGTCATAAGTGCTGTGCTGCCAGCCGCAGACATCGATGCTCAAGCCGTCGCAGGCATACACCGCAACGATAGTATGAAGCGGATCGCAACCGACAGCCACGTCGAAACGACCCTCTTTTAGAGCCTCACGCACAGCCGCTAGGGACTTTTTATCAATTACTGAGCCACCGAGACTGTGCTCGTGACAAATTGGCTTCAATAAACCGGAATGTCGCCTGACCTTAGAAACGAGCTTGCCAAGCGGCTTGGAAGCCCCTTTGATGCCGACGGGCAAGATCCCAACATCAGAGCTCAAGCCATAGGGATTCTCGCCCAGCTCGGGGGTATCCATGAGAACAGAGACATCCACACCGCGCGAAACGAGCTCGTTGGCCAACAGCGCGACGGCCCTCTGAAGTCCACCAGGAGTGGCGAGCGATTGACAGACAAAGCAAATGCGCACCTCAATCACCCTGCTCAGAGCTGCGTGAGATTCCAAGATATGCCGAATAGCGAGCAACACCGACAAAAAGCCAGGCCACAATTACGCATTGCAACATTCCGTCCTGCGTCGAGCATATAGATGAATAGGTGTTGACATGAACAAAATAAAGGGCAAGAAGACCGAAGGGGACAATGCCAAGCCCCCTGAGCGTCTGGACAAGAGGCAAGACGAATAGATAAATCGCCAACAAAACTGAAAACGCAATCCCGTAACTGAAAGCGAATCTGAGGAGGGGATATTCCAATGCGATAATCAATAAATTATTTGAATAGTCAAACTCATGACCCGTAAACCAGTCATAGCGAATAACGCCTGCGGCCACCAGCTGGTCTAACTGCACATTACGCGATGAAGTCATATCACCAGATTTGATACCGATCATTATTCGATCAATCACGGTATCAAACAAACCGGCCAAGTAAAATGCAAGCAGGCCCACGATGATTACAATGCAATATTTAATATTTTCAGCATTTGAATACGCAAGGATAATCATGCAGAGCAGGCAAACCATCGCCGAGCGACTACCGGTAAGAAGGACAACAGCAGCCGCGACAAGAGTAACCAATATCTGATTGATCTTGGCACCCATAAATCTACTAGCGATCTGGTTGAGGGCAAAATAAAGCAGCGCCACTTCAGCCGTAAGAAGGCTGTGACCCATTATTGAAACAAGGCGACCTGATGAGCTCATGCTGATAAGGCTGTCTAACCCATAGAAATTGGTAATGGCTTTAGTTACGGAAAAACCACTTACAACATCGCATGCCGCACAAGCAGCAATGACAAGCATGACAGCATTCAAAACCCTCATAAAGCCCTTAAAAAATGCCGGGAAAATGGTCTCAGGAACAACAACAAAGAGAAGGACCAGGGGAAGAAGGCAGGCAATGAGAAACGAAGGAGACATCCCAATCGAGAAAGCCAGGAGTACCAATCCAGCAAACAGCACAGAACGTACGACGCCGAAGCTTCGTGACATTGCATATTTATGACCGAGCATATAAAGAAGAAGCCAAGCAACGGTCAGTAACACAACAGGGTTGAGTGCCCAAACCGCCTCACTGCCGGGAATCAGCTTATGCCTCAAAAGATAAGGTGTGACGAATAAACCAAGGGCTATAAACATCCCAGCTCTTCTACCAACCGTCTCATCCTGCTCAAGTGGACGTCGGTTTCTCCTTGAAAAAACGAAGTTGTCTACGATCACTCCCCGATCACCTCACTCCACTTATCGGCAATCGCGCCAGCAGACAGCATCTCCCTAATACCTGCAGCATTAGACCCCAGGCGCTGAGCAAGCCCGTCCTCATCCGCGACTCGAGCCATCGCGACCGAGAGCTCGCCCTCCCCGCCCACGGGAACCAGTATTCCATTCTCACCGTCGCGGATAACCATGCGAGCACCGCCGCAGGGGCAGTCAGTGCAGATGCAAGGCAGCCCGATGGCCATAGCCTCGAGCATTGAGTTGGAAAGACCTTCATAGTCACTGGGAAGCACGAACATCCCAGCATCGCGCACCACATCATGCACGTCCTGACGCCCCGGATTGATGGAGACAACATCCGCGATGCCCAGCTCGCCCGCGAGAGCGACAAGTGCATCGTGTTCAGAGCCGTCGCCGTAGACCTCGAGCGTCCAATCGCGGTGGGAGCCCAAGAACTCCGCGAATGCACGGAACAGCATGCCGAGGTTCTTCTGCTTCTCCAAACGACAGAAGCAGGCGACCGAATGGCGACGCTCGCTGCGGAAAGGCTCCGGCAAATCGCTCTTCACGGGATTCAGAATCACGGTCTTCGCAACCTTGTCCGAGAAATACGCCGCCGCATCGTCGGTCTGGCAGACCAGCATATCCGCATGGCGGTAGAGCCGCTCGCGAAACCAATTGGTCTTCTTTCCACTGCCCACGCGCGCCGGATCGTTGCGCTCCGAGATCACCAGGCGGTTGGGAAGCCCGGCGAGTGCGATGACTGCCTGCATGTTCACGAAGTACTCGAACGCCACGATGCAGGCGCCCGGGTTGCGCTTCGCCACGCCGCGAAGCCACGCTATGCGGCACACCTTGGCAACAGCGCCCGAGCTCTGGGGGCCGTATTCCTTCTGAACGCCTTCCGCCACGACGTACTCGCCGTCGTATTCGTTGTACACGGCGATGCCGACGCGTCTGCCGTGTTTGGCGAACTCCGCAGCCAGCACGCATATCACGCGCGCCGCACCGCCATTGGCGAGCGCGTTGCTCACAAATATGATGTCTCGGTTCTCTAGTGTCACGTTACCCCTTGAAGTCCTATTGACCGTTGAAACAGCCATTAATGTACTTAGTCACGTTGAACGAACGGTTCGCCCCAAAGGGCTCCCACGAAGCGGGTATGAACCCGCAGCTCCGCGGGCAGTGGATGCGCCTGCAGCACTTGACGTCCGGGTGATCCTTCACCGCGAAGACGAGCTTGTGCTCGAACGGCAGGGCGTCGAAGGCGCGCAGGTCCTCCTCAGTGGCGCCGTTCTGGTCGTTCAGTTTGAAAATCAGACGGTCGCGGTCGACGCGGCCCACACGGCTCTCCCACTTGCGGCGGGCGGTCGCCTCGTCGTGGTGGTGGAGCATTTGGAGCTCGACGTCCCCCAGCCGACCGATGAGGTACGTCCCCCAGTTCCCGTTGGAGCTGAGAACTTCCCTCCATTTCGACTCCTCGGGCGATATGAACTCGAGAGGCTCGGAGAGATAGCGGTCCAGGTCGGCACAGAAGCGCACGAAGTCGCTTGGCATGATGAACATGCCCACGGTCGGCGAGGCCTTGCGCATGCCGTAGCTCTCGTAGATTGTGCCGCCCCAGCAGTTGTTGGAAATGATGGTGAAGCCCTCCACGTCAAGCCCCTTCGCCCTGGCCTTGCAGGTGAGGGGCAGCCACAGCCCGTTGCGCAGCTTGAGGCGAACCGTCTCGCGCTTGAGTTTCTTGAGGGGTCCCGGGAGCGCCATCTACGCCACCGCCCTCTGGGAAGGTCCGCCGCACCAGACGGGCTGGAGCCCCGACATAGATGCCAGGCTCCTCCAGGCCCCTCGTGACGGCAGACCCCCCCCGATGCAGATTCGATCGGCAATATGGACGCCCTTGGTCACGAGAACGTTGGCACCAAGCCAGCAACAATCGCCAATCTCGATAGGCGAGCTCACGAGTTCCCCGTGAACGCCTTCAGAGTCAAAGATGTGATCATGGTCGAACACACAGGCGTTGGGGCCAAACATGGTATGCCCACCCACGTACACGGAATCGGTGGCGACAACGCGACAGTTGGTATTGAAGTAGCAGCCCCCGGAGACCTCCATGCGCGCTCCGGGCATTACCTGAAGACGGCAGAGATCGTCGATATAAACGCCGCTCCCGAGCACCATAACGCCATCGGGCGCAACATCGAGCCGCGCAGCGCGGCCAAGATATACAGGCTTGCCGCCGCGGGGCAGGCGAAGCCTAGATCCGAGCCGAATCTTCGCGCATGCGACGCGGGTCGCGCTCGCGCACCATTTGAGGCACTTCCCCATCATTCACCGCCTAGATAAATCGTCTTCAGTCTCTTGGAGGCCTCGTCTATGTCGAAACCGTGCTCGCGCAGCGCGGGAAGCGCGCGCCGGCTCGCGTCAAGGCGCGTGTCGGCGCCGCCAGCCGCCGCAAGGGCATCCCTCGCGCAAGCGGCCCACGCGGCGGCCCCGTCCTCCAGGGAAAGAAACCGCACGAGCGGGGTGACGGCGCACTCCCTTGTCACGACATCGGAGACCAGGCAAGGAAGTCCAGCCGCCTGCCATTCGAGCACCACGCTGGGCAGCCCCTCGAAGAGCGAGGGGAGCATCATGAGATCGAGCGCCTGGAGGTACTCGTCAACGTTCGGGACGCGCCCTGTGATGGTCACGCGGTCGCCGAGCCCCCTCTCCGCGACGAGGCCCTCGATCTTCGCGCGATCGGGGCCCTCGCCGACGATGAAAAGCCTGGCGCCCGGCACGTCCCGGGACAGCAGCCCGAACACGTCGATGAGGAACGCCTGGTTCTTAACGTAGTTGATGTTGCCGACGAAGCCGACGGCCGTCTCGTCCCCGAGCCCGAGCCTGGAGCGGGCCTCCGTACGCCGGGCGGCGTCGAAGGCGTACCTACCCAGGGTGAACCCGTTGTGGAGAACCTCAAAGGGCCTGTCCTCGAAGAGCCACCTGCCGGCGTCCTCGCCGCAGGCAAGCGCCCGCGTCCAGCTGCCGCGGAACACGGGTCGGAGCATCTTGTCGCGCCGGGCGTCGTCGCTCTTGGTGTTGTGCGAGTGCGCAATCCTTTCGCGCACCCCCGCGAGTTGCGCGCACCGTAGCTCTATGGCCATGACCGAGCTGCTGCCGTGCACGTGGGCCACGTCGATGCGTTCCCGCCTCATGTAGGAAAGGAGGAAGCGCGCGTAGCCCAGGGTCTCGGAACGCCTGTCGGGGGTCTCCACAACCTCACAGCCCAGCGACCTCAGCTCGTCGAGCACGTCGGGCTCGTTGTTGTAGACGGCCGCCACGCGGACGTCGAGCCCGTCGCGGTCCATGGAGCGCATGAAGTTCAGGATGGAGGATGTGATCCCCTCGCGGCGAAGCCCACCGGTTGGGACCACGAGGACCCTCCTACCCATCGCAGCTCACGTCCCAGAACGCCTTGATGTGGTTGCCGCCATTGGTGTGGATGACCTCGCCCGAAACGCATTTGGAGGCATCGCTCAGAAGGAAGCACGCAACCTCGGCGACCTCCTCGGGCCTGAAAATACGGCCCGAGGCGCACTCGCGGTACATGTTGCCGTCGGACGCCTCCGCGTAGTCGCGCGTCATGTCGGAGAGCGTGACCCCGGGGGCCACGGCGTTCACGCGAACGCCGAGCGGGTACATCCGCCTGGAGGCAGCTCGCACGAAGCTGTCCATGGCGGCCTTGGTCATGCCGTAGGGGATGTCGTAGGCCTGCTCGCCGGTCTCGCTCGTGATCACGAGGAGCTCGCCGGAGGGCTCCTTCTCGCGCTCCTTGCGACAGAGGAACTCGCGGCACAGGAAGTACGCGCCGCGCATGTTGGTCCCGAACTGTCTGTCGAAGCCCTCGATGGTCACGTTGTCGAAGCGGTTCTCGTGGAGGCTCACGCCGGCGTTGCTCACCAAGCAGTCGATGCGGCCGCCGAGCTTGGCCTCGCACGCGTTTAGGAACTCGCCGGCGCGCTCGGCCTCGGAGACGTCCGCGACCAAGTAGGACGCGGCGTCGCCGAGCTTCTCGCAGGCCTCCCTGAGGGTGGCCTCCTTGCGGCCGGACACCACGACCTTGGCGCCCTCGGAGACGAACTTCTCGGCCATGGCGAGCCCGAGGCCGCGGCCGCCGCCGGTGACAACGACCGTCTTGCCCTCGAGCACGCTGCCCGCGCTCACCTGCGCGACCTCGACGTTCACGAACTTCTCGGGCGACGACGCCAGGACGAGCTTCGCCGCCTTGCGCACGATTCTCTTGAACCCCATGTGACTACCTCTTGAAAATCCCGGCGATCTTCTGGGCCTTCTCCTGCCCGATGGTCGCCTTGATGAGCTCCTTGGACTTGCGGATCGCCTCCGACTGCGCGTCGCGGGGGCGGGTCATGTCGAATACGTCGTAGACGAGCTTGGAATCCGTGCTCATCTCCGAGAACACCTCGAGCAGGACCGGGCCCTCCGCGTCTTCGTCGAAGAACTCCTCGACGGCCGCGTCGAGCTCCTCGGGGGTGCGCGCGCTCAGGTAGCGGAAGCCACACTCGCGCACCCAGCCCTCGGCCTTGGTGTGGTGACGGGCGCAGGTGTGGAGGTCCGAGGCCTCGTCCTTCCACACCTGATTGAAGTAGAACTCCTCGCCGCCCTCGTTGTTGAGGAGGAGGATACGTACCTTGTCGGTAACGTGGCGGATGCGAATCGCATTCATGTCATAGAAGAAAGCGAGGTCGCCGATCACGAGATAGCTGGGCTTGCCACTAGCCGCGGATTGGCCAAGAAGAGACGAGAGACAGCCGTCGATGCCGTGAGTTCCGATATTCGCGTAGACCTTGACGCCAGGCTGGAGCTTAAAGAAGTTCGTCAGGCGAATGGCGTTGTTGATCGCGAGGTGCAGGATGGATCCCTCCGGCACCCGCTCGACAACTTTGCGAATGGCGGCCATGTTCGAATAGGGAAGCTCCGGAACAGTTGCGGACGCCTCGTAATCCTTGAGCGAAGCGAGGTAGTCACCGTCGGGCGTACAAGTTGATGCACTGGCCATGCGTGTGAAGAACTCGGCGGGGGTACACTCGAACACCCTCGTCAAGCTCCTAAACATGTCGCAAACCGAGCCGTCCTCACGAATCGACCAGTGCTCGTACGAACCTGCGAACTTGCGCAGCATGTCCTTAAGACCGGCAGTCATGTTCCCGCCGAAGGAGATGACGACGTCGGGCACGAACTCCGAGAACTTCTTGGGCGTGATGTAGCGATACTCCATGCATAGCGTCGGGTTGAAGGCGTGCTCGCGAGGGATGTTCGCCATGTACTCGGCCGCAATGGCCACCTCGTAGCTAGTTGAGAAGCTCTCAAGGGCGCACGCGAGCTCAGCGGGGCAGGAGGACTGCTGGCCGGCGACCACGAGCACGCGCTTGGCGTGGGAGAGCCGATCCGCGCACGCGGCCCACTCATCGACCTGGTCGGTTTCGACCCTGCGAATCCTAGTGACCTTCGGGAGCTCCTTGACGTTGAACGAGTTGTTGTACGCCTTCATCGGCACGTTGATGTGGACGGGGCCCGTGCCGTGGTGGTCGAGCTCGAGCAGGGCCTCGTTGACGAGGCGTTCGCAGAAGTGTGCGTCGTCGGCGTCGTTGATGATGGGCAGGTTAACGGACTTGCGCACGTGACGGTCGTACATGCCCACCTGGTCGATCATCTGGTCCTCCCACTGCCCGAGCATCGCGGGGTTGCGGTCGGACGTGAGCACGACGAGGGGCACGTCCTGGTAGAAGGCCTCCGCGACGGGCGGCCAGTAGTTGCAGGTCGCCGTGGAGGAGGTGCATGAGATCACGACGGGCTCGCCGAGCTCCTGAGAAAGCCCCAGCGCGAAGTAGCCGGCACTGCGTTCATCGACGACGGAATAGCAGGTGAAATACGGATCCTCCTCGACGGAGTGCACGAAGGGGACGTTGCGGCTGCCGGCAGAGAGCACTAGATGGCGGATACCATACTCCTTGAGCAGGGCGATGATGATCTGGTAGGACTTTAGCTCCGTATACATACGGAGACCTCCTTCTTAAGATAGGCGCGCGCAGCCTCGCGGCCCGCGCGAACGACGGCGTCGGTGGCGGCCCAGTCTACGGGCGCGTCAAGGGTGGCGGCGAGCTCTCCCGCCCCAGTTGCAGCACGGGAAGTCAGGCCCAGGCGGCGCAACAGGTCGGTGAGCTTCTCGGAGTTACCGTAACCCGAGCTCCTCACGAAGGAGGCGAAGGGCGTGTGGGAGATGGTCGAGAAGATGGTGCCGTGGAAGGTGTCTGTCACCACGGCCTCAGCATGCTTGAAGTAGGCGAGCACCTCAAAGGGCGTGCAATCCACGAAGCGATCGCAGACGCCCTGAACCCCACCGATATTGAGCACCTTGAGGCCGCGCTGATCGGCGTAGGCGCGCACGGCGGCGCACTCCTCGGCCGTGAGGCGGCCCGAGTAGCCGTATGCGATCATGTAGCGGTCCTCGTCGACCTCGGCGGGAATCAGCCCGCACTCGCCAAAATAGTCGTAGGCGAGCACCGGGTCCAAGTTGAAGGTCGGCGCTCCCCCCGTAAGTAACTCGACAATGGCACCCGTGTTGGCATCGCGAGCAGAGACGGCATCGAGACGCTTGAGGTAGCCCGCAACCTCTTCACGCTTGCCGTAACGGTCAAGCTTGTCGAGCGTGGTGTTGCCGAAGGAAGCGGCGTATGTTACCTTGCGTCCAGCGCGCGACCCGGTGCCGAAAAGCGCGGGCGTAAAGCCGACATTAGCGTTATCCTGCACGCAGTTGAACACCTCGTCGCTGCCAATGACCAGGAGGTCGATGTCGGGGTCAAGGTTGGGCTCCTCAGTGACACCGAGCATCGGGTAGAAGCGCTGGGCGTAGCTGCGTTTGTAGCGGATGAAGGCGAGCTTGTCCCTGAGCGGGGCGTCGTAGCGGAATACCTCGAGAGCCTTCTCCGCCTTGCGGGCGACGCCCTTCTTCGATGACGGGGACGTGACCAGGCACTTGCCAGGCTCGTAGTCAACGAACTGCACATCGCAGCCAAGGGACTCCAGGATGGACTTCAGGCCGAAAGCCTGCAGGAAGGACCCGTAGTTGTAGATCCTCTGCATACTGAGTATGCCGGCGCGGGGTTTAGTCATGCGGTTAAATTCCTTCTATCAGTCTCTCGAGCTCTCGGCAGAACTCGGCGTTGTGGCTCTTAAAAGTAACGCCACGCGAGAGCTCGCGGGCGCGCTCGATGGCGGCGGAAAGGTCCATCACGTCGTAGACAGGCACGATCCCGCCTTGGCGCTCCGCGACGATGCGCACGAAGTCGGCCTGATGGTTGTTCACATGCTCGTCAAGGTCGCCCCTGCGGGGCACAACGACGGGCACCTTGCCTGCAGCCATGGCCTCGATGAAGCTTGAGGGGCCGCCGTGCGTAATCACCACATCGGCACCCTCCATGTAGCTCTTCATCTGTCGGAACGGCACGAACTGCGAGTGGTCGCAGTGGACGGGCTCGTAAGTCGAGTAACCCGTCTGGATATAGACAGGCTCATCAAGCGTCCCGTCCGCCTTGAGATCGTCGACCGCCTTGACCAGGCGGTCGAACTGCTGTTCGTGGGTGCCCACGGTCACGAATACCATGCGCGTCCCTCCCTAGAAGATAGAGCCGAGGTCGGCGGCGTTCTTGTAAACATCGAGCTGCTCTGGCCACTGCACTACAAAGAGGTCGGCAACGCCGTTGAGCATGCGGCCGGTCATCGTGGGCTTGTCCACGCGGTCGAAGACCTCCACGTAGACGCACTTAGACCCGAGTATCTTGCCGATCAGAAAGAACGGCACCGCAACCGCGGCACCGGAGCTGATAATCAGGTCGGGACGCTCCTTGCGGAGCACCTTCCAGGCAAGCACCGTGTTCTTCAACAGGTTCGGAATGTTGCGGTTCGTCGGGTAGTGGCAGCGGTAGACGCGCTCCCCCTCCAGCAGGGAGTTCGCATCCTCCTTGTCGAAGGTCACCCAGAACCGATCAGCGGCACGCTCCCATACGGGCCTCAGGAGCCACATATGTGTAAGATGTCCACCACTAGAACTGGGGATACATATCTTCGCCTTAGAAAGATCCACGACAGCTAGTCTCCGATCAAGTAGTACTCGCGATACCACTTGGCGAAAGCCCTCAGGCCGTCCTCGAGCGGCGTAGCAGGCTTGTAACCCAGGTCGCGCTGGAGCGCCGTGGTGTCGGCATAGGTGACGGGCACGTCACCGGGCTGCATCGGAACGAGTTGTTTGTGCGCCTCGAAGTCGTAGCCGTCGGGCAACACGCGCTCCTCCACCAGCACGCGCTGCAGCGTGTCGACGAAGTCGAGCAGGTTCTCGGGGTGCGAGTTGCCGATGTTGTAGACACGGTGCGCGGCGAGCGGCAGCCCGTCCTCGCCCATCTGGACCTCGGGCGCGGCGTCCATGACGCGCCTCACGCCCTCGACGATGTCGTCGACGTAGGTGAAATCGCGGCGGCAGTCGCCCATGTTGAAGATCTTGATGGTGTCGCCGCGGCGCAGCTTCTCGGTGAAACCGAAGTAGGCCATGTCCGGCCTACCCATGGGGCCGTACACCGTGAAGAAGCGAAGGCCCGTCGCCGGGATGGAATAGAGCTTGGAGTAGGCGGCTGCCATGAGCTCGTTGGACTTCTTGGTGGCGGCGTAGAGCGACACCGGCGAGTCCACGCGGTCCTCCTCGGAGAACGGCACCTTCTTGTTGCCGCCGTAGACCGAACTGGAGCTGGCGTAGACCAGGTGCTTCACCGGATGGTGGCGGCAGGACTCGAGCACGTTGAAGAATCCGACGAGGTTGCTCTCCAGGTAGGCGCGCGGGTTCTCGATGGAGTAGCGGACGCCCGCCTGGGCGGCGAGGTTCACCACGACGTCGAAGCCGTTCTCGGCGAACAGGCGCTCGATGAGGGCGGCGTCGCACAGGTCGCCGCGAACGAAGGCGAAGCGGCCGTCGGTGTCTACCTCGGCCAGCATGCGCAGGCGCGCGTCCTTGATGCCGGGGTCGTAGTAGCTGTTGAGGTTGTCGAGGCCGACGATCACGTCATCGGTCTCCTCGAGCAGCTTCTTGACGAGGAACGCGCCGATGAAGCCGGCGGCTCCGGTGACGAGGACTTTTCTATTTGCCATTCATACCACCTAGTCTCGTTTAAACAGGTCGCGTGTATAGACCTTGTCCGCCACATCCGCGAGCTCGTCGCTCCAGCGGTTGGCGACGATTACGTCGCACTTCGCCTTGAAGGCCTCAAGGTCGTGGGTGACCTCGGAGCCGAAGAACTCCGGCGCGTCCAGCGTGGGCTCGTAGACCACCACGGGCACGCCCTTGGCCTTCACGCGCTTCATGACGCCCTGGATCGAGCTCGCGCGGAAGTTGTCGGAGTTGGACTTCATCGTCAGGCGGTACACGCCCACGACCGGCTTCGGCTTGCCCTCGTACACGCGGTCCCAGACCATCTGCAGCACCTCGTCGGCGACGAAGTCCTTGCGGGTGCGGTTGGCCTCCACGATGGCCTCGATCAGGTTCTGGGGCACGTCCTTGTAGTTGGCCAGCAGCTGCTTGGTGTCCTTGGGCAGGCAGTAGCCGCCGTAGCCGAAGCTGGGGTTGTTGTAGTGGCTGCCGATGCGCGGCTCCAGGCAGACGCCGTCGATGACATCGCGGGTGTTGAGGCCGCGGACCTCGCAGTAGGTGTCGAGCTCGTTGAAGTAGGCCACGCGCAGCGCCAGGTAGGTGTTGGCGAAGAGCTTGACGGCCTCGGCCTCGGTGGTGCCAAGCACGAGCTCGGGGATGCCCTTTGAGCCGTCCGCGTTGACGCGTTCGAGCTCAACTGGATCGGCGCCCTGAGCGAGCAGGCCGGCGAAGCGCTCGGCCGCCGCGACGGCGTCGGCGTCGTCCTTGGGAGCGCCCACCACGATGCGGGAGGGGTGCAGGTTGTCGTAGAGCGCCTTGCTCTCACGCAGGAACTCCGGGCTGAAGAAGATCTTGCTGTCGCCCAGCCTCTCGCGCAGGCCCGCGGTGTAGCCGACGGGGATCGTGGACTTGATGACGATCCAGGCATCCGGGTTCACCGAGCGCACGGCGGCGATGGCGGCCTCGACGGAGGAAGTGTCGAAGAAGTTCTTATCGGAATCGTAGTTGGTCGGCGTGGCGATGACGGCGTAGTCGGCGCCCGCATAGGCCTCTTCCACTTCGACGGTGGCGTGCAGGTCGAGCTGCCGCTCCCCCGCCTTGGCCTCCGCAAGGAAGCGCTCGATCTCGTCGTCCTGGATGGGCGATACGTAACTGTTGATCTTCTCGACTTTCTCGGGCACGATGTCCAGGGCGTGCACCTCGTTGTGCTGCGAGAGCAGAACGGCGAGGGATAGGCCTACGTAGCCAGTGCCGGCGACGGCAATCTTCATTTTCTTCTCCGATTCGAATCGAGCATTAAAGTTAGGCATTAGTACGCATCGCTTCCGTTGAAGACCTCCAGAACCGTGAGGAGGACGATCTTGAGATCCATGACGATTCCGCGCTTGGCTATGTACTCGAGATCACGGCGGACCATGCCGTCGAACCCGGTGGAGTTTCGCTCCGTCACCTGCCAGAGCCCCGTAATACCTGGCTTCACCGCTAGCCTCTGCAGGTCGTACTCTGTATACTCCGCGACCTCATTGGGCAGCGGCGGGCGCGGGCCCACGACAGACATCTGTCCCAGGAAAACATTCAGGAACTGCGGGAACTCATCGATGGAATGTTTGCGGATGAACTTACCGATCCTAGTGACGCGGGGGTCCTCCCTCATCTTGAACATGGCGCCGGCGATCTCGTTTTGCTCCTTGAGCTCGGCGAGGCGATCGTCGGCGTCCTTGTACATGGAGCGAAACTTCCACATGCGGAAGGTGGTCAGGCTGCCGTCGGGGTGGGTCTGGCCAACGCGGATCTGGCTGTAGAAGGGGTTGCCCTCGCTCTCGATGCGGATGACGGCGGCAAGCACAAGGCTGGGGATGGCGATGACCGCCAGCACGACACCGCTGAACACGATGTCGAACGCACGCTTAACGGCCCGGTAGGCCAGGCGCGAGCGATCCCAGTCCATAATGGATTGCACGGCCTTGTAGCGGCCGGCGCCCTCGCGCCGGTCCATGGCCTGAGCAATCAGCACCGCCCCCACAGGCGCATTGCTCTCTGTTACTTCTTTAGCAGCCAAAATCCAACGTACGGCCCTGTCCTCCAGGACCCCCCCCAATCGGTAAATTCAAAAATGCGAACGAATAGCTGGTTGCAAAGTCTCCCTTACGTTTTGCTGGGAACGTCCAGCGGCAGCAGCTCCCTAAATGCGGAGTCGCCTTCGCCTACGTCTACCAGGCACCAGCGTTTATGACGGTCGATCTTTTTAACGCGGGCCTCTTGCCCCACCAAGGGACCCTGTTCTATGTGCAACACGCCGTCTTCTATGCGTGCGACGCTGTTGCGCACCACGCCGTCGTCGTCCAGCACGCTGCGGTACCAATCCTGTGCATCGTCCGGCATGGGCATATACGCCCGCTCCCTACTGCCGGCGATGCGGCAGCCAAAGCTCAACTGGGCTAGGGCCCTATCGAGCGCGGCGGCATCGTGTGTGGCGACGAAGAAATATTCCTTGTACATGGGTTTGGTTTGGAGCGACCAGGCG
This sequence comes from uncultured Collinsella sp., assembly GCA_934646865.1. GTDB lineage: Bacteria > Actinomycetota > Coriobacteriia > Coriobacteriales > Coriobacteriaceae > Collinsella. Next base: position 18,336 of record CAKUEU010000003.1, on the reverse strand, counting down.
CCGTCCCGCTTAAACCAGAACTCCTTTTGCATCACAAAAGCGTCCTGCATCAGCTCGTGCGGGATAATATGGCGGACCTTTTCGCAGGTCTCGCGCTCTTTACCATTGGGGGTGTGAACCAGATACCAGCGGACGCGGCCGTGCTGGCTGTTGGTGGTGACGCTGTTAAATGCGCCCGGCAGCTGCTCTTGGCGCCGTGCCGTCTGTTCCATGTTCTCGCCCCCTCTTTTTGGCTTTGCGATGCACGCAAATGCAGGGGCGTTTAGAACAGGCTTCTCGCTCGCAGCTAGGCGCAGTCGCAAAAGTACAGGTTTTTGTATCTTTCGACAGACGACATTATACGAGCAATTAATCCGCGTTTGCCCAGATTACGCAAAATGTACTGCCCGTAGATACATCTCCATACCCCTCTACAAAAACCTGTACCTTTTTGTGCAACAAAAAAAGCCGCTCAACCAGCGGCTTTTCTTATTTCGGCACTAAAAAAGACGACCGCCCTTTGTGGACGGTCGCCTTTGTTAATTGTTGTATGGCCTGTCTTAGGCACGAGTCTTGATCTCCTCGAGCACCTTGGCAACAAACTCGTCAACGCTCATCTGAACGGTCTCGTTGGAGCGATCGCGGACGGAGATGTTGCCGGCCTCGACCTCCTTCTCGCCCAGGATGAGCATGTAGGGCACGCGGTCGATGCTGCGGGCCTCGCGGATCTTGTAGCCAATCTTCTCGTCGCGATCGTCGCAGACCACGCGAATGCCGGCCTGCTCCAGCTTGGCGCACACCTCGTGGGCGTAGTCGCGGCTCTTCTCGGAAACAGGCAGGGCCTTGACCTGCACGGGAGCAAGCCAGGTGGGGAACTTGCCCGCAAAGTGCTCAATCAAAATACCAATGAAGCGCTCGATGGAGCCAAAGCACACGCGGTGCAGCATGATGGGGCGCTTCTTGGTGCCGTCGGCGTCCACGTACTCCAGGTCAAAGTTGAGCGGCATCTGGAAGTCGAGCTGGACGGTACCGCACTGCCAGGTACGGCCGAGCGAGTCCTCCAGGTGGAAGTCGATCTTGGGGCCGTAGAAGGCGCCGTCGCCCTCGTTGACCTCGTAGTCCATGTGCAGCTGCTCAAGAGCGGTGCGCAGACCCTCCTCGGCGCGAGCCCAGTCCTCGTCGGAACCCATGGAGTCCTCGGGGCGGGTGGACAGCTCAACGTGGTACTTAAAGCCAAACTTCTGGTACACGGAGTCGATGAGGTTGACCACGCCCACGATCTCGTCGGTCAGCTGGTCGGGACGCACAAACAGGTGGGCGTCGTCCTGGTTAAAGCAGCGCACGCGGAACAGGCCGTGCAGGGCGCCGCGCAGCTCGTGGCGGTGCACCAGGCCGATCTCGCCGGCGCGGATGGGCAGCTCGCGGTAGGAGTGCGGCTTGGAGGCGTACACCAGCACGCCGCCTGGGCAGTTCATGGGCTTAATGCAGTACTCTTCGTCGTCGATGACGGTGGAGTACATGTTGTCCTTGTAGTGATCCCAGTGGCCACTGGTCTTCCACAGCTGCTTGTTCATGATGAGCGGCGTGGAGATCTCCACGTAGCCGGCCTTGTGGTGGATCTCGCGCCAGTAGTCCAGCAGCGTGTTCTTAAGGATCATGCCGTTGGGCAGGAAGAACGGGAAGCCGGGGGCCTCGTCGCGCATCATAAAGAGGTCCATCTCGCGGCCGATCTTGCGGTGGTCGCGCTTCTTGGCCTCCTCCAGCATGTGCATGTGCTCGTCGAGCTCTTCCTTGGTGGCAAAGGCGACGCCGTTGATGCGGGTGAGCATCTTGTTGTCCTTGTCGCCCTTCCAGTAGGCGCCCGAGACGCCGGTGAGCTTAAAGGCCTTGAGCGCCTTGGTGTAGCAGATGTGGGGGCCGACGCACATGTCGATATAGTCGCCCTGCTGGTAGAAGGTAATGCGGGCGTCGTCGTCCAGGTCGCCGATGTGCTCGACCTTGTACTTCTCGCCGCGCTCCTCCATAAGGGCGATGGCCTCGGCGCGGGGCTTCTCGTACACGGAAAACTTGAGGTTCTCCTTGACGATCTTTTTCATCTCGGCCTCGATCGCGGGGAAGTCGTCCTCGCTGATCTTGACGCCCTCGGGCAGGTCGACGTCGTAGTAGAAGCCGTTGTCGGTCGCGGGACCGTAGGCAAAGTCGGCCTGGGGGTACAGGCGCTTGATGGCCTGCGCCATAATGTGCGCGGCGGAGTGGCGGATGACGTGCGTGACCTCGTCCTGCGGGAGCTCGGCCACCGAACCGTCATTGTAGAGTGCCTTCATGGGTATGTTTTCTCCTCTCGGATGCCTGATGCAAGTGCGTGCGATGCGCTCGGCGTTTTTGACTTGCATCATTATAGGCAGGTTGCCTTGGTATACAAGCGCCCGCCGCACCTTAATGGCACGGCGGGCGATTTTCTACGCATGCTTCATCGTGTGGGGGCGGGCGCGTGCGCGGAATGCGCGGCGCCCGTGGCTTGCGGCCGGTCCGGCGATGGATGCGTTACTGGATGCGAGTTCGGCAGTAGGGGCAGACCTTCCAGTGCGCATCGAGCGGGCGATGGCAGCTGGGGCACACGTTGCGAACCTGGGTGTCGCACACCGGGCAGACGACAAAGTCCTTCTCGATGGGCGCGCCGCACTGCGGGCAGGTGCCGTACTGGGCAAGCTGGCGCTCGCGCAGGGCCATGTCCAGCTCCTGCTCCTCGCGGTCGGCCGCGTAGGAGTGCGGGCGCAGGACCAGGTAGGCGATCAGGCCCACAAACGGGATGAGCGCGATGATGCCCCATGCCACGTAGGCGCTGGCGCCGCGGCGGCGAGCGTCGATGAACACATAGACGACCGACAGCACATACAGGGCGATGATAAAGCCAACGAAGGCATAGATGACGCCCATAAGCTGCGGCGACATGAGCTCGGAGATGTACTTGGACATTACGGGTACCTTTCGGGGTAGTTACAGCTCGGGTTAGTGTAACACGGGGGTCAACGATTTGGCAGGTCGGGGCAGTGGGCGGACAGAAACATCTCAATCTGTAACGGGTGCTCGGCATAATCCATCTCAGATGTTACAGATCGAGACAAAGGGTAAGGGCGGCCCGCCAATGTCTCGATCTGTAACACCCAGGACCGATAATCCCCTCTAACTGTTACAGATCGAGACAAAAGATTCCTTCCCCGACTTCAATCTAAATCTGTAACAGTTAGAGTCCAAAATCCTCTCTACCTGTTACAGATCAAGACGAACGGTGAGCCCCACCCGGCCAATGTCTCGATCTGTAACAGTTACGGGTCAAAACCTCAGCTTACTGTTACAGATCGAGACGGAACTTTGACCTCGTAGCCGGCATACAACGCTGTCGCCGTTACCGACCCTCCCCTCGTCTGCCGTTGGCGGATGTTGCGGGGCTGTTCGCCGCATTGCCGCCTCGTTGGGGACACACAGACCGTAGGATGGTCTTATTGACAGCCTGTCAACTGGTCTGGGAGGCACTGTGACAGAAACGTTTGATATCGTGATCGTGGGCGCGGGCATCACCGGGTGTGCCATCGCGCGGCAGCTCGCGCGCTATGACCTGTCGATTTGCGTGGTCGAGGCCGCCAACGACATCGCGTTGGGAGCATCGAAGGCCAACGGCGGCCTGGTGCACGCCGGCTACGATCCAGCGCCGGGGACGGTAAAGGCGCAGGTCAACGCCCGTGGCTGCGAGCTGTACGGCACATGGGCGCAGGAGCTGGGGTATTTGTTCCGCCGCACCGGGTCGATGGTGCTGGGCTTTAACGACGAGGACCGCGCGCACTTAGAGAAGCTGAGGTGCAACGGCCTGGCCAACGGCGTGCCCGAGCTGTCGATTATTGGCCCCGAGTGTATTCACGAGCTAGAACCTCGTGCGAGTGCCGAGGCAACGTGCGCGCTGTGGTGCCCCTCGACCGGGTTTGTCGACCCGTTTGAAGTCGCCATCGCCGCGCTGGAGAACGCGGTGGCTAACGGCGTGACGTTTATGCGGTCCGCGCCGGTGAAGGCGATTGAGATTGCCGACGGCGAGGGCGACGGTTCCGCGCGCTTTACGCTGGTGACCCCCGCCGGGGATGTGCGTTGCCGCTATTTGATCAACGCCGCGGGCAACGGCGCCGCCGACATCTCGCATATGGCGGGCGCCGAGGAGTTCCAGATGGTCTGGCGCCAGGGAAACATCGTGGTGCTGGACAAGGAGCCGCGCGCGCTCATGCCGCTCTACCCTGTGCCGACGCCGGTGTCGAAGGGCGTCATCGTGACGGGCACGGTGCATGGCAACACCGTGATCACCGCGACCGCCGCCGTGCGCGAACCGGGTGACACGCAGACCTATCCGAGCGACGTCAACGCGCTGCTGACCGGCGCGCGCAAGCTGGTGCCCGATCTGGACACGCGCCGCGTGGTGCGCGCGTTTGCCGGCGGGCGTCCGGTCATTCAGGGAACGAACGACTTCTTTATTGGGCAGTCCGCTGTAGTGCCGGGGCTGTTCCAGGCGGCAGGTATTCAGTCGCCAGGCGTGGCGAGCGCCCCGGCCATTGCCGAGCGTATGGAGCAAGTGATGCGCGAGGCTGGTGTGGTTTTGCACGAGCGTGCCGATTGGGATCCGATTCGCCGCGCACCGGACGACTTTGACCGTGCGACGCTTGCGCGCAAGGAAGAACTGATCGAGTCCGACCCCGCGTGGGGACAGATCGTCTGCCGCTGCGAGACGGTGCCCGAGGCCGAGATCGTGGCCGCGATCCGACGCCGCCCGGGCGCGATTTCGGTCGAGGGTGTCAAACGTCGCTGCCGAGCGGGCATGGGTCGATGCCAGAGCGGTTTTTGCCAGAGCCGCGTGGTGTCGATTCTTGCCCGCGAGCTTGGCTGCGACCCCAGCGAGGTGTTGCTGGAGGATGCCGGTTCTTGGCTGGTCGAGGGACCTTTGAAGGGGGTGCGCTAGGATGGCGACGGATATCGAGATGGGCGCGGTGCCGGGTGCTGGCTGCTGCCGTGGCGGCGCGGTGCCGACGCAGGCCTTCGACGTGGTCGTTATCGGCGGCGGACCTGCCGGCATGGCGGCCGCGCTTGCCGCACACAAGGCCAACGCGCGCGTAGCCATCGTGGAACGCGAGCAGCACCTGGGTGGCATCCTGCGCCAGTGCATCCATCCGGGCTTTGGCCTGTCGCACTTTAAGCAGGAGCTCACCGGTCCCGAGTATGCACAGCGCTTTATCAACCAGGTGCGCGAAACCGACATTGCGCTGTTCTTGGACAGCATGGTGATTGGGATTGACGGGGACGCGTCGGGCGCAGACGGGGACTCGGGCGGCACCGTGGTCCACACCGTCACGCTTATGAATCCCTCCGGCATGCTACAGCTCACCGGGCGCGCGGTCGTCCTTGCCATGGGTTGCCGCGAGCGCACCCGCAGCGAGATCAAGATTCCCGGCAGCCGGCCCGCCGGCGTCTTTACGGCCGGCCTGGCGCAGCGATACATCAACATCGAAAACCTCAAGCCCGGCTCGCGAGCCGTTATTTTGGGCTCGGGCGACATTGGGCTGATCATGGCGCGCCGCTGCACGCTCGAGGGGATTTCGGTCGAGGGCGTGTACGAGCTTATGCCGTACGCCAACGGCCTGCGCCGCAACGTAAAAAATTGCCTGGACGATTTTGGCATTCCGCTACATCTGTCCACCACCGTCACGCGTGTAATCGGGCATGGCCGCGTGGAGGCCGTCGAGGTGAGCCAAGTTGACGAGCACCTGGCGCCCATTCCGGGAACCGAGCGCATCGTTCCGTGCGACACGCTGCTGCTTTCGGTGGGCTTGATTCCCGAGAACGAGCTTTCGGTTGCCGCGGGCGTAGAGCTTGACCCGCGCACACGCGGCGCCGTGGTGGACCAGAGTCTGCAGACGGACGTACCAGGCATCTTTGCCTGCGGCAACGTTCTGCACGTACACGACTTGGCAGACAACGTGACGACCGAGTCCGAGCGCGCCGGCGCTGCCGCGGCGGCATGGGCGCTGGGCGACGAGGCTGACGCTGCGAGCACGAGCTGCGAGCTCACGGTCTCCCCCGCCGGCATTGCCGGCTACGCACTTCCGGGGCGTATCACAACCGTCGGGCTCACCAAGCTCAACTTCCGCGTGCGCCGACCGGTCGACGCCGCCCGTGTACGCATCATCGCAGGCGGTGAGGAACTGTTCGCCGGCAAAGTCCGTCCATTTAAGCCGAGCGTTATGGAGAGCTTCCCAGTGCCGGCAAAAGTGATTCAGCGAGCAATCGACCTGGGAGCTAGCGAAATCGTCCTATCCGTCGACCCTGTAGAGGAGGCATAAGGCCATGAGCAATACCGCGACCGAGACGCTGCAGTTCAACTGCACCACCTGTCCATCCGAGTGCCTCCTGACCGTGGAGGTCGAACGCGATGCCGATGGCCACGCGGCGGCGGTCCGCTCCGTGACGGGCAACAGCTGCCCGCGCGGTGACAAGTTCGCGCATCAGGAGCTTACTTGTCCCATGCGTGTGCTCACCACCACCGTAGCCGTCTCCGGCGGCGACGAAGCTCTGCTCCCCGTGCGCACTGCCGAGGCCATCCCACTCGAGCTCCACGCCCAAGCCATAGCCCTCATCCGCGGCTTGGTCGTCAACGCCCCCATCCACATGGGCGACGTCGTGCTGGAGAACCTCCTAGACACCAACATCAACCTAATCGCCAGCATGGACATCGAATAAGCCAAAGTAGTCATTTTGGGACGGGGCTCTTTTAGCTACCCCGCCATCAACCCCGCCCCCTCCTCAGTTGCAGTGAAATAGTTCCTGATTTCCGCCAAACCCCGGCATCCAGGAACTATTCCACCGCAACTTGCTTTGGAATCGCATTTCACGCTGCAGTCAGATTGGTGCCATTTCAAAACTACCCCGGTTTACGTGGCTATATCGAGAACCCCCATCCATACCGGCGATTTCCGAATTTCAACAAGTTCTCTACCTGCGGTTTTAATTTCTCCCTTTCCGCAATGGTCGGGCAACGTCGATCCAGCCCCGTAATCCGCCATGCTTTTAAAACCAGCTCATTTGGGACGGGGCTGTTTTGGCCACTTTTCCAACCAACCCAAATGATTATTCTGGGACGGGGATTAAAAATCATTAGGTACAAAATGATTTTTTAATCCCCGTCCCAGAACAATCATGCCAAGGGGTGTCCCCAGGTGACGGCAGGAAAGGAACGTCCCCATCTGCCGGGTATGGGATACCATGGTGGCACCCTAGTGAAAGGATGTTTCATGGCACATGTCGATGACCAGCGTGTGGCGCGCGTGCTCGATGCGCTCGAGGCTCAGCACCCCGGCGCGCAGCTGCTCGTAAACGACCCGTGGTCGATTTATTACCTGACCGGCTTTTATGCCGATATGTTCGAGCGTTTTTGCGGCGTGCTGCTCGCGCGCAATGCCGAGCCCGTGATCCTGGTCAACGCGCTGCATCAGTTGCCCGAGTATGACAATGCCCGCGTTGCCTACCACACCGACACCGACGTCGTGGCCGACGCCATCGCTCGCGAGGTCAATCCGACCAAGCCGCTCGGCATCGACACCGTCATGCGCTCCGGCTTTTTGATGCCCCTTATGGATCGCCACGCCGCAAGCGAGTTCTTCTTGGGCGACTTTGCCGTCACCGCAGCACGCACGTACAAAGATGCTGCCGAGCAGGAGCTCATGCGCGTATCCTCGGCCGCCAACGACGCCGTGATGGCCGACGCAATCAAGCTCGTCCACGAAGGCGTGACGGAGCGCGAGATTGCCGACCAGATGCTCGGCCTCTACCGCAAGCATGACTGCGAGGGCTTTAGCTTCCCGCCCATCGTGAGCTTTGGCGCCAACGCCGGAGACCCGCATCACGAGCCCGACGACACCGTACTCAAGAGCGGCGACGTGGTACTGTTCGATATTGGCGGACGTCATCGCAACTACTGTTCCGACATGACGCGCACGTTCTTTTGGGGCGAGCCGGACGAGGAGACGGCACGCATCTACGACATCGTGCGCCGCGCCAACGAGGCCGCCGAGGCGCTCATCGCCCCGGGCGTGCGCATGTGCGACCTGGACCGTGCCGCGCGCGACGTGATTGAGGACGCGGGCTACGGCGAATACTTTACGCATCGCCTGGGACACTCGATCGGCCTGCAGGACCACGAGCCAGGCGACGTCTCGCTCGTCAACGAGCAGGTCGTGGAGCCGGGCATGACGTTCTCCATCGAACCGGGCATCTACCTCCCCGGGCGCACCGGCGTCCGCATAGAGGACCTGGCCCTAGTTACCGAGTCCGGCGTCGAGATTCTCAACACCTACCTCCACGATCCGGTTCGCCTAGACTAGCCAATGCGACAAAGGGACAGTCCCTTTGACACATCCCACCAACACCGCGCCACAAAAACGGCCTATCTACTACGTTTAACCCGCATGGGTCGACCATGCGGGTCTTTTTTGAAAACCAGCAAGTCGTCTACCTGCGGTTTTGATTTCACGATTTTCCGTGTGGTCGAGGGTAGTCGCCAAAACGTAGTAGATAGCCCCATTTCGTGGCGAGCAGTCCGCCCAAGACAAAGCCCGACCAAAATTAGCTGCCCTGATGGCAAAACGAACGGCCTCCCGATTCCCTGACGAGAACCGGGAGGCCTTCTTGTGACCTAGAGCCCTAAGGCTCTAAGCTCGCAGCCTTACTCCGCGCGATGACGCAATTTTTCAATCGCTGCGGCAATCAGCGCCAGCAGGCCGGTTCCGCCAATCGCTGCGACGGTCACGGCAGTGTTGTCGCCCGTCTCGGCCAGGTTTCCCTTAGCGGCCTTCTTGCCATTCTTCTTGCCCGAAGGATCCTTAGCATCGGGCTTGGCACCGTTATCCTTGCCGCTTGTCGGCTCCTGTACAGCAACAGGCTCAACGACCTCGACGGTCACCGAAGCCGTGAGCTGCTGAGGCGCCGGCGTCTCCGCAGCTCCATCCTCGGCAAGCGTCGCAATCGCCGCGGCGTCACCCTCAACGGGCATCGTCGCGGTAATGACAACGGTTCCGTTCTTGAGGGCCTTGACCTTACCGTTCTCGACCGTAGCAATCGTCTGGTCGGACGAGGTCCACGTAACGGTACCACGCAGCAGCGCGCCATCGGCCGCATTGCTCGCCGCGGCAGCAAGGTCAATTTCCTTGCCGCGCTCTACCTTGAGAACGGTCTCGGCAGTCGTGGCCTTGCCGTTTTGGTCAACGATAACAAGCCCACTGGCTGCCGGGCGCGGCTTAACGCGTACCCTGCAGCTGACAGTAAGCTCCGTACCGCGAACCTTACCGCCCACGGTCACGTCATCGGCACCCCAGTCCAATGCGGGAACATTCTCCCAATCGACGTCGTAGTCCTCCTGGCTGCCGTCCTTCATCATCACGGAGACCTTCTTGGGCAGCGCCTTTAGCACATCGTCGGCAGAGCTTGCCTCAAACACCTCAACGGGAGCGAACGTCGCAGGCCTCACGGGAATCTCGCTTGCCGGCGTCTCGACAACCAGCTTGCAGGTCGCTTTGAGCGTCGTGCCCTCAACGGAGCCCTCAATCGTGTACTCGCCAACGGCGGCAAGATGCTTGTCCAGGCCATCCGTATTCCACGTGACCGCGGCCTCGTCCGTGTGACCATCGGAATAGGTCACGGTGACCTTCTTGGGCAGCTGCCTCGTCACGGTGTCGGCCTTGGCATCGCGCTCAACCGTGATCTGCGGCACCTCGGCAACCTTGTTGATCGTCGTCGTGGAGGTAACAATGACCTCGACAGGCAGGTTACCGTTCACCGTCACGCCCTTGGCGACGACGCTGTTGCCGTACGTGTCGGCCGCGGCAGGAACCTCAGTCCATGTGATCTCGGACTCCGCCGTCGTCTTGCCGTCCTTCATGCGAACGGTCGCCTTCACGCCCTTGAGCGCATCACGCACGGCGTCGGCCGATGCGCCCTCGGGAACGCTAACGCCCGCGACAGGCTCAACAGACGCCGGAATCTCGGCATTGCTCTTCACGACCGTGACCGTGCACTTGGCCTTAACCGAAGTGCCCTCTACCTTGCCCTCAAGCGCAACATCGCCCAGCTTGCCCAAGGCATCTGCCGTAAGCGGGGTCTTATCCCACGTAACGGCGGCAGTCTTCGTCGAGCCGTCGGACATGTTGAGGGTCACCTGGGCAGGCAGCACGATGTCAGCAGCAGCCGTGTTGCGGGCAACCGAAAGTTTGACGCCAGCGATGCTCTCGACGACCGGCACCAGGTTGACCGTAGCCTTGACCTCAAAGCTGCCAACCGCGGTTTTACCCGTAATAACAATGCTTGCACCGTCATTCTTAATGGTGACGGCCTTCTTGGGGGCAGTCCAATTGATCTTCGAATCGACCTCGGATCCGTCCTTCATAGCGACCTTCACGGTCTTGGGCAGTGCGGCCACAACAGCATCGGGCTTCGCGCCGTCGTCGACCGTCACAGCATCAACCGAACCAGCCAAGTGATCAGGAATCTCACGAAGCGGTTTGACGACCTTGAAAGTGCACTCTACCTTTTGATCGGTACCGGCAACCGTACCCTTAACCGTGACTTCACCTTCCTTGGCAAAGTCCTTGTCGGAGAGACCCTTGGTGTCCCACGTTACGTCGGCTTCGGAATCGGAACCGTCAGAGTAAATCGCCGTGACCGTGGCGGGCAGCTTGGCCTTAGCCTCATCCGCCTTGGTATCGCGCTCGACCTCAATCTTGTCAACGGTATCAAAGTCCACGATATGCGCCGTCACCTTGACCTGGGCCTTAACGGTCATGCCGTTGTCCGTTAGACCCGTGACCTCAAACTCGGTGCCGGCACGGCCCAGGCTGTCAACCTGAGACCACTTAACGGGCGTCTCGTTCTTGGTCTTGCCGTCCTTCATGACCACCGTCACCTTGGACGGCAGCTTATCCATAAGGTCGCTGACCTTGGCATTGTCAGCAATCTCAATAGCATCGATCGGCTCGACGTAGTCGGGCGTCTGGGCATCCTGATCCACCACGGTCACGTTGCAGGTCACCTTGGCGCCGTTGAGCTTAACCGTGCCCGCGATCTCCACGGTGCCGGTTCCGTTGAGCAGCTTATCCGTGACGTTGGAAAGATCCCACACGTCAATGTCGAGCAGATCGGTCGAACCGTCGGAGTAAGTCGCCACGACCTGCTTAGGCATCTGGGCATACAGGTCCTGTTTGGACGTGCCCTTGGCAACGCTAAACGACTTGGCCTCGAGCTTGGTGATGGTTCGAGGCGCCTCGGAGACGTTGACGTACACGATAGCGTTGACGTTGTCGACATCCTTGAGCTTGCCGACGAGTTTGTACGTACCCTTCTTGGCGAGCGGCTTGGAGAGGTCGATGCCGTCGGTGTCGGTCCACTTTTCGATCTCGATGCCGCCCAAACTGCCCCGAGTATCCCGCGCTGAGCCATCCGAAAAATATACGGACACGGCATCTGGCAGCTCCAGCATCGATCCGACCGTGGTGTTGACCACAACGGCCTCGGGCTGCAACGCAACCTTCTTCGCCTTCTTGTCGGCAACCGTCACCTTGGCGGTCACGTTGCCGTTCTCATCCACGCCGACCTTTTGGCCGTCATCGTCCAGCAGCGCCATAACGGCAGCGGCATCAAAGCCGACCACATGACCCGTCGCATAGAACGTGCCGGGCTGCTCGTACTTCTCGGGCGCGATCGGATCCCAATCAATAGCCGCCGTCGAAACGGAACCATCGCTCATCTCGACCGCCATCTTGGACGGCATAGTCGGAGCTGTACCGGCCTTGGTGGTCACTGCGGTTTCGCCGTTGTCGATAGCTTTCTCAACGCCTTGGATAACGATCTTGGTCTGAACAGTGAGGCCGGTGTTGGTGCCGTCGCCGTATCCAGTAAGGCCGCTTGCAAACAGCGCGCCAGACACTGTCGTGACCTGACCCGGCTCTCCGGTATAAACCGAGGGACGAACGTAATCCCATTGAACCTGGGCATTATGAGTTTTGCCGTCACTCGTGGCAACCGAGACATTCCACGGCAGCTCGGGGAAAACACCGCTGGCCGTATTAATGCACTCAGGAACGGCAACGGAGGTGACGGAGCAGACGTCAACAGTGATTGTCGCCTCGGCACCACCTTGGAGCTTGCCCTTCACCTTAAACGAACCGTCCTTGGCATACGCGTCTTCGGCGACACGATCCCATGTGACCTTTTCGCGCTGGGGCTCAGAAGACACATCGTTGTCGTATCGGACCTCAAGGTATTCCGGCAGCATCGGCTTGGTGCCGGGGACGGTCCATATGGTTCCGCCCTGCACCGAGGTCGCCTTACTCGCGATCTTAACGGTGGCAGTAATCGGAACGTCGACCGTCTGCATGCCGTATCCCGTGCTATAGCTCATTGTTGCAGTGCCGCGGACCACGCCGCCCTGGGTCCAATCGAAGCCCTTCGTGTTCCACTTGGCCTCGGCGTATTTGCGGGAATACTCCGGGTGTTCAGTCGCATCGGGGCTGACAAGCTCGACATAGTTGGGAAGCAAGGCAGAACCGTCGCTGCCCTTGAGCACCGTAATGGCCTGAGGCTGAGCCTCCCAGTCTTTAGTCACGATGACATGCACTTTCACCGGGATTGTCGTTCCGGCGACCGTTCCAGTGATCGTGCAGTCTTTCTGGGGGCACCTATCGTAGGCGTCCCAGTTGACGTGCAGGTCGTTAAAGGCCGTTCCGTTTTGCAGAGCGCCAGAAACAGTGAAATAGTCCAGATTAACTTCCTCGCCGGGGTAGATAACACGCCAGTCCTCGTACGACTGTCCAAGCGTCACGCCGCTATCGTTATAGTTATTGACGCCCTTGACCTCGTCGCACACTGCGACGGCGCTAATCTTTGCCAGCGAGCCGGCAATGGTGCCGGTAATTTCGTACTCGCCCGGCTTGCCGTCCAACAGCTCTTGGGGAAATTCATCCCAGTTATAAGAATTCCCCGAAGAGTACCTGGGATAGAAGGAGCTGCCGTCCGATAAATACAACGTGGTCGCATAACCCGGAGCCAAGAGACCTGCGCCGGGAACATAAGGAATCTTGCCAATGTAACTGTCTTCAAGATCGCACACATTGACCGTCGCCGTAGCCGGAATGTTAGAGCCGGTAAAGTATCCGCTAACCGTAATCTGGCCAAGGTTCTTTAGGGCGTCCTGACTAATCGTCGACCACTGAACGGGGAAATTGCCTCGCGAGCCATTCCACATCGTGGCCTCAATTGAACCCGGCATATTGGGCTGGCATCCGATAAGCGTGCTTGTCGATGTCGAGGAAGGCATCTGCAGGGCGCGGACGGAGATGGTCGCCGTGACTCGATTGCTGTCACCCAGCTCCACCTGAGTAGACGATGAAGATGAGGTATTGGTCCAATACGACAGCGAACCGGAAAGATTAAACGACCCCTCGCTTGCCACCTGCGTGTCCAAAATGGGATCCCATGCAATGTTGCACTGCTTCTTTGTACCGTCGGTAAAAGCAACCTCAACGCTGCTGGGAAGACCGCCACCCGTTGTAGGACGTACGCCGACGGGCGTGTTAACGGGCGTAAGAGCGTCGATAGAAGCAACTTCTTTGACCTCGACTTGAGCGGTTACCTTAAGACCGTTAACGGCTGGCGCATTATACGATGTGAGCGTGCCCGTGACCGTATAGGTACCGGCCTTTTGGAATTGAGACACGTCGGCGTTGTCCCAGTTAACCTGATAGCCTTGGGTGTATGTAGTGTTATTTGACTGTGTAACCGGGAAATAGACATACGTGCTAAGAGGAGTGTTGTCTCCGACAACGCGCTCGAACCTCAGTGAATTAAGATCGAGCACATCCTTAGGATCTTTGACGGTAACGGTGCAGGTAACCTCACGGTAATCGAAACCATTGAGTTTGCCTTTGACCGTAAACGTTCCCGCTTTAGAGTAAAGCGACGCGTCGACAGCGTCCCAAGATATCGGGACCTGCTCGGTAGCACCATTATCAAAGACGACCGAAGCTGAATAGGGAAGATACGGAGTCTCGCCGATAAGAGCTGTACACGTTAACTCCGTCTGGACGCTCTTGACCGCGCGGACTGCAACCGTGCAGTGCGCGAGCATGGAAGGATAGTTCTTCAAATGCCCCTCGACAACAAAGGTTCCTTCCTTTTGGTACTGGTCTGCCGAGATTTCATTCCACTCAACCGGGCACGAGAAAGACTGGCCATTTGAATAATCGACCGAAATGTCAGTCGGAAGCGTGGGCGCAATGCCTGCCGCAGTCCATTTTGACCACAGGCCATTGCTGGTTGAGCGAGGAACGTATACCTTAAGCACGCCGCTCACTTCGTACGGCTCCGCGAGCGTGATCCAGTTGTTGTTCACGCTAACGCCGGTAATCTGTCCGGTGATGGGGACTTCGGATTCCTCCGTCGCCGTATCAAATACCGTCTGCGACTTTTCGTCCCAATTAACATAAGCCGAGGTCTCAGTGCCATCCGACAGCTTTACCTTAACGCTCGAAGATTGGATCTGGCCGTAGTAATCAGCGCCGACGTATTTTTCTAGAATCGGGTAAGCGTCGATCGACTCAACGGTAATGTTGCTTTCGCTGCTCGTCACGGTGGCATCTGGGGCGTTTACCGCCGCCGGTTCTGCCGCTGCCGGGTCTGCCGCAGCGGCCTCGACAATCACGCGCTGCTTGACCGTTTGCATGGCGCCATCGACAGCGCCTTCGAACTCATACGAGCCGGCGGGCAGTTGAGCCAGGGTTGCTGGAGCGTCAGCGCCGTTCAGCTTCCAGGTTACGTTCTCCTGTTTGCTGGCACCGCTCTCGTAGGTTGCCGCCACGGTTTGGGGCAGCGTGGCGTCGGAGCCTTCGGCAACGTGCAGCTCGTTCAGGCTGGCAAAAGAGACAATCTTATCTTCACTCTGGTCTTGCGAAGTTGGCTGGGTGGTGTCCGCAGATGCGGCAGCCGCACCCGTCGCATCGCTTTGCTCGGCAACGACTTGGGTGGTATCACCCTGCATCATCTCGGCAAACGCCTGCGGCGGCACCGAGCCGACCGTCATCGTCAGAGCCAAACCCGCGGTAATGGCCGCGTTAACATGCCTTCTGTTCATGTTTCCTCCCGACACGCTCAACGGACCAAACAGCACAGGTCCGATCGGCAAGTTAAGTTGAGCGTATCCTTCGCAGATGGAGGTTTGCAATATGCTACAGGTTAAGCGGCATAAATGGTTTCGTAAACGGGAGAAATCAGGTGACGTATCTACGTGACAACGGGGCGGTCCCTTTGTCACATTCCGATTACACTACGCCACGAAAGCGGGCTATCTACTACGTTTGACCCGTATGGGTCGACCACACCCGCGTTTTCGCAAAACTGACAAGCCGTCTACCTGCGGTTTTCATTTTGCATTTTTCGACGTGGTCGGGGGTAACCGGTCAAACGTAGTAGATAGACCCATTTCGTGGCGAACAGATCAAATTAGCTGCCCCGTTGGCGGGGTTAGCGCAGCAGGCCGGCTACTTCGCCGGCTAGGGTGATGGTGCCGGCTGCTACGAAGGGCTCGCTTGCGGCATCGAAGGCGGCGAGGGCCTCGGATACGCTGGGGTACACGCCCACAAGTTTGTCGGCATCCACCAGCGCGGCGAGCTCCTCGGCCGGCAGGGCGCGGTCGGAATCGGTCTGGGTGACGACCACGCGCGGGAAGGCCGGAATCAGCACATCGACGATACCCGCCACGTCCTTATCGGCCAGCGCGGCGCACAGCAACGTGGGGCGATTCTCGACGCACGGATCAATCTCGTCGAGCGCGCTCACAAAGTTCTCGCAGCTCTGAGGATTATGGCAAGCATCGATCAGCTTAAGCGGATCGGTTCCCAGCACATCAAAACGACCCGGCGTGGGGCAACCCATAAGCGACGCATCGAGCTTGTCATGGTCGAGCTCACGGCCCAAATACCCCTCGCACAGCATAATCGCGCACGCGGCATTCTGCGGCTGATACGCCGGCTTAACCATACTCGACGTATAGATCGCGCGCGGCGTGGTGCAGCTGAACTCCACCGTATCGCCCACATGCGAAGGCACCTTGGTCGTGGCATGGTTCACCACGAGCGGCACAACACCACACTCGCGACAACGCGCATCCATCACGCGCTGAACGCTCGCCTCGTGCGTGCCCTCGCCCAAAACAACCAGGCGCCCGGGCTTAATAATCGCAGCCTTCTCCCCCGCAATGGCCTCGAGCGTATCGCCCAGGATGCGCGTATGGTCGAGCCCGATGCCCGTAATGGCAACGGCGGCGGGATCGGTCGCACTCGTCGCGTCCCAACGTCCGCCCATGCCAACCTCGAGCACGGCAACGTCCACCGCAGCCTCGGCAAACACCACCAGCGCGGCAGCCGTTAACAGGTCAAACGGCGTAATGGTATAGGCACGCTCCCCCGCCGCAACACGACGCGTGTTCACGCGACGCCCTGCCTCAACGGCAGCGGAAACGCCCCGGGCAAAGACCTCGTCGCTCACAACGCGCCCATCGACCTCCATACGCTCGGGATAGCGCACCAGCTGCGGCGACGTATACAACGCGGTCTTAAGCCCCTCGCCACGAAGAATGGCAGCCGAAAAACGCGTAGTCGAAGTCTTGCCATTGGTACCAGCAACCTGAATGCAATCAAAATACTCATCCGGACGCCCCAGCTCATCGAGCATATCGACAACCGTCTCAAGCAGAGGCCCAGCATCCCCAGAAATCCGCCCCGTATCAGCAGCAAGCCCAACAGCCTCACCAAACGAAAGCAAATCAAACTCAAAAGGAACCGAATACAAGCCAGAACGCTTAGGCATATCCAAAGTCTCCAATAACAGAAAAAGAGGCCCATCAAAAACAACGAGCCCCTCCCATTCAAAATATCAGTCAAACACCGCTTTGAAGCGAGATCAAGGCCACAACCCAGTGGCCCTACCAGGCAGCGGACGCCCCCGTAACCGCTGTGGGAGCGGTTTGGGGCTTTGCTCGATACAAGTTCCGCACGAGCCGAAGGCCACTTAATGTGGCCTTCGTGCGAGCAGGACTGTCCGCAGTAGCGAGCAAAGCCCCAAACCGCGTCCCCCAGTTAACACTTACGAGAAGTCAGCAACCTGAGCAGTCAGCGCCGCCAGGATCTCCTTGAGCTCAGCTGCACGGTCCCTCTTCTTCTGGACCACCGCGGGCGCGGCCTTGGCCACAAAGCCCTCGTTGGCCAGCGTCTTCTCGCAGCCGGTGAGCTCCTTCTGCGCCGCGGCGATCTCCTTCTCCAGGCGTGCCTTCTCGGCCGAAAGGTCAACCTTGCCCTCGAGCACCACAAAGACCTCGACACCGCTATCGACCACGGCGATGCTCGCCGCCGGCTTCTCAACATCGGTGCCCATGACCAGCGAGGCGGTGTTTGCCAGCGGCTCGATGGTCGAACGCAGGCTCTCGAGCTTCTCGATGTCCTCGGCACCGGCGCGCACGACCACGTCGAGCTCGGCCTTGGGGCTCAAGCGATAACGCGAACGGGTGGCGCGGGCGGCAGACACCACGGTACGGCACAGCTCAAACGCGCGCTCGGCGTCCTCGTCGACATACTTGGCGTAGTCGGTGGGCTCGGGCCACTTGGCGATCATGAGCGCCTCGGCGCGGTTCACGTTGCCCTCGGCATCCAGATCGAGCACGCTCGCCGGCATGTTGTCCCAGATCTCCTCAGTGACAAACGGCATAAGCGGGTGCATCAGGCGAATGGAGGTGTCGAGCACAAAGATCAGGTTGCGCTGAGCCTGCAGACGGCCCTCGCCCTTCAGGCGGGCCTTGGTGACCTCGACGTACCAGTCGCAGACCTCGTTCCAGAAGAACTGCTGCACGCCGCGGGCCATGTCGCCAAAGGTGTAGTTCTCAATACCCTCGGTGACCATCTTCACGGCCTTGGCCAGGCGACTGAACATCCAGGCGTCGGCCGGCGTCTCCACGACGGGCTCGCCGGGCGTGTAGCCATCCATGTTCATGAGCAGGAAGCGGCTGGCGTTCCAGATCTTGGTCACAAACGACTTGGCCTGCTCGGTGCGCGGGCTGTCGATAAGCTTCTTGGTCTTCTTGTCGATATTCGCGTCGAACTTGACGTCCTGGTTGTTGGTGCAGAGCGTCAGCAGGTTGTAGCGCATGGCGTCGGCACCGTACATGCCAATGAGGTCCATGGGGTCAACGCCGTTGCCCTTGGACTTGGACATGCGGCTGCCGTCCTTGGCCAG
>CAKUEU010000002.1 GCA_934646865.1 uncultured Collinsella sp. | reverse complement strand
CGCGGCGACAACCTGTACCGCAACGTGCCCGAGCATGTCCCCGGCGATAAGTTCATGCCGATCTTTGAGAGCGGCGTGGCCTACTTCGCTTAAAGCTTTCCCATCGGGTACAATCCCCTCGGGTAACAACACCCGCCACCGGCACGCCCGGTGGCGGGTTCTTTTTTGCTTTGCGCGTATAGGAGAAGGACATCATGGAAAGCCGCAAGCCGCATCTCGCCACCCTGCCCGGACTCATCCTGGGCTGTCTTGTTTGCTGTGCACTTTGGGGATCGGCCTTTCCCTGCATCAAGATCGGTTACGCACTCTTTGGTATCCCAGCGCACGATAGCGCTTCGCAGTTACTCTTTGCAGGTTTGCGCTTCACGCTTGCCGGTATCCTGGTTATCGCCGGTATGAGTGCGGCCCAGCGCCGCCCGCTCGTCCCAAAGACACGCGATATCAAGCCCATCTGCATCCTGTCGCTCTTCCAGACTATCGGGCAGTACTTCTTTTTCTATCTGGGACTCTCGCGCGCCAGCGCCATGTCGAGCTCCATCATCGAGGCCAGCGCCAACTTCCTCGCAATCCTCTTTGCCGCCCTGGCATTTCACACCGAGAAGCTCAATACGGCCAAGGTGCTTGGCTGTGCGCTGGGCTTTGCCGGCGTCGCGCTCGTCAACATCTCGGGCGCAGATGGCACCTTTGGCTTCAGGCTCGATGGCGAGGGCTTTATCCTAGCCTCCACTGTCGCGGGTGCTCTTTCGACCTGCCTGATCGGCATCTTCTCGCGCAAGCACGACGGCGTCTTGCTTGCCGGGTGGCAGTTCTTGGTCGGCGGCCTGGTCCTCACCGCAATCGGCTTTTTGATGGGTGGCACGTTATCCCCCACCGCAATCGCCCCCGCTATCGCACTCATCATTTATATGGCACTTATTTCTGCCGCCGCGTACTCGCTGTGGTCCCGCCTGCTCGCCGTCAACCCCGTCAGCCGCGTTTCGGTCTTTGGCTTTATGAACCCGGTCTTTGGCGTAGCTCTGAGCGCGTTGCTGCTCGGCGAGGGTGCTGGCACGAGCCCCGTTACCGTCATCGTTGCCCTGCTCTTGGTCTGCGGCGGCATCATCATCGTCAACAAACCCAAAAAAGCCTAGAGAGCTCACCTTTTTAGGGAGAGCCTTCACACACTTTAGCTTAATGGAATGCACTGGTTCTCGTTGATTTCGCACCGAGTCGCGGCGGCAGACGCCCGTCTTGCCGCACCGCGCCTGGGCATTATGACCGGTGGCCCCCACAAACGCAAAAGGGGCGCACGACCATCGCAACGGTCGTGTGCCCCTTTTCCTAGCGTATCTGAACGCCGGCTTTCTTCTTCTCGCGCTTTACGCGGTAGAGCTCCGCGTCGGCAGCACGAAGCAAGTCTTGCCAGGTATCGACGCCATCACCAACCCGTGCGTAGCCGATGGACATCCGCAGCAGATACGGCACGTCGGCACGTGCGAGCTCATCGTTGATTGCCGCACACAGGCTTATGATGTCCTGCTCCGCCGTCGCCTTTTGGAGCACCACGAACTCATCGCCGCCATAACGTGCGATAAAGCCACCAGACGCCGAGCAGACCTCTTTGAGCGTAGCAGATACGACCTGGAGGGCATGGTCGCCCTCCACATGTCCATAGTGATCGTTAATCTGCTTAAAGCCGTCAGCGTCCATCATAAGCAGATACACATCTTCGGCCTGTTCCACATTTGAGAACAGCGACAGCATATAGGTCTCAAAACGGTTGCGATTGTTAAGGCCAGTCAACGGGTCGGTCGAGATCAGCTGCTCCTGGTAGATGATGTAGAGTAGCAATATGCTAATCATTATGCCGACACAAAGGCCGGGCACCGATAATACAACCTGAAAGGTACCGCCCACCAGGGCCGGAATGGCGAAAAATGCCAAGGTTCGATAGATGGCCTTCGTTTGCAGGCTTTCGACTTTTCGAGCCTGAATAAAGGCATGCAAGGACGTATATATGACGTAGCAGTAGCTAACGATAGGCTGAATCATATAAAGCGCTCCGCGACGATATACGCCCTGCGCATCGATATAGAACATAGTGTGCGTCCAGTAGCTGGTAAATGCCAACACGACCACCAATGCGGTTGGCAACGTTAAAAGTACCACCCTATAGGGCGTGGTCAGGAGCCGCGAGCCCTGCATCGTCTCGGAATAGAAAAACCAAATGAGGCACGCGATGGCGAACAGCGAAAACGAAACCGCGTTGGAAATCCAGTTGGCCGTGATGCCTACAGGAGTGCTCACGCCGTCCGAGAGCGTCCAGATCATATCGAAGAAAATGTAGGCAGCAGACGTGTAGCCCAGCATGCTAAACAAAAGCTGCTGGGTGCTCGAGAACAGGGAGCGACGGCTTCGTACGGCAAGCCCGATAAGAATAATCATGCACAGCAGGAATATCTCGATCTTGAGTGCCTTAACCACTAGACGCCATCCCTTCAATATCCAAGTGGTCAGAATCGCCCAATTCGAACCTGGGCAATAAACACCCCTTACTCCGTAGGGGTAAAGGGAATAATAGCAGAGCGCCCGAACGTTGCTGCAAGACAGCTCTCGTTCGGGCGCCCATACGGCGCGAATTGCACACGCCGGCTTGATTGACTCGCGTCGACGATTACTCGCCGTCGATGTCGGTCGCGACGGCTTCCTCAATAGCCTCGACGCCTTCGACCGACAGATCCTCTTCGCCGTGGCAGAATTTCTTGTCGACCCAGCCGGTCAGGATCGGGGCCATGATTGCCGTGATGATGACGGCGGTGGCGATCTGCGCATACGCGGTGGGCGCAAGCTCGGCATAGCGCGGCGCGACCTCGGCGAGGGCGACCGGCGTGGTCATGGCCGTACCGGCGATGGTGGAACAGGCAACAGCAGCCTTGCCGTTGCCGCCGCACAGGCGCTCAAAGGCAAAGGTGATGGGGCCGACGATAAAGAGCGTGATGAGGCCCAGCAGGATGCCCGAAATACCGCCGGTGATGAAGCTCGACAGGCTCATGGACGCACCGAGCTGAAAACCGATGACGGCAATTGCGGGATTGGTGCCGGGGACCAGCAGATTCTTGATGAACGGGAACAGGTTGCCCAGCACCATGCCAATCACGAGCGGCAGGATAGAGCCGATGATGGTACCGACGGGGATGTTGGCGAGGCCGGAGACACCCAGAATGATCATGGTGACGGCGGGGCCAGCCGTAAAGAACAGGATACCAACGGCGCCCTGCTCGGACTCGTCACCGAACTCACCCATGATGCCCGTATAGAGCGCCATGTTGCAGAACGTGATGCCGCCGATGATGGACACGGAGCTGAGGCCAAGGAAGTTGTCGTTAAAGAAATAGGCCACGCCCAAACCGAGAGCCGCCGCGACGACAAGCTTGGGGATCAGCACGACAATGCCGGTCTTGATGGCGCCCGGCGTGGACTTAAAGCTGATGCCGGCACCCACGAAGAGCAGGATCGCCGCAACGATGGTATTGGAACCACCGCGGCAGGCAGCCGTAAAGAAGCCGCCGATCTCAAAGACCTGCGGGCAGAAGGTGTTGAGCAAAAGGCCGACGATCATGGGATAGATCATGATGTCGCCCGGGATACGCGGGACCTTGAATTTCTTTTTCTCGTTGGCGGTTGCTTCCTGTGCCATGAAACCCCCATTTCCGCTGACGGGGAACAAAAGCCCACGTCATGCTTTGCTACAGTAAAGTCTGACCATGGTACCAGAAGAAGCAGACCAGCTCGATGAGAAATTCGATTCGGGGGCAGCGACGACAAAAGGAGGCACCGGCCCCTATATGAGGCTCAAAACGATATACAGCACAACGCCCGAGACGCAGCACCACAACATCGACTTTGTCTTGATTGCCACCGCCACGACACCGGCAGCCGCAATCCAGGGAACCAAGGCCGGCCACAACCCCGCATCGAAGGCCCCGGGGCTTACCAAGTCGTTGGCTACCAGCGCGGCAAAGGCGGCGGGCGGAATGTAGCCCAGGGCCTCGGTGACGCGGGGCGGCAGGGTCCGTCCGCGCAGGGCGAACGCCGGCGCGATGCGAAAGAATGCGATGGCTGCCCACGACGACAGCCACAGAACCAAGAACTCGTTAACGGGCATCGCGGGCACTCCTTCCGTCGAATACGGCATCGCACACAAGCGCGATGACAACGCCGACAACGACGCTTGCCGGCACGGCGATATTCGTAAGGCCCAAGAACTTGAACATGGCGACGGATACCGCTCCCGAAACCGCCGCGACGACATTACCGCGCGACAGGCGCTGCGAAAAGAGCAGGCAGATGAAGAGAGACGTGCAGACAAAACCCGCGATAGCGGTAGGAACATCGATGGCGGCGCCGGCAACAGCGCCCGCCGTACATGCGACGCCCCATGTTGCGATCAGAATCGCATTAAGCGCAAAGGCCTCCTTAGGGCCCCAACCATCGTCCTCGACCAACTTGGCCAGCGAGATGCCGTAGGCCTCTTCGGTAAGCGTCGCCGTGACCGCCAGCGTCTGGCGTTTCGAAGCCCCGGCAAGGTGCGGCGCAAGCGATGCCGAGTAGAGCGCAAAACGAGATGAGATGGCGGCGACGCTTGCGATAATCGAAGGTGCCGGTACGCCCGCCAGCCATAGGTTGCAGATCATGAACTGGCCGCTGCCCGTCACAAACGTACTGCTCAGGGCAAAGACCATCCAGGGCTCCATCCCCGTTTGACCCATAATCATTCCGCACGGCGCGCCCACCGCAACATAGGTGAGCATCACCGGCCAAACGGTTTTAACAATTCTGAGCACCATATCGCTCCTCGCTCTGTCAAGTCATCCGCATCGCGCGCAGCCGCACATTGTAATCGTCGTCCGCCGGCAACCGAGTTCGCCTACAATTGCCACCGAATCGAACAACGCAAACTTTTTAGGAAGTCATTATGACAGCTATCGATCGAGGCCGGGCGACCGCGGCCTTCAAACGCTATACCGATGCTTACGACGCCGCCAATCCGCGCATCGCGCTCAAAATCGAGCACACCTATCACGTGGCGGAAGCGTGCGATGCCGTGGCGCGCGAGCAGAACTGGTCGACAGAGGATATTGACCTGGCCTGGCTTTGCGGCCTGCTGCACGATATGGGCCGCTTTGAGCAGCTGCGACGCTGGGACACCTTTAAAGATGCCGAGAGTATGAGCCATGCGGCGTTGGGCGTCGAGGTCCTCTTTGGCGAGAATCCCGCCGATGCACCCGCCGCAACAAGCATCCGCGACTTTATTGACGGTCCGGTGGAAGACGAACTCATCCGCGCGAGCATCGCCTATCACAGCGACTTTCGCCTACCCAAGGAGCTCGACGAGCGCACGCGGCGCTTCTGTGATATCGTGCGCGACGGCGATAAGGTCGACATTATGCGCACTATCGCCGACAGCACCGTCGATACCATCCTCAAAGTTGATGAGGATACGTTTCTTGCCAGCCACTTCTCGTCGCCGACACTCGCCGCCTTTGACGAGCATCGCTGCGTTGCACGCGATGAGCGCAACGAGCCCGCAGACTTCCTGGTAGGGCTCATCTGCTTTATGTTTGAGCTCGTCTATCCGGCAAGCCGTGCTCTGGCGCGCAAGCAGGGCGATATCTACCGCCTGCTCGACGCGCCCTTTGGCATTACGCGGCCCTTCACCGATCCCGCCACGCAAGCGACCTGGGAGCGCCTAAAGGGCGAGATGCGCGACTGGCTGGCGCGTGCCTAGCGCTCAAGCTGGGCCAGCAGCTCCTCGACGACCTCGACGGCGTCGCCGACAACCTTGTACTGGGCGGCGCCAAAGATAGGGGCATCCGGGTCCTCGTTGATGGCGATAATGCGCTCTGCCCCACCGATGCCGGCAAGATGTTGGATGGCGCCCGAGACACCGATACTCACGAGAAGCTTGGGCGAAACGGATACGCCCGTCTGGCCAATCTGATGGCGGTACTCCAACCAGCCGGCCTCCACGACAGGGCGCGTGCAGCCAAGCTCGGCGCCCAGAGCCTCGGCGAGCCTTCGCATCAGCGGCAAGTTTTTCTTGGAGCCAATGCCGCGGCCCACCACGACCAGGCGCTCGGCGTCGGCAATTGATGCCTGCTGTCCCCACTCCTCAGCGGGAATCGAGATCTCGACGCGGGCTTTAACATCTTCTGCAAGCGCTACCTGGGCGATCGCGCCGGAACGACCGTAGTCGAAGTCGGGCGCCTTAAAGATGCCGGGGCGCACCGTTGCCATCTGAGGGCGGTGGTTGGGACAAACGATGGTGGCCATCAGGTTGCCGCCAAACGCCGGGCGCGTCTGCTGCAGCAGCCCCGTCTCCGTATCCATCGAAAGCACGGTGCAGTCGGCCGTAAGGCCCGTCTGCAAGCGCACGGCAACGCCAGGCGCCAGTTCGCGGCCAAAGGCGGTCGCACCGTACAGAATAGCCTCGGGCTTGCGCTCGGCCACCAAATCGCAGATCAGGCGGGCGTAGACCTCCGCATCGTTTTGGCGCAGGCGCTCATCGCGACAGACCATAACTTCATCAGCACCGGCGCAAACCAAATGCTCAAGCTCCTCGAACGAGCTCTCGGGGCTCATGCCGACCAGCGCCACCAGACGGCAGCCACGGGCATCGGCAAGCTCGCGGCCCTTGCCCATGAGCTCGTAGGCAACGGGAGCCACCGTATCGTGCTCATCGGTCTGCACGTATACCCAAATGTCTCGAAATGCATCAAGGTCCGCCGCGCCGGCGGCCTCGTCACGCTCGATCGAGATGGCGTTAACGGGACAGGCATCGACGCACCCGCCGCACAGAACGCAGCCGTCGGTCACGCGGGCACAGCGGTTGGGGCGCTCGCCTTCCACCACAATGCCGCCCGAGGCGCAGGCGCGAACGCAGCGACCGCAGCCGATACAGACTTCGCTATCGATAATCAGTCCGCTCATCTATGCCATCCCCTCGATAATCTTGGCAAGTTTTGCCGCCTGCTCGGACGCCGTTCCCTCAACGACCTCACACGTTTGGTCACGGTCGGGCACAAACGAGCGCACGACCTGCGTCGGTGATCCGGCAAGGCCGCAACGCGAGGGATCGGCGTTTACGTCGGCAGCGCTGGCCACGCGCACGTCTGCATCCTCGGCCGCGCGAATACCGGCAATACTCGGCATGCGCAGCTGGCCAATCTCCTTGGCGGTCGTCATCGCACACGGCATCTCCAGGTACACCGTCTCCTCGCCGGCATCGCAGCCGTGGACGAGCGCCAGCGAGCCACACGTCGTAAATCCCACGCTCTGCACACAGCTCACGTCGGTCACGCAGGGGATCTCAAAGGCGCCGGCCAGCTCGGGTCCGATCTGGGCCGTATCGCCGTCCACTGCCATCTTGCCGCAGATGAGCAGGTCAAAGTCCTCATCGAGCTCCTCAATACCGCATTTGAGGGCATACGTGGTCGCCAGGGTATCGGCACCTGCAAAGGCGCGATCGGTTAGCAGCAGCGCGTCGTCGGCGCCACGTGCGATGCAGTCGCGCAGCAGCGATTCGGTCGCGGGAATACCCATCGACACCACCGTCACGCGAACATCCATGCCAAAGCCGATAAAGTCGTCTTTAAGTGCCAGCGCGCACTCCAGAGCGCTCGCGTCAAAGGGATTGATGACTGCCTGCTTGCCATCGCGAACGATGGTATTGGTCTTGGGGTCCATCTTAACCTCGGTGCTACCCGGCACCGCCTTGACGCACACCACCATATGGAAATCGCTCATCTTCACGCGCCCCCTTTCTGGACGAGTTCATCCAAGAGCTTCTCCGAAAACAGGTTTCCGCGGCCCAGCTGTCCGGCAGGATCGAGTTGGAGCTTAAGCCGTGCCGACTCGACCATGGCCTCGTGACCGTACATCGTCTCCAGGAAGCCCGCCTTGATTTTGCCGACGCCGTGCTCGGCCGACACCGCGCCGCCCATGGCAGTGACCTCGGCTGCCCACTGGGCAAAGAGCTCTCCACCGCGACGATAGTCCTCGGCGTCGCGCGGCAGGATGTTCACGTGCAGGTGGTTGTTGCCGATATGCCCCCAGGCGGCAGATTCGAGCCCGCTTTCGGCCAGCGTTTTGCGATAGAGGGCAACAACATCGGCCAGGCGATTGTTGGGCACCGACATGTCCGAGCCTAGCTTGGTGATCGTTGGGTCGGTGCGGCGGCGCTCGTCGATGAGCATGTTGACGCTTTCGGGCACCGCATGGCGGAAGAACCGCTGGCACTCGCGATCGACCTCGGTGCGCGCGACCCAGGTCGCATCGTCACGACCGCCCGCAAGCTCCAGTACCCATCCCAGGTGATACAGTTCCTCAGTCGCCTGCTTCTCGTCATCGCAATCGAGCTCCACGTAGACGCAGACCTTGGCCTCTTTGTCGAGCGCCGGCAGCGAAGAAAACGCCGTCGACTGCTCACGCTGACGGCGCAGGATATCCAGGGCGCCTGCATCGAAATATTCGATGGCGGCTGCATGGGATAGGACGGGACGCACGGAATCGGTAAAGGACACGGCCTTGTCTTCGCTGTCAAAGAAACAGCTCACGCCCCAAACGACCTCCGGTGCCGGCTGCAGGGCAATCTCGAGCTCGGTGATGACGCCGAGCGTTCCGCAGGCACCGATAAAGAGGTCGATGGCATCCATGTCGTCCGCGACGAAATAGCCCGAGGCATTTTTGGTCTTGGGCATGGTGTAGGTGGGAAGATCAAGCTCGAGCGCACGACCTTCCGCCGTCACGAGTGACAGGTGGCGGCCCCGGGCAAAAACTTCGCCACGCCGAAGCTCGAGCAGGTCACCGTCGGTCAGCGCGACGTGAAGGCCCGTGACGTGCGGACGCATGGGACCGTAAGCGTAGCTACGGGCGCCGGAAGCGTTGCATGCCGCCATACCGCCCAGACAAGCAGACGCCTCGGTGGGATCGGTAGGAAAGAATTGCTCGGGGGCTTCCTGGAATTCCTCGTAAGCCTTAAGCGAAGCCTGGTCCCAATCTGCGGTCGGAAGCACCTTCTTGCCCAGCTGCTTGCGCAGCTCAGACAGCACGACGCCGGGCTCAACACGCAAGAGAAAGTGACCCTCGTCATCGCGGCGAAGGCCTAGGTAGCGATTCATACGGGAGGTGTTGAGGATGTGGCCGCCATGGGGCACGGCGCCGGCAGCGAGACCCGTTCGAGCGCCCTGGACAGTCACCGGGACACCGTCGACATGGAGCTGCCGCAGGATGGCGCGCGTCTCGTCTTCCGATGTCGGGAACGAGATGCTCGAGGCCTCGCCCGACGAGCGAGACTCGTCGCGGCCGTATTCCTCGAACTCATCGGTGAAGGGTTTGATGGTTGCAGACATGCAGAACTCCCCTTTAGCTAACTACAGTGTTTGCAGGGAGATGTTACCGCATCGTTTCGTTGACGTGTTCGAGACCGTCTCCATAATTGAGGATTTTTACGTCCGTGCAATTCGGCGAGCGGTTGCTTGTTCTCGGCAGGCGATGTTTTTGACACATATCGCTTCGCCGCCAACGATCGCGAAATTGGCACTCGAAAAATGTTGAAGTATTTTTTACCACCTGCTACCTGCGGTGATGCAAATCCGTCAAGCATTTGGTCAGCTTTTGGTCAAGTAGCGTCTGATACGGTCGGCATCGACAGCCAAAACCAATGGAAGTTTTGGCCCCAGAAGCAGGGAGGTTCCCATGGCATATTACTGGCCCCAGTACGGCGTCGCCATCGAAGTCGACGACGATCCCCATCTCCTGCCTTTCGAAGAAGAGGCATTCCCCGACACGACGGTCTACCACGTCACTACCGATGTGATCTGCGACCCCGAGTCGTTCTCGGCGCTCGCCCACCACATCGCACGCATCCACGACATCGAGCTCCCTCCCGACTTCGATGAGCTTGTCTACTCGCGCCGTCTGATGCTTCACATGCTCTTTGGAGCGGACCCGTCCACGTTCGCACGCGTCTACACCGCCAAGGACGCCGCATGAGCGCGAAGAAGTTGCCCCAACTCGCGAGTCAGAGGCATCGCAAGAAACTCATCGCTGTCTGTTTGGCTATCGTCTGTGCCCTCGTCGCCGTAGGCTTGTACGCCTGGCAGTCGCAGCCCGTACCCGAAGCGGGCGCCTCGGTCACAACGGCCGAGGGCAAATCGCGCCAAGAGATCCAAGATGAGCTCGACGCCATCGTCCGCGACAACATGATGACGATCTCGGTCGCGCCGGTCGCCCAGTTGCAGGAAGGCGGCAAGTTGCGCGTCAACGTGCAAAACGTCCAGGACAACAAGTTCCCCCAGCGATTCCGCATCATTCAAAACGACGAGACCATTTATGAGTCCGGCATCGTCGAAACCGGCAAGACGGTCGAGACGTGTCCCGCCGGCGACATCGAGGAAGGCGAGGCGTATATCGAAATCCAGGCACTCGACACCAAGACCCATGACAACCACGGCAATCCGACGCGCGTCAAGGTCCGGGTGGAACAGGCCGAGAACTAGCCCCTAACGCCCGCCGATCATTGCGCGCGGCCACCAACACTCGTCCAATCATCGCGGGGACGGCCCGCGGCGAATAGAAAGGAACGACCATGGACATCACCAGAAACATGAACGGAGCCAGAGCGCTCGTCGTGGGCGCAGGGCTCGCGCTCGCGCTCGCAATGGGCGCTTCCCCGACGCCAGCCATGGCAGCCGGGCGTGTTGGAAGCACGAAGGTAATGGTCAGGACCGAGATCGACAACGTTAATTTCAAAGTTCCGACGGTTATTCCGTTCGTCGCCAAGGCCGACGGCACGCTTCAGGGCCCCTCAGAAGATGTAACCACCATCGACAACCTTTCGGCCTACGGCATCCATGTCACCAACATGAAGATCGACGCCATGAACACCTGGACCATTGCCGCCGACGCAAAGACCGGAACTGCACAGAATTCCATTGACTTTAAGGTCGGCCCCGAAGGCGCACTCCAGGACGCCAGCGCCGCAACGCAGGGAACAGGAATCGATCTTTCCAAGAACGCAACCTTTGATATGGGCTATCAGGGTATTGCCGGCGGTTCGGACAAGATCAAGCTCAAGACGAGCGGAAATGTCGCCCGCGTCACGCGCGACATCTTCCATATAACCGGCGGAGGCGATCAAGTTGCAACGATCACCTGGACGGTCGAGCCCGGTGCGCACACGGCATAAGGCGATCGCATCTGTCGCCATCGTCGGCATCTTGGCGCTCGCGCCGGCAGCAGCCTTTGCCCAACAAGAGCAGGCGCAGGCCGCCACGCAAGTGACCGTCGACCTCTCGGGGCTCGACCATGGCGACCGCCAGGAACCATTGGCGCAAACGGGCGACGAAAAGCAGCTCTTGGCAGCAAGCGTCGCTGTGGCAGGCGCGGGGGCAGCCGGACTCGGCCTGCGCATCAAACGCAGCCAGTAGCCTGACACAGGCAGGCCACACATAATTTGGTAAGGAGACCCCATGGCATCGAAGAACCTTTTGCCCGTCGTCGCACTCTGCGGCGCGCTCGCAACCGGAACGCCTGTCGCCGCTTGGGCGACCCCCGTCATGGCGGACTCCTTGCCGGCAGTCCTAAGCCCCGCACCAGACCCGTCGAGCGTCATTGCTCGCAAGCGGTTTTCGCTCGCGCAGGCAGCAATCTCGACCTCGGGATGCCTTCGCCGGAATACGGACGCCTCGATAGTCGTGGATATCGAGCGCTCGAATAAGGAAAACGAATCCCAGGCAGGCTGTGCCGTCTGCACATGGCATTCGGTTGTGCTTGACGCAGATGACGATCCATGCGATTTGGAGCTGCGCATCGACATCGCTTCGATCGATGACTCGGCGAACGGAGCGAAGGTCGCCTTCGACAGCACGTTTTTCGAGAAAGGAGGCGGCATATGTCTGGGCTGCGCCGCCGCGAATGCAGACGATGCGCAGCCCACCCTCTCATTCACGGCATCGTTGCGGCTGACCAAGGCCGGCACCGATGCCATCGCGGCGGGAGAAGCGTCCCTGCTGTTCTACGCCGTCAGCACCAAAGACACAGACGTTCATTTCGAGAAGCCAGCCGGGGCACTCAGCCTTACGCGAGGGACGAAAGCAGGCCCCATTGAGATTGATGCCCACGCGCTAGGCAGGCAATACATTCTCGCCGACCCGGCGCTTCTCGAAATGGAGTGGAACGGATCCGGGGCCGTCGGGATTGTCCCCTCCGCGCTTGGAGCCAAGACACTTCCCTCAAACGAAGGACCCAGCAACGCAACCATAAAAGAAGAGGGCGCAGACAAAGAAGCGGGTGCGGGGGACACGCCATCGCTGGCAAACAGCGTCCCAGCTTCTTTCGAAGCACCGGACGAAACCGTTGCCGATCCAAACGATTCCGAGCTTGCGGACAGCCTAGGGCTTGCTGGTCCTCAAGAAGTCGATGAGGGCAACTGCTGCGTGCTTGCCGCGCTCGACCACACAGAGACTATCGACGCCGCGAACATCGAAGTTGCCGCCGCCAATCAGCCCGTCCGTAAGTCGGCCATCATCGCATTTCCCGAGTCCGTCGAGGTCGTCTTTTTGCCATCGGGCGAGGTTGTGGCCCCGACACTGCTCACCTTGCTGGGTGCTAAGAATACTCGAAACGAAATTAAAAAGATCACGGTTGTCGACCCTGCAACTACCGCCAAGCTGCGTCTATACGCCGTTGCCCCAGACGGAAGCAAGACCCTGGAATTCGATGGCGACACGCTCCTGGCCTGGCGGCGTCTGGACATTATGCAAGACGTCTCGTATCAGATCGAACTCGAGGGGTTTGATCGAGCCCGCGATGCCAATATCATCGCCGCGGCTATTGAATCCCCACAGCGACTTATGACACTGCGCTTTGACTACTATCCCTATGTCCCGACAACCACCTGAGGCTTAAATGCTGCGCGTCGTTTCTAATACCACTTATATAACGTATTAGATGAGTCGCGATGTGCCTCGCATTCCGTTCTGCTACGATTGCCACGTTGGCATCAATACGGGAGGGCTCATGCCGGGCTTGGGAACAATCATCAACGTTGTGCTTTTGATTGCGGGCGGTCTTTTGGGATTAGCGGGCGGTCGCTTTATCACACCGCGTATCCAAGACACGCTCATGAAAGCATCGGGGCTGTGCGTCCTGTTTATCGGCTTGGGCGGCACCATGCAAAAGATGCTCGTCATCGACGGCGGCGTCCTGTCGACCACCGGCACCACCATGTTGATCGTCTCATTCGCGCTCGGCTCGCTTATCGGCGAGGCCATCAACCTGGAGGCCGCCATCGAAAACCTCGGCGAATGGCTCAAACGCAAAACCGGGAGCGAGGGAGACAACGAGTTCACCAACGCCTTTGTCTCGGCATCGCTCACCGTGTGCATCGGCGCGATGGCCATCGTGGGATCGATTCAGGACGGTCTGCTCGGCGATTGGTCTACGCTCGCCCTGAAGGGTGCACTGGACTGCATCATCGTCTGCACCATGACAGCCTCGCTCGGACGCGGCTGTATCTTCTCGGCCCTGCCCGTTGCCGTGTTCCAGGGAACGATCACGCTGTTTGCCGGCGCGCTCTCCCCCATTATGACCACCGCAGCCCTCGACAGCCTCTCACTCGTGGGGTCCATGCTCATCTTCTGCGTCGGCGTCAACCTTATCCGACCTCAGACCTTCCGCACGGCCAACATGCTCCCCGCCGTCGTCATAGCCGTCATCTACGCCCTCCTGTTCTAAGTCTATCTACATAGCGGCATCTCGAACATCTGTTTGATGCTGTGCTATGATATGAGGTCACCGACACCGTATAGGGAGAGGAGAGGGCGGTGGCCGACCAGGACGTCAAGATGCTCATCGAGCGCATTATGGCCGAGGCCCGGACCCATCAGTCCGCCCGTTTCTCAAACAAAATCTATGCTGACGAGCCGATTCTCAAGACCGGCCGTCAGATGCAGAACTTCCTCCCCGACCAGTACCGCAAGATGCGCGAGATATCGCGCTGGCAGGATGATCCCAAGGGCGGCGCGGGGCGTTGGCTATCGGAGGCGGAGCTCTTTTACCGTCAGGGCCTGCTGATGGCCGACTTCGAGGACGATTGCCCCTACAACGGCACCTTTAAGTCGTACTTTCCTACCTACAACGCCATGAGTGACCGGCAGCTGCGTGGCTACTTTACCTGGCGCGCCCAAGTGCGTCGCGGCAACATCGAGGAGACATCGACCTCGTTTGCTTTTCTGTATCTTTACGAATTGATCTGCGGCATTGGCGTCGACGACCCGCTCGATGGCTTTGACAAGATCAAGGCCTTTTGGGATGCCTATCGCGCCTTTGAGCCCGGTATCGACCGGTTCGCACGCGTATGGCTGCAGGACTACGCCGTGTTCCACGGGCTCGATCCCAAGCTGCTTCACGACTCTAAAACCGTTGCATTCGACAACGCCCTCATCGAGCTGCGCCGTGCAGCGCGAGACCTTGTACCTGCGTCAGCGCCGTCGGCCCAAGCTCCCAAGCGTCGAAAAGCCTCCGAGCCCACGCTCCCCCTTCCACCCGATGAGGCTCGCGAGGAGCGACTCATGGCCGCCATCAATGCGCTCTCCACGTACAACCTGAATAACTCACGGCTCGACCGTTCCCACCATCGCGACCTTCGCCACGTGGCATGCGCCGTATATGTCCGCATGGCGCGCTACTATGACACGCATCGAAAGACCGGCATCGTGGCGAGCTTGTTTGGGGAGGAGACGGCCATGCCCTACACCATGTTTGCCTCGGCCGTGTTCTTTGCGCCCGAGCGCCACGAGGACTGCGAATATCGCTTGGACCCCATCCATATCTACCGTTGCCAAAACGGCTTTTGGGAGTGCATGCGCATCCACGGCAGCAGGCAAAAGAGCAGCAAGCTCGGCGAGATGATGCGCGCCTGCGATCAGCGCTTGCGCCTGGCGCTAGATCCCGCCCATCCCCTTAAGGAAGAAAAGGTCCCCAAATATCTGGCCAAGATCATCGACGATGAGATCGTGGCATGGCTTTCGTGGGATGCCGCGCACCAGCCCGTCAAGATCGATATCGACCTGAGCCAGCTGGGACACATCCGAAGCGCCGCTGCACAGACGCGCGAGGCGCTTTTGATCGACGAGGAACGCGAGGACGACGCGCTTGAGGATGCCGAGGCGGCAGGCCCTGGGAAGCCAGAAGCCAGGCCCATGACCGAGGCGATTGTCGAGCCGGTCGCGGCGCCCATGGAACAGGACGAGGATGACGAGCCAACCATCTCCACCGAGCAATTTGGCGTCGTAGCCCCGCTCCTCGCACCAGCACCCACACCCGCGACGGCCATGCCCGCCGACATCACGTCCGCACTCGCCCCCGCCGCAGAAGATTATCTTCGTGCGCTGCTCGAGCAAAACGCGGCGCAGGCGGCATCGGCGGTGGAGAAGTCGGAGCAGAGCGAAGATATGCTCGTCGACAGCATCAACGAGACCCTCTTTGACCTGGTGGGCGACACTGTTATTGAATTTGGCGCGGCAGGGCCGCAGATTATCGAGGACTACGAAGCAGACGTGAGAGGATACCTAGACCATGAGTGATACCGCATCCGCAGCGCCCCGCGTGCCCAAGCGCGTCGCCGCCGTCATTCTCAACTCGCTCAAGGGCGGCGTCGTCCCGCGCATCGGCCTTCCCTACATTACCGTGGGGCGCGAGGTCGAGATTCGTGCCCTGCTCACCGACCTCAGCCTTATCGCCGATGGCGGCGCGAGCTTCCGCTTTTTGGTCGGTCGCTACGGCGCCGGCAAGAGCTTTTTGCTCCAAACCATCCGCACACACGCCATGGGTGAGGGCTTCGTCGTCGCCGATGCCGACCTATCCCCTGAGCGCCGCCTGCAGGGTGGCCAGGGCCAAGGTCTGGCCACCTATCGCGAGCTTATCCGCAACATATCGACCAAAACGCGCCCCGAGGGCGGCGCGCTCAATCTTATCCTGGATCGCTGGGTCGCCTCGTGTGCCGACGCCGACGAGTCGGCCATCAATGCCCAGCTTGCCCCGCTCGAAGAAATGGTTCACGGCTTTGACTTCACCCGCATGCTCCGCCGTTACCGCACGGCCGTCGCAGAGGGCGACGAGGAGGCCATGAGCCGCGTAACCAAATGGATTCGCGGCGAGTATCGCACCAAGAGCGAGGCGCGCGCCGAGCTAGGCTCCTCGACCATCATCAGCGACGACGACTGGTACGACTACGTCAAGCTCATTGCACGCTTTTTGGTCTGCAGCGGCTACAAGGGCATGCTGGTGCTCATCGACGAACTTGTAAACCTGTACAAGATTCCCAACGCCATCACGCGCCAGTACAACTACGAGAAGATCCTAACGATGTACAACGACACGCTGCAAGGCAAGGCACAGTACCTGGGCATGATTATGGGCGGCACTCCAACCTCTATCGAGGACCGACGCCGCGGCGTCTTTTCCTACGAGGCTCTGCGCAGCCGTCTCGCCCAGGGCCGTTTTGCGCGCGAGGACCTCAAAGACATGCTCGCGCCCATCATCCGCCTGCAGCCGCTCACCTATGAGGAGCTGCTGGTGCTGATCGAAAAGCTCATGCAGATCCATGCCGGCTACTTTGGCTGGACCCCTACGCTTACCGAGAGCGACTTGGTGGACTTCCTCAAGATTGAGTTTGGCCGCGTGGGAGCCGACACGCACCTGACGCCCCGTGAGGTCATCCGCGACTTTATCGAGCTACTCGACATTCTGTGTCAAAACCCCGACGCCGACGTGGCCGAGCTACTGCAAAGCGTCGGCGGCGATGCGCTGGCACCGACAGCCGCAACAAACGACACCGGCACCGCAGGCGACAACCGCAACTTCGCCGAATTCACCATCTAACCTGCCAAAAAGGGACAGGTTTATTTTGACAGGTTTTATCTGGGTAAACGCCGATGTTGAAATTCGACGACCTGTTGCCCGCTGCGTTTGATAACCCGTTGTTGAGAGGAGGCCCCATGAACGCCTTTGACCGATATGCCCCATTCATCCAAGACTTCATCTACTCCCACGACTGGGAGAGCCTGCGCTCTATTCAGGTTGCGGCGGCAGATGCCATCTTCAACACGCAAGACAATGTGCTCCTGACGGCATCCACGGCGTCCGGCAAAACCGAAGCGGCTTTCTTTCCCATCCTGACCGAGTTTTGGGAAAACCCGCCCGCAAGCGTGGGCGCCCTCTACATCGGCCCGCTCAAGGCACTCATCAACGACCAATTCGTCCGTCTCAACGACCTGTGCGAAGAGGCCGATATCCCTGTCTGGCACTGGCACGGCGATGTCTCGCAATCGCACAAGGCAAAGCTCATCAAAAAGCCGAGTGGTATCTTGCAAATTACGCCCGAATCACTCGAGGCGCTCCTGATCCATAAGCACATGGCAATCCCGCGCATGTTTTGCGACCTGCGCTATGTGGTCATCGACGAGGTCCACTCGCTCATGCGCGGCGACCGTGGCGGTCAGACGCTCTGCCTTATCGAGCGCCTTTCGCGCATGGCGGGCGTGCAGCCCCGCCGCATCGGCCTTTCGGCCACCATCGGGGACCCCGAGCGCACGGGCACTTTTCTCTCACAGGGAACGGGGCGCGACTGCGTCATCCCCCGCTTTGAGGAACCGCGCCGCGTGTGGCGCATCTCCATGGAGCACTTCTACAACTCGGCCCCCCAGGCGCAGCAACGAGGATTTATGAGCGCAGGTCCGCAGGAAGCTGAGGTGCTCGCATGCGAGCGCATTGAAGCAGCGGCACCCGCGGCACTGCCCGCCGGCACCCAAGATATGCGCCACAGCGGACAACTCACACAGGAGGAACGCCGCCAACGTCGCGAGCGAGCGCGAGGCAAGGCCGCCCCTAAGGACCGTCGCACTTCCTCGGCCCCCGAGGGAGAAGTCGACATCCCGCGAGCGACCGAGCAGGCGCTGCTCAACCCCACCGATACCGCGCCCGACAACGCCGATCCCGGCATGGGCTATATCTTTGAACATACCCGCGGCCGCAAGTGCCTGGTCTTTGCCAACTCGCGCGAGGAGGCAGAGGCCGTGTGCTCCATGCTGCGCAGCTACTGTGAGAACCGGCACGAGCCAGACCGCTTCCTGATCCACCATGGCAACCTCTCGGCATCGCTACGCGAGACCGCCGAGGAGCTCATGCGCGACGAGGAACAGGCACAGACAACCGTCACCACCTCAACGTTGGAGCTCGGCATTGATATCGGCCGCCTGGAGCGCGCGTTCCAGATTGACGCGCCGTTTACCGTCAGCTCCTTTTTACAGCGCATGGGGCGTACAGGCCGCCGCGATCTTCCGCCCGAGATGTGGTTCGTCATGCGCGAGGAAGAGCCCGAGCCGCGCACGATGATGCCCGAGACGATACCCTGGAAGCTTCTGCAGGGCATCGCACTCGTACAACTCTATCGCGAGGAAAAGTGGGTCGAGCCGCCCGAGCTCGATCGACTCCCCTACAGCTTGCTCTATCACCAGACCATGTCGACGCTCGCCAGCACCGGCGAGCTCACACCGGCCGAGCTTGCCCAGCGCGTGCTCACGCTCAGCTATTTCCACCGTGTCTCTGCCGACGACTACCGTGTGCTGCTGCGCCACCTCATTAAGATCGACCACATCCAGGTCACCGAGGGCGGCGGGCTCATCGTGGGCCTCGCGGGCGAGCGCATCATCAACAACTTTAAGTTCTACGCCGTGTTCCAGGAGAACGAGGAGTTTACCGTCCGCAGCGAATCGGCCGAGTTGGGCACAATCGTTAATCCGCCACCGCCCGGCGAGCGCATCGCCATTGCAGGCCATTGCTGGATTGTCGAGGAAGTGGACTGGAAGCGCCACACCGTCTTTGCCACGCAGGTCAAGGGCCGTGTGCCGGCCTACTTTGGCGACTGTCCCGGAGACATCAATACGCATGTGCTCGAGCGCATGCGCCAGGCGCTCAACGAACATGCGGCATATCCGTACCTTATGGGCAACGCGCGAGCGCGCCTTGTGCAGGCTCGCCATACCGCCGAGATTTCGGGCGCGGGAACTAAGCCACTCGTTAACCTAGGCGGTGATACCTGGGTGCTCTTCCCGTGGCTGGGCAGCTACGCCTTCCTGGCGCTCGAACGCATGCTCAAGATTAAATGCGCCGCAGAGCTGGGTCTTCGCGGGCTCGATCCGTCGCGCCCGTACTTTATGCAGTTTAAGATGAAGGCCGACGAGGAGACGTTCTTTGAGGTGCTCGCTGCCGAGGCCGAGAAGGACTTCGACCCTATCGAGCTCGTCTACCCCGGCGAGGTACCTTACTTCGATCGTTACGACGAGTACGTTCCCGAGGAACTCGTTCGCAAAGGCTTTGCCGAAGGCGTCCTTGACATCCAAGGCATGAAGCAACGCGTCCTCAGCTGGCGCGACCACGCCTAAGACCTGTCTTTTTTGGGACTGGGCTCAATGAGCTAGTCGTGGAGCGGGGTGCCGAGAAAATCTGTGTCGAAGGGCACGGCTTCGGCAAAGGTGTAGTCACCGTCGCTGGCGATGAGCAGGTAGTTTTCCTCGCCGCCGAACTCCGTGTCACCGCAGGGAATTACCCAAGCGCGGTCGAACACCTCGAGCGCCGTGGCGGCGCAATCGCGCAGGAACGCCACATCGCTCCCCTCGTTTGCGCTCACGATATTGGCCACGTAGATGCCGCCCGGGTTCAGGCTACCCCGCACCAAACGGAGTGCCTCAACGGTCGCTAGCTCGCGCACGGGTTCGGCGCCGCCAAAGCAATCGCTCACAACCACGTCGTAGCGACGATGCCCAACGCTTGTCACGCCCAGGTACGAGCGCGCCTCGGCGGCAATCACCCGTAAGCGATCGCCTACCGTGCGCTCCAGCTCCTCCAAGTAGAACCAGCGACGCGCCAGACGCGTAATCTCGGCATCATACTCAATGACATCCATGCGCAGGCCCTCATGCGACATCAGCGCATACTTGGGATAGGCAAACCCGCCCCCGCCCAGCATGAGCATGCGGTCGATACCATGCCCGCAAGCATCACGCATTGCATCCTCGGCCTCAAACACATCGTCAAATGCGCGATAGTACGCAAAGACCGGCTCCGCCCAACGATCGCCAACATAGCTCGCGCTTTGGTAGACGCCGCCCTGCACGAGCACACGGACCTCGTCACCGCTCTCGTCGTGCAAGCGTTTCACACGCGCCAACCCATTGCGGGTCCGCGCGACCTGCAAACAGGCAGCACGAACAGCGACGGCGGCTGCACCAAGCGCCGCAGCCCCCAGGGCAACGCCGGCAACAACCCCGGCAGAAACACTTGGCTTGTTCATCTAGAGCTCCTTTTGCAGATAGAGACCATGGTCGTAAAAACCCAGGTGACGGTAGTACTCGCGCGTACCAATCGCACTGATCACATTGATGCGCGCATAGCCCGCATCCCGTGCAATCTGGCACGCACGCTCCACGAGTAAGCGCCCCAGTCCGTGATGCTGTGCCGCCTGACCTTGATCGCCCACGCGCGCCGCCATACCATACACGTGCACTTCGCGAATCATCGCTTCGTCCGACGCCGTCGGCAGCTCGCCCTCATGTGCAGCAACAAACGCGCGGTCGGGCAGCGACAGGCGCAAAAAGCCCGCGATCTTGCCTTCGGGCGTCACCCACTGCAAAAAGCGCTCGCTTGTCACCGGCGTCTCGTAGGCAACCTCGTCAAGAGATAGCTTATCTAGGTCGGCGCCCACAGTACTGATCTCGCGATAGCGAATCTCGCGCACCACCGCGCCTTCCCCACGAACCGCCAAGCGGTTCTCAACGAGCTGACGCAGGTTGGGCTTCTTGTTGCCCACCATAATGTCGTCGGAACTAAAGTCGCGAATCATACGGCTGATACGGCAAAACGCCGGCGTCACCACAATGTCGTCGGCCAGCACGTCGAGCAGCTCCTCCTCGGTATAGGGGCGCCACTCGCCACGCTCGTAGCAGCCTACCAGGCGCGAACCCTCAATGAGCGCGCACGGGTAGACCTTGACCTCGTCGGGCATAAAGGCGTCCTCGGTCATAAAGCGCTCGTAGTCGCGTTTGTCCCCCTCGGGTGTGGCGCCCAGCAAGTTGAGCATAAAATGCGCGTGGATCTTAAAGCCAAACAGTCTTGCAAGCGAAAACGCACGCTCAATCTGAGCCACCGAAATGCGACGCTCGTTGATATCGAGCAGGTGCTGGTCAAGGCTTTGGATGCCCATCTGAATCTTGGTGCAGCCCAAACGACGGATAAGCGTGAGCGCCTGTGGCGTCACGGCGTCGGGACGAGTCTCGATAACGAGCCCCACCACGCGATGCTTCGCCGTCTCGTTGATGCGCTGCTGACGCTCAAGTTCCTCCATCGTGGCCGTCTGCCACTCGGCGACCTCGCCCCACGGCGTGCCGGGGCCGTACAGCCGACGCACCGCGCGGTTATAGCCGCCCACGGCAGCATCAACACGCTCCTGTTCGCCGGCAACACCGCTCGCAAGCTCAACCTCATCGGTCGCAATACCGGCAGCCCGATAGCGTTCGCGTCGCTCCGCTACCACCGGCGGCAGGGCATCGGCGGGAGCGTCATCGAGCAGACGCCCCGCCTCGGCACGGCTGATACCCGGACGCGCCAGCATGGGGTTAGCCGCCACGCCGGCCACGGCATCGTCATTGAGTGCGCGGAAGAGCTCCGACATAAACCATGTCTGATAGCCTTCCGGATAGTCGCTCCAGGTACCGCCAAGCACAATGAGCTCAATCTTATCGGTCGCATGCCCCATCTGCGAAAGCGCCGTCAGACGAGCACTCACCTGCAAATAGGGATCGAAGCAATTTTGCTCCGCACGGGCGCACGCCGGCTCGGCGTGCAGATAGCTCTTGGGCATGCGCAGATCGTTGGGGCAAAACAGACAATCGCCCGAGCACGGCCACGGCTTGGTGATGACGGTAATGGTCGCCACGCCCGAAGCCGTGCGACGCGGCTTCATGCGCAGCACCTGCAGCAGTTGACGCTCTAGCTCAGCGTCGACATTCCATGCCGTCCAGCGAGTCGGCTCCTCGCGCTTCACCCGCTGATAGAACGGCAGCAGACGGCGCTTGGCCAGGTCACGTTTGTCGGCACCCTCGCGGCGCGCCTCGGCATGTATCAGTTTGACGAGCGCCTTGTCGTCTACGGTCTCGCCGCGACGCAGGGCCTCGAGTATGTTCAAGATAATCTGTTCCATGCCCCCATTGTAAAGGCAAAGGCGCCGGAGCCGACCACGGCTCCGGCGCCTCCATCAAAGAGTGCGTCTGCGCTTTTGCCTCTAGACCTTCATCCGCCCCATTACTCCGAGTCAAACGACATATCGCCCGCACCGACCTCAAAACGATACGCGGCGGATTTGTCACCGTTATCGAACTCAAGATTCGAAACCATCTCACCGTCATAGCCATCCGGAAGGAAGTCGCTCTCGAAGTCGCCACAACCCAAGGTGAGGCTCGCCTTAAAGCCCGTAGAGTTCGGAACCGTTATCTCCGCATCGCCCGAACCCACGGTAACGTCCATCGACTTCGCAGGGGCCTGATTCAGGTCAAACGTCACGTCGCCCAAACCAACCTCGGCACTCAGAGTGTCGGTTACGGCGCCGGTAAACTCAACGTCGCCCGAACCAAGCGTCACATCCAGATCGCGGCATGCAATGCCCGTAAACGTCAAGTCGCCCGATTCAACGCTTGCCGTAATGCCGACCATGTTCTCGGCAACTTCGCGCGGAAGCTCAATGGTGACCGTACGGTTAATCGCGCGCTCGTCGTCGCAATCGTACTGGCTGATTTTAAGCGTAGAGCCCTTGACCTCTGCAAGGTTCCGGGTTGCCGCATCTGAAGCAGATGCCCCCTTCGCAACGCGACCACTCTCGATGACACGCACCGGCCCACCGGAGACGTGCTTGATCTCGACCGTGCTCGATGTCACATCCAAATCAAGGGACTGGAATGAGTCAGCATCAAAGGTCTCACTCGAAAGCTTCTGAGGCTGAGCAGAATAGTTGCCGCTATCCCGACCAGGCCAATCGAGCGTAGCGGTGCCGAAATCCCACGGTCCCTCAAAATGAATCAAAGTCCTCGAAATGCCAAATACAAGCCCGATGATAAGCACAAACGCTCCGATGCCGACGCCCAGACGCAGCTTGGATTCATGCGAAAGCTTCATCATTCGTCACCCTCTTTGGCACACGGCTCAGCGGTGGCCGCGGTAGCCACGTCAGCATCAGGTTCCGCAGAAGTATCCTTCCCCTGGGCCTTGACCGCCACCGACACCGGACCAACCTGAATATCCCCGCGTGCCCAATCGCCATCGAGCGCACGCGCCACCCAGTGATAGATGGGAATCGTAAAGAAGATCAGTGCGGGAAAGGGGCTGGCACCAACCAGGAACATCAGTAAAAAGAACAGTAGCCAGCACACGGCCCAATACGGGAACGACTGGAAGGGGCCCTTCACCGGAGTCACGCTGGTCGCACCGGCACCCGTCACCTGAGCCGTCGCCGCATTAGCTGCCTGCGCGCTCCAGCTTGCCGCTTGCGCCGCCTTGGCGGCGGCATCACTCGCCTGTGTTGCCGCCTCGGTAGCACGTGCTGCCGCCTCATGGGTACGGGCGCGCTCCGCTGCCTCGGCCTCGCGCTGACGGGCGCGGTCCTCGTTCTCAAACTCGATATCGTCCTCGATCTCATCGCTCGGATTGAGGAGCTCATCCAGACTCACACCATAGAGCTTTGCGAGCGAAATCAGATTTTCGGTATCGGGCGAGCTCTCCGCACGTTCCCATTTACT
This sequence comes from uncultured Collinsella sp., assembly GCA_934646865.1. Taxonomy (GTDB): domain Bacteria; phylum Actinomycetota; class Coriobacteriia; order Coriobacteriales; family Coriobacteriaceae; genus Collinsella. Next base: position 47,548 of record CAKUEU010000002.1, on the reverse strand, counting down.
GACCGCCTGGCGCGACAGCCCCAGCTTTCGCGCCAGCCCTTCTTGGCTAAAGCCCTTGCTGCGGCGAAGGTCGGCGAGCCGCTGCGCAGTTTCTACATTCATGGTTCCTCCTATGTGTTGCCAGCCGTGCCGCCGGACCGCTTTTGTTCTTAAGGCGCCTTGCACAGTTAAAAATCTATCCGCCACCGCCAAAAACATGCCACCTATTCTAGTGAGTATTTTGACAACCGGCGGTTGCGGGCGCATATGAACTGCGGAAATGTGTCTAAACAGAGCAATGATCCGCCGCTTGGTTGTCCCCGTTGCGGCGTTAACGGTAGTATGGTCGTACTGTTTATTCCGCACCGCCAACGGAGGGAGTCCCGCGCCGTGAACCGCGATTTCGCCTCATCGCTCATCCAGCTCAACAATACGTTCTATCGCGAGCACTCCGCCTCCTTTTCCGACACACGCCAGGCCCCGTGGCCCGGCTGGGTGCGCACCATGGATATCGCGCTCGAGCAGCTCGACGTTGCCACCATCGAGCGCCCCGTACGCGTCTTCGATCTTGCCTGCGGCAACATGCGATTCGAGAACTTTGCCGCCGGCGGCACGCTTGCCGCCAAGGGCGTAGATGGCGCGAGCCCCTCGGCGGATGCCAGCTGTCCCTTCGAGTTCTACGGCGTCGACTCGTGCCAAGATCTGGCCATCGACGCGCGCGGTCATGCCCTGCGCATCCCCAACTTGCACTTCCAGGAACTCGACGTGCTCGACGCCCTCATGAAGCTCAACCCCGCCGAGACGCCCGACGTGCTCTTCGACGCGCCACTTGCCGACATCTCGGTCTGCTTTGGTTTTATGCACCACGTGCCCTCGTGCGAGTACCGCGTGCGCGTGCTCGACGCCCTGGTGCGCCAGACGCGCCCGGGCGGCATCATCGCCATCAGCTTTTGGGAGTTTATGAATGACGAGCGCATGGCGCGCAAGGCCGTTCGAGCAGAAGCCCGCGCCGAACTCACCCCGCCGTTTGAGGGTTATGACTCTGCGCAGTTCGAAGCCGGCGACCACCTCATCGGCTGGCAAAACGACCGCCACGCTTACCGCTATTGCCATCACTTTGACGATCAGCAGATCACCGACCTGGTGCGCGGCGTGCGCACATTCTACAAGAGCGGCGAGGTCCCTGTGCGCGAACTTGAGCGCTTCCACGCCGACGGCCGCAGCGGCGAGCTCAACCGCTACGTGATCCTCAAGCGATTGTAAGGCCAAGCAGCTCGCCCCGAGCCGCACCGCATCTTTCGGGCACATTGTGTCCGCCCCTTCCAACCCATTGCTGGAACGCGCGGCCATGCGTTCCATACTTATGACCAAGGAGCCTCATGGGAGCCGTCCACGTTCGCACGCCCAAGAACTTCGTGCTCGAGGAGCGCCTGGAGCGCTACGCCGACGCCATCGAAACGAGCCCCGAGAACTATGCCGGACGTTGGCGTGAGGCATGCACGCCGGCTGGTGGCAAGCCCTTCGCCCGCCTTCACCTGGATCTGGGCTGTGGCAAAGGCACCTATCTGGTTGAGCGCGCTCGCCGTGAGCCCGACACGCTTTTTATCGGCATGGACCAGGAGCCCATCTGTATTGCCTATGCTGCCCAGAAAATCTGCGAGCAGGCACTATCCAACGCACTTGTCCTGCCCCGAGGTGCCGCATCGCTGCCGCAGCTGTTTACCGCAGGCGAGCTGGATGCCATCACCATCAACTTTCCCACGCCGCAGCCCAAGGCCAAGTACGCCAAAAAGCGACTCGTGTACGTCGACCATCTGATGCTCTACCGCCCGCTCTTTGCAGACGGCGCCACCGTCACGCTGCGCACCGACAGCAAACCGCTGCGCGACTACGCCCTGGGGCAGTTTGCCGCGGCAGGCTACGACACGCTTTGGGTAAGCGACGACGTCCGCCGCGACCATCCCGAGCATCCCGAGACCGAGTACGAATCCCGCACGCGCGAGATGGGCGCCGTCGTCTATGGCATCTGTGCCACACCCGGCGCGGAGCCTACCGAAGAGCAACTCGCGGCAGGCCGGGCGCAGGAGCAAAGTCTTGCCTGCTATCTGCCCGACGACCTCGATGAGCTCACCTACGTGCCCCTCGGTATGGAAGAGGCCGTCGAGAACTTTAGAAACCGCGCCCGCAAAGGCAAGAAGCGCCTGCCGCAAGAGTCCCAGAGGCCTCTAATGGTCGCGGCATCGACAAGCAAGCGCAAGTAGGCGCCAGCGAACGGCCCTCAAATCTAAGTGAGTAGACTTTTTTGCAATAGCCAAGCACAACCCACATAACGAAAAATAAAACCGCAGGTAGAGCCCTTGCGCAAAAGCCGTTTGCTCGCGATATTGCAAAAAGTCTACTCACTTAGCTGGCAGCTGTGCCAAAGAGCTGGGCAGAACGCCCATTTCCTGCATTTTCTCGCGCGCTGGCGCCCCACGCCGCCGCTACGCCATAATGGATAGCGACAAACGCGAGAGAAAGCAAACCACATGGCTCAGACCACGACAGATTCTTCCGCCAGCACCGTTTCCGGCGCCGGCGCGGCCAGCTCGTTCTCGGGCGGCACGGGCACCGAGGCCGAGTTCGGCTCGCTCGGCGCACTCTCCCCCACCTGGTGGGAGCCCGAGGACGGCAGCGAGCCCGAACCATGGCTCACGCCCGATCAGGCCTTCGAGCGCTTCTTTGAATGGACGAGCGAGCGCGGCATTGAGCTGTGGGATCACCAAGAAGAAGCCCTGATGGACTTGGCAGCCGGCGATCATGTCATCTTGGGCACGCCGACCGGCTCGGGTAAGTCGCTTGTTGCACTAGGCATGCTCTTTATGGGCATGGCGCAAGGCAAGCGCTGCTATTACACCGCTCCCATCAAGGCCCTGGTCAGCGAGAAGTTTTTTGACCTGGTGCAGGTGCTCGGCCGCGATAACGTCGGCATGATCACCGGCGACACGCATATCAACACCAAGGCACCCGTCATCTGCTGCACGGCCGAGATCCTTGCCAACGACGCGCTGCGCGAGGGCGAGGATGCCGATGTGGGTTGCGTCGCCATGGACGAGTTCCACTACTTCGCCGACCCCGACCGCGGCTGGGCCTGGCAGGTGCCGCTGCTCACCCTGCCCCATACTCAATTCATGCTCATGAGCGCCACGCTCGGCGATGTCACCGCTATCGCCGCCTCACTCGAGGAGCACACCGGCGCCACCTGCGACCTGGTCGTCGACGCCCCGCGTCCCGTGCCGCTGAGCTACGACTACGTGACGACCTCGCTCGAGGGCACCGTCGAGCTCGCGATGCGCCGCGGCGAGGCCCCGCTCTACATCGTGCACTTTAGCCAGGACGCCGCGCTTGCCACGGCGCAATCGCTCGCCAACTTTGGCATCGCCAGCAAGGAGCAGCGCGAGGCCATCAAGGAGGCTGCCAAGGGCACAAGTTTCTCGACCGCCTTCGGAAAGATCCTCAAACGCCTGCTCGGCTGCGGCGTCGGCGTACACCACGCCGGCATGCTGCCGCGCTATCGTCTGCTGGTCGAACGCCTGGCGCAGCAAGGCTTGCTGCCCGTCATCTGCGGCACCGACACGCTCGGCGTCGGCATCAACGTGCCCATCCACACCGTGGTGCTCACCGCGCTCACCAAGTTCGATGGCTACAAGATGCGCCGCCTACGCGCCCGCGAGTTCCATCAGATCGCCGGTCGCGCCGGCCGCTCGGGCTTCGACACCGAGGGCATGGTCATCGCCGAGGCCCCGGAACACGAGATCGAGAACGCCAAGCTCATGGCCAAGGCGGGCGACGACCCCAAAAAGCTCCGCAAGATCAAAAAGAAGAAAGCTCCCGAGGGCTTTGTCACCTGGAACAAACAGACCTTTGAGCGCCTGATCGAGACGCAGCCCGAGACGCTCAAACCGCGTCTGCGCATCACGCACTCCATGGTGATTAGCGTGGTCGAGCAGGGCGGCGACGCCCGCACCCGCGTGCACAACCTCATCCAGACGAGCCTGCAAACGCCCGAGGAAAAGGCGAAGCTCGAGATTCGCGCCGACGAGATCTTCGCCACGCTCATCGACTCCGGCGTCGTCGTGCGCACCGAAGTGCCGCCCGCGCCCGACGCTCCGGCTGACGCCGCGCCGGACATCGACTACGCGCTGACGGTCGACCTGCCCGAGGACTTTGCGCTCGACCAGCCGCTCTCACCGTTTTTGCTCGCCGCACTGGAGCTGCTCGATCCCGAGAGCGAGACCTACACCATGGACCTCATCTCGATGGTTGAGGCCACGCTCGAGGACCCCAAACAGGTGCTGCGCGCACAGGAGCGCGCCGCGCGCGACCGCGCTATGGCCGAGATGAAGGCCGACGGCGTGGAGTACGAGGAGCGCCTGGAACGCATCCAAGATGTCACCTACGAAAAGCCGCTCGAGGACTTGCTCGACGCCGCCTTTGATAAGTACTGCCAAGAAGTGCCCTGGGCCAACGACTACCAGCTCTCGCCCAAGAGCGTCCTGCGCGACATGCTGGAGAGCGCGAGCGATTTTAAGGGCTATATCCAAAAGCTCGGTATCGCTCGCTCCGAGGGCATTCTGCTGCGCTACCTGGCTGAGGCCTATCGTTCCCTCGATCGCACCGTGCCCATCGAAAAGCGCGACGAGCGTCTGCGCGACATCATCTCGTGGCTGGGCTTTGTGGTGCGCTCGGTCGACTCGAGCCTGGTGGACGAGTGGGAGAACGCCGGCAACCCGGCCGCACTCGACGCCGCGCCACCTCAGGGTATCGACGAGGTTGTGGCAGACCGCCGCGGCTGCACCCTGCTGGTGCGCAATGCGCTCTTCCGCCGCGTGACCCTTGCAGCCCGCGAGTACGTCCGCGACCTGGGCGAGCTCGATGAGGACTGGGGTATGAGCGAGGTTCGCTGGCAAAAGGCACTCGACGCCTATCACGAGCAGCACGAGGAAATCCTCACCAACGGCGACGCCCGCAGCACCGCGATGTTCACCATCAACGAGAGCGATGAGAAGACCGATCACGTGTGGCACGTACATCAGATCTTTGCCGACGAGGATGGCGACCACGACTTTGGCATCATGGGCGATGTCGACCTGGACGCCACGCAAGACGGCGGCGAGGTCATCTTCACCCACTACCGCGTCGGCTTTATCGAAGACCTGCTCGAAGACTAGCCCAGCGTGGCGGAACGAAACGAAGCGGGGCCGCTGGCAACATCGCCAGCGGCCCCGCTTTTTGCACTATATGCTATCCCCTACTCGGTATCCTCGACCTCATACGAATCGGCCTCGGCGGGCTCATCGCCCGCGCCCGCTGCCGTCTCGCGCGCCTCGTCAAACGCCGCCTTCATGGTCTTGTTGCCCCAGGTGAGCTTGCGAATGGTGAGCTCATCGGCCTTGTTATGGGCCAGGCGCAGGTTCTCGGTGCTGCGGCGCAAGTCGTCCTTGGTCTTCTCAAGTTGCTTGATGGCAGCATCGATTTCTTTGATCGCCGATTCGAATTGCTTACTCGCCAGGTTGTAGTTGCGCGAGAAACCGTCCTTGAACTTTTCCATCTTGGCTTCGAAGTTCGTCACGTCGATGTTCTGCTGTTTGTACTCCGCCAGCTCCTGTTTATAACGCAGCGAGCCCATGGCAGCGTTGCGCAGCAGCGTGATCATCGGGATGAAGAATTGCGGGCGGATCACATACATCTTCTCGTAGCGATAGCTCACGTCCACGATGCCGGCGTTATAGAGCTCGCTCTCGGGCTCGAGCAGGGTGCAGAGCACCGCATACTCGCAGCCTTTCTGGCGGCGATCGTGGTCGAGTTTCTTAAAGAAGTCCTCGTTCTTGTGCTTGGTCGCGGTTTCGTCATTCTCGTTTTTCATCTCGAACATAATCGAGATGATCTCGTTGCCGCTCGCGTCGCACTCACGGAAGATGAAGTCGCCCTTGGTGCCCTCGGATGCATCGTTATCTTTCTCAAAATACGCGTTGGGAAACGCCGTCATGCGCAAGCGATTGAACTCGGTCTCGCAGTGCTGCTCGAGCGACTCGCCCACCATCTTGGTGGACAGGCGCACCTTCATGTCCTTCAGGCGCTCAATCTCTTCGTCCTTGTAGCGAATGAGCTCGTCACTCGCGCGCTTTGCCTGAGCAAGCTCGAGCTCGTGGGCCGCCTTGGCCTGCTCCTCGCGAGAATCGCGCACCGCAAGCTCGCTCGTGAGCTTCGCGCGCGCCTCATCACGCTCACGCTCCGCCGCGGCGACCGCCTCCGACAGGTTCATTTTTGCCGTCAGCTCTTGCTCGCGCAGCTGCGCACGCAGACCCTCTGCCTCCTGCGCAGACTGAGCCTTTGCAGCGGAGAATTTCTCCTGCACCTTCGCCTGATAGTCGGCAAGCGTGCGCTCGGCTTCGCTGCGAGCCGCAGCGAGCTCGCGCTGCGACTCGGCGGCCGCGGCGGCGAGCGCCATCTCCTGGGCCTTGCCTGCCGCGGAGAGCTTCGCCTGCAGCTCGGCAATCTGGGCATCGCGTGCGGACAGGTCGTTTTGAGCGGCATTGCGCACCGCAGCCTCGGCAAGCTTGGCTTCGTCGTCCTTGCGTCCCAGCTGCGCACGCAGGTTGTCAATCTCGCGCTGGAGCTCAGCATTCTCCTTTTGAGCATCGGCACGGGCCTCAACAGCCGCACGCTGGCTTGCGCTCTCGCGCTCTGCGGCAGCGCCCTCGAGCTTGGCACGCAGCTCGGCAAGCTCGGCGTCGCGCTTGGCAACTTCCTGCGCCAGCTCCTGAGCCGCGGCGTTTTTCTGCTCAACAAGCTGAGCGTTGCGCTGGGACTCCGCCTCCTGCAAGGCAGACGCCGAACGCGAACGCTCAAGCTCCAATGCCTGCTCGCCTTCGCGCTGGACAGCCTTCACACGTTCGTCAAGATCATGCGAAAATTCAGCATCGCGCACCTGTTTGACGATGTCTGCATAGCCGGACGCATCAACCTTAAAGACTTCGCCGCAATGCGGGCACTTGATCTCGTTCATAGCAGCTCCTCGATGGACGCAAATTTCAACCGCCTACACTCTACCGCGCCATGCGGACAAAAAAGGCGCCGCCGCCAGAATGGCAACGGTGCCAAAACCACCACGAAGGGGACAGGCACCTTTGTGGTGGTTTGAGTGCTTTATAGGTCGCGATAGTCGATGAGGCGAAGGTCGGGCTGAGCCTCGAGCCACGCCCGCAGCTCGGGATCGATCAGCGCATCGACCTCCTTGGTACGATTAGTCGTAAGCGAGCTGCTCTCAAGGATAAAGCGATCGAGATAACCCGGATGGCACACGAAGACGACCGTCTCGCCATCGTCCATCTCGCGAACCGTCTGCATAATCGAGTCCTTGGGCTCGTAGCCCGGCTCCATCGAATGCATCACCATGCGCAGATCGGTGTCTCCGCAGTGCACCACGGCCGTGGGGTCAAAGCTCGCCTTTTGCTCCTTAAGGCCCAGCTCCTGTGCCACCACCGAAATCGCGCGGTTGAGGTTTTTGCTCATAACGGCGTGAGCCTCAAAGTAATCGGGCTCGCGCCCCACAATCTCGACAAAGCGGTCATGCTGTGCGCGAATCTCAATGCAGGCCTCGTCGAAGTCAATCAGTTCCTCGCCACGCTTAAAGTGCTCGCGGAAGGTACGACTGCTATGGAACTCGCCGTTTTCATCGAGCAGGCTTGGAATGAGCGCCGGATCGGCACACGGCTTGCCCAGGCACACGTTGGTGTGCTGGCCCACCGCAATACCGGCATCCGCCACGAGCGACCAGCCACGCTCAGCCTCGGGCATATTGGGCATAAGGCCCACCGAGCGCACGAGGCCCTCGTTAACACTACAGGCAATCCCCAAGTCAACGGCGTACGAATAGCCAATATCATCGGCACGAATGAGCAGTTGCTTCATAACGACTCCAATCTAAGGAAAAAACACCACAAAGGTGCCTGTCCCCTTTATGGTGGCTTGAGGGTTACAGTCCAAAGAAGCTTAAGATCTGGTCTCGGTTTACAGGTCGGTAGTTGTTGGCGTCGAGGCCGACATCGTAGCGGAAAATGGGACGCTCGCGATCACGGTTGCGCGTGTTGGTGCGGTCTCCCCTGCTGTGGATATGCCCGTGCAGCATAATGGCGCCACGCGCTTTGCCGTTCCAACTAAGCATGGGGTAATGGCTCAGAACCAGACGATGTCCCTTGGCATAACCGGGAGCAATCTCCAGATAGTCGCGCACCTCATCCCAGATTTGCGGCGCGTCCGGATCTTCCCAATCGCCGTCATGGTTGCCCCGTATGAGCGTCACGTTTTGGCAGGCAATACGATCGCGCAGGCGCACGGCCTCCGCCATGGGCAACCGATACGTAAAGTCTCCCAGGATGTAGAGGCGGTCGTCCGCAACAACGCACTCGTTAATGGCGTCAATAACCTTGCGGTTCATCTCCTCAACCGAGGCGAACGGCCGATCCATATCGTGCAGGATATTCGTGTCGCCCAGGTGCAGGTCGGCGGTAAACCACATCATCGTCTGTGTCCTCATTTCGCAACGCGTCTAACACGTGCCTAGTATACAGACGCTTTAACAGGACCGCCTAGCCAAAGAGCCCGCCAAACAATCCACGGCGGCGCTTGTCATTCCTTTTCGATACGTCGACCTGCGCGTTCTTATCCTTCCGCTTTTTGCGATCCTGCTCCAACTCATCATCATCGAGCAACAGGTCCCACTCAAATGGATCGTCCGTCAGATCGAACAGGTCGTCGTCATCAAACATAGCAAGCCCTTCCAGAAGCCGGAATGTCCGGCGTTTGACCTTACCGAGAAGTCTAAAGGCACGTGCGGATACAAATTCACCAACCCGGGCCTTTTCGACCGTTCATCGCAACGATTGCATGACGGAGCGCTTGCAAATAGGATAGGGGCACGGATGGCACCCGTTGCAGCGGGTCTTGCCAACTCCGGCACACGTTTTCATCGTGATAAGTGGCCGTCTTCGCTTACGCGGGGGCGGCCACTCTGTTTGTCCCCTATCTGCTGTCTTTTTCTAATGCACAAACATGCGTACGAACTTGTGCTTCCAGCTTGCGTAGGGCGCGTAGCGGAACGGTACATCCAGCCATGTTGCCTTGTTCACGATGCTCTTCTTGTGACTAAACGCATCGAAGCTCTCGCGGCCATGGTACTGCCCCATGCCGCTCGCGCCCATGCCGCCAAAGCCCATATGGCTCGTAGCCAGATGCATGATCGTATCGTTAACGCAGCCGCCGCCAAAGGGCACGTAGCGCACAAAGCGCTGCTGCACCGCGCGATCCCGGCTAAAGATATACAGGGCCAGCGGCGTCGGGCGATCCGTGATAAACGTCTCGGCCTCGTCCAGACTCTCAAACGTCAGCACCGGCAAGATGGGACCGAAGATCTCCTCCTGCATCACGGCGTCATCGGGGGTCACGCCGTCCAGGATCGTCGGCTCAATCTTGAGCGAGGTCTCGCGCGCAGCACCTCCCAGCACAACCTTGTCGGGGTCGATCAGCCCACGCACGCGCGCGAAATGCTTGGCGTTGACGATATGGCCGTAGTCCTCGTTGTCGAGCGGGTGCTCGCCAAACATGCGGCGGACCTCTTCCTTGATGAGGCCCAGCAGCTCATCGTGCATGCGCGCATCGACCAGCAGGTAGTCGGGTGCCACACAGGTCTGGCCCACGTTGAGCCACTTACCAAAGGCGATACGCCGCGCCGCGACTTTCAAATTTGCGGAGGCATCCACGATGCAGGGGCTCTTGCCGCCCAGCTCAAGTGTCACGGGCGTGAGGTTTTTGCTCGCGCGCTCCATGACGAGCTTGCCGACCGGAACGCTGCCGGTAAAGAAAATCTTATCCCAGCACTCATCGAGCAGTGCCTCGTTCTCGGCACGACCGCCCTCGACGACCGTCACCAGACGCGGATCAAACGCTTCCTCGCAAATCTGCCTGAGCACCGCACTCGAAGCCGGCGCATAGGCGCTCGGCTTGATGACCACCGTGTTGCCCGCAGCGAGCGCGCCGGCGAGCGGCTCCAGCGTCAACAGAAACGGATAGTTCCAAGGCGCCATGATCAGCGTCACGCCATAGGGAACCGGCTGCGTCTTGCACACGCTAATAGCATTGGCGAGGTCGCACGGGCGCAGGTGCGCACGACTCCACCGGGCCACATGCGCAATCTGGTGGCGAATCTCGGAAAGCGACGTGCCGATCTCGCACATGTACGCCTCGTCATGCGACTTGCCCAAATCGGTCTTGAGCGCATGGGCGATATCGTCCTCGTGCGCCCGAACCGCATCGCGCAGGCGCATGAGCGCGCGGCGGCGAGCATCGACATCAAACGTGGCATGCGTCTTAAAATAGGCACGCTGACTGCTAACGATGCGCGCAATTTCCTCGGTGTTCATGGACCCTCCTAGTTCTCGTCCTCAAACATACCACCCGCGACGACCTCGTACATATGCTCGAGCTCCACACGGTCCATCAAAAGCGGGACAGGATACAGCGGATTGGCCTCGGCATCGGCATGGGCGGCCATTTGCGGAATATCGGAGCGGCGAATACCCGAGACGTATTTAGGAATTCCCAAGGCATCGTTCATGCGATCGACCCAATCGATAAAGGCCTCGGCAGCCAAGCCGTCCTGCGCGTTAGCCGGCGCAATGCCCGCCATGCGAGCAAGATCGGCAAGCTTGGGAACTGCAGTTTCGCCATAAGCGCGCAGCATGTGCGGCAGGATAATGGCGTTGGCCAAACCGTGCGGAATGCCGTATCGGCCACCCAGACTGTGCGCGATGGCATGCACATATCCAACATAGGAGCGCGTAAATGCGACGCCCGCCTTATACGCCGCCGAAAGCATATTGCGACGCGCACGCATGTTGTCGCCATGCTCATAGGCCTCGAGCAAATTGTCGTGGATGAGCTGAACCGCTTGGCGCGCCATCTTGCGCGTGTAGGGCGTGGTGCTACGGCCGATAAAAGCCTCGACGGCATGCGTCAGAGCATCCATACCCGTCTGCCCCGTAATGGACGCCGGCAGCCCACGCGTAAACTCGGGGTCGTGCACCGCAAAGCGCGGGATGAGCACAAAGTCATTGATGGGGTACTTATAGTGCGTCTCGTCGTCGGTAATCACCGCCGCGAGCGTGACTTCGCTTCCCGTACCGGCGGTAGTGGGAACCGCGATAAGCAGCGGCAGGAGACGGTGAACACGCAACAGGCCGCGCATCTTGTTGATGGGTTTGTTTGGCTGCGCAATGCGCGCGCCCACGCCCTTGGCGCAGTCCATGGCCGAACCGCCACCAAAGCCGATAATGGCCTGGCAGTCGTTCTCGCGATACAGCGCCGCCGCTTCCTCCACATTCGAGACCGTGGGGTTCGCACGCGTTTCGGCATAGACCGTAACGCCAATCCCCTTGGACGCGAGCGCGCGCTCGAGCGGCGCCGTAAGCCCCAGACGAGCAATGCCAGGATCCGTCACGATAAGGACCTGCTGTATCGAGCGCTTTTGGAACACCGCGGGCACATCCTCGGCATGCTCCAAAATGCGCGGCTCGGTATAGGGCAGAATCGGCAATGCGATGCGAAAAACCGTCTGATATGTTCGGCACCAGGCACGACGGGCTAGATGCATAAAGGAAACTCCTTCATTTGTTGATGGGTCAACATTTGCTCGACCGATTGTACTCATCGTGGGACGCAGGCAGCACGGTAATCGTTAATCAATCAACATCTTCATATTGTTCGGAGCTTCCCGGCGTCATCCGGTGTTAGTCTTTCAGAGTCCATTGGATTCACGTCCGCCGCAAAGGAGGCGCAAAGGTGCATGACATCTGGAACCCCTGGCATGGCTGCACGCGCGTCAGCGAGGGATGCGACAACTGCTACATGTATTACATGGACGGACAACGCGGTATCGACCCCTCCGTGATTAGAAAAAGCAAGTCGGGCTTCACCTATCCCCTCCAACGCCGACGAGACGGCAGCTACAAAGTTCGCGCCGGCGAGCTTATCCGCATCTGCATGACAAGCGATTTCCTGTTGCCCGAAGCCGATCCCTGGCGACCAGAGGTATGGGACATCATCCGCCAGAGGCCCGACGTAAAGTTCTTCATTCTGACCAAACGTCCCGAGCGCTTTTGCGACTGTCTGCCCAGTGACTGGGGCGATGGCTGGCAAAACGTCATGCTCAACGTAACCTGCGAAAACCAGCGCAGGGCAAATGAGCGGATTCCCCTCCTGCTCGCCACGCCGGCCGCACACCGCGGCATCATGTGTGCGCCGTTCATCGGAAGCGTGTCGGTCGAGAAAGCCGCCCCCGGTAGCCTTGGAAAACCCGATGGGATCGAGCGGGTCATCGCAGGCGGAGAAAACTACGCGGGAGCGCGTCCCTGTCATTACGAATGGGTGCGCCAGTTGCATGCTGAATGCGTGGCGGCAGATGCAACGTTCGCTTTCATCGAAACCGGAAGCACCTTCGTTAAGGACGGGCAAACATATCACCTTCGCGGCAAAAACCTGCAAAGCGAACAGGCATGGAAATCAGGCCTCCAGCACCGTGGCCGTCAAATCGAATGGGACCTAAGGGATCCGCTCGGCCTGGAAATCCCCAGCTCGGAGCTTTGGGATCCACCGTATTTTGAGTGGTGTGAAACCTGCGGAAGCAAGTTCATCTGCAACGGCTGCGTCCTCTGCGGACTATGTGGACGCTGTTAGATGACAGCGTCAAAATTGTTTTATTAAAAATCATTCCTAATAGGCTTCACATTCGGTCTCATTTATGGATAATAGAACTCGTCAAGACGCGCGTCCGGAGAGGGCCCTTACGGGACCGGACAAGCGCCCCATCGCCATCGATCGAAAGGATCGAATCATGAAGTTTGTTTGCCCCGTTTGCGGTTATGTGGAAGAGTTCGACGGCGATCAGCTGCCCGAGGACTTCAAGTGCCCCCAGTGCGGCGTTCCCGGTTCTCGTTTCCTGAAGCAGGAGGAGGGCCAGCTCGAGTGGGCTGCCGAGCACGTCGTGGGCGTCGCCAAGATGGAGGGCGTCTCCGAGGACATCGTTGCCGACCTGCGCGCCAACTTTGAGGGCGAGTGCTCCGAGGTCGGTATGTACCTGGCCATGGCTCGTGTCGCTCATCGCGAGGGCTATCCCGAGATCGGCCTGTACTGGGAGAAGGCTGCCTACGAGGAGGCCGAGCATGCCGCCAAGTTCGCTGAGCTCCTGGGCGAGGTCGTGACCGACTCCACCAAGAAGAACCTCGAGATGCGCGTTGAGGCCGAGAACGGCGCTACCGCCGGCAAGACCGACCTCGCCAAGCGCGCCAAGGCCGCTGGCCTCGATGCCATCCACGACACCGTGCACGAGATGGCTCGCGACGAGGCTCGCCACGGCAAGGCTTTCGCCGGCCTGCTCAAGCGTTACTTCGGCTAAGATAGCCGCCTGAGACATAACCTCTAGCTCAATGAGGCCCGGACCACGCGATTCGGGCCTTTTTGTGTCTCGAGGACTCGTTAACGCCCTGAAATAGGACCGCCTTAGGCATTGGCATCTCGTCAAAAACTAAGTGAGTAGACTTTTTGGAACTTGCCGAGCACACCATCCATATTGCTTTATAAAGCCGCAGGTAAATGACTTGTTGCAAAACGGCATGGTCGCCAAAGTGCCAAAAGTCTACTCACTTAGAACCACAGCCGTCCACGATCGAGCTGTTTTGTGTCTAACGGGCATCTTTCCGTCAATTACTCCCAATTTTGTCCAGTCAACGAATAGTTCAGACCGAAGTAATGTCTCAGCCCTTTGCTCATCTGAGCTTTTATCACGATATTCAACATCGAGCATCCTGCATACGGCCTTAACAATCGCGCGGAATCTACCCTCATCGGATATCTGTCTGTGTGTCAGGAGAAGTACATCGTAGCCCATGGCCTGAAGGGCTGTCATGCGGTCAGCGTCACGCAAGCCATCCCCTGCGCGTCCGTGCGAGGCCTTCCCCTGACATTCAATGGCCACCTGTCGCCTGCCGTCCGGCGAAGAAAGAAGTAGGTCGATATATACACGGGACTTTCCCACAATCGCTCGAGCACTTGTGCTTAGCGTCACTTCGACATTGAGCTCTATGCCGCAGAACCCTTCGCCTCCCAGGGCTCGCGGCAGTCCAAGCAACAAATACGCCTCGACCTCAAAAGGCGACGCGGCACCCAATGGAACGAGTTGCGATACCGCCATAAATCTATTGCCGTAACGCATCCCGCAAACATCTGAACAAAAACGGTCAAGGTCTCCACCCAAAACCAAAGCGTCTCGACGCCATAAATTTGAGGCAGTGCCGTCCTCGGACGGGCAGCGCACCCAACCGAACGTTGTCGAAATCGCGCCCGAATCAATTGCGCGCGTAAGCTCCGCCTCAAGCGCCGCCGGCAGAGCGCACACCGCAAACAAGCCGCACATCTCCGCTAATACCAAAAGAAGCTGAAGATCCGTCAGATGCCGCAACATGATGAATGCCGTCAGTAGAGGAGACGTAATCAAAAATCCATGCTCCGTTTCCAGCACGGATTCCCTGGGGAGCTCGCCGAGGAACAGCCGCTGCCTAATGCTGGCAGGACAAGTCCGCTTGTTTCTCGTCCGAACCAATGTATACAACGGAAAGCCGAGCGCAACCGCAGCCGTCGGGTTACGGGCGAGGTCATATCGCTGCCGGTCTTCTTCCGGCCGTGGAAGCGGCGGACACAAAGCGCGAACCTGAGGGGGCAAACGCCAGTACCTAAAAGCCGATATGTCACAAAGCAGATCCTTCATAGGCACAGGAAAACACGAATTTCAACCCAATCGGTCTCGCATTGGCGCGAACGCACCAAAAAATGGCGTCGAACGGACTGCTAAGTTTTCAACAGCCCTCCCCAACTGACCAAAAACTTACCGAGAACTGGACGAAGCCCTGTTGAAAACCCCTTTTATTTCTCACGCCGAAGCTTTGCGCGGCAAGTGAGTAGACTATTTGGAACACCCCGAGCAGACCGGTCATTCTGCTTCTCAAAACCACAGGTAGATAGCTTGTTACAAAACTGCCTGGTCGTCAAAGTGCCACAAGTCTACTCACTTAGGTTGCAGAGCGCCCCCGTTAGCTGCAATTCCAAGGTATTAAGCACTTTCGGGCTCAGATCGTCATACTGGACAAGAATTTGAGTTGAGTTTTCAGGGACAGATGCGCCATCGGTACACCAAAAACAATCACTGATATCGATAAAAGGGATACTTGAGTGCATGAGGGCCCGTGCAAAAGAGCTTCCGCCCGCTTCGCACTCCGCAACCACGGTGCAGTAAAGGCCCGCGTCTGCATGCTCGATCGACACCTCCCCTGCCGGAAACGCTTTCCGTACAAGCGCTGCCAGGCCATCGCGTGCCTCGCGAGCACGCACGCGCACACGGTTCACGTGCCGCTCGTAATCACCCGATTCCAGCAAGCGCGCTAAAGCGACCTGGTCAACAGAGCTCACCGACGAAGCGTAAAAACCAAGGTCGCGCCCAAACCGTTCCATCAGCTCATCGGGCAACACCATGTACGCCAAACGCAACGCCGATGACAGGCTCTTAGAAAAGGTATTGGTGTAGATGACCGATTGGGCAGCATCGATCGATGCGAGCGCGGGGATCGGCTTGCCAGCCAGACGAAACTCGCAATCAAAGTCGTCTTCGATGAGATACCGACCTGGCCGCTCGGCGGCCCAGCTCAGCAACGCATAGCGACGTGCAATGCTCGTCACAAGACCGGTCGGATACTGATGAGACGGCATCAGGTGAAGGACATCGGTCCCGGTTTTCTGCAGCGCGCTCAAGTCCACGCCCTCAGCATCCAACGGGACATGCCGCACTTCGCAACCCATGGCCTGATAGATGCGCGTCAAGCGCAAATAGCCTGGATCCTCGACGGCATACACCTTGTCCGCGCCAAGCAACTGAACCAACATGGTATCGAGCAGCTGGGCGCCCGCACCGATAACGATATTGTCGGGATTGACATTCATGCCCCTTGTCCCGCGCAGATGGTGCGCAATCGCACGTCGCAGTCGAGCGGTGCCCTGCGCCGGTGCGGGCGAAAAGATTTCACGCTCGTCTTCGGACGTCAGCGTCGCCCGTAGTGCGCTTTGCCAAAGCCGCGCCGCCTCCAAAGCGGAAGGAGAAAGTGCGTCGAATCGCTCGATCTGTCCGTTGACATCATGCGCGCTGGGGCCCACAGAGACGGCATCTCGGTCGATGCCCTCCGCAGCCGAAGCCAAAACCGGTGCATCCGGAAGCTCGCAGGCGTAGTAGCCACGACGCGGCATTGAACAAATATAGCCCTCGGCAAGTAACTGGCTATATGCATTCTCAATAGTAATGACACTGATTCCCAGATGACTGGCAAAGGTGCGCTTAGACGGCAGATGTTCCCCCGCCGCAATACGGCCAGCAACAATATCATCTCGAATTTGCTGGTAAACATACTCATAGAGCGATGCTTCGCCGCGTTGTTCCAAATTGTAGTCAAGCATGAGTTTGCCACCTGACCTTATCGTGTCATTCAATCTGGTATTAGTCTGACCTTGTTATTATCTCGAAAACTGAGTATTCCGCCATACCCAGCTCCCCTATAGGATGTTCCGTCAAGCAATACACATGCCAACCAAGGGAGCAACCATGGCAGAACAGACCAGCAAGGCCGATCGCGTCAAACTCAACCGCGAGCTCGCGCAGATGCTCAAGGGCGGCGTCATCATGGACGTCACCACGCCCGAGCAGGCACGCATCGCCGAGGAGGCGGGCGCCTGCGCCGTCATGGCACTCGAGCGCATTCCAGCCGATATCCGTGCCGCCGGTGGCGTGTCGCGCATGAGTGACCCCAAGATGATCAAGGGCATTCAGGAGGCCGTCTCCATCCCCGTTATGGCCAAGTGCCGCATCGGCCACATCGTCGAGGCCCAGGTCCTGCAAGCTATCGAGATCGACTACATCGATGAGTCCGAGGTCCTCTCCCCTGCCGACGATGTCTACCACATCGACAAGACCCAGTTTGACGTGCCGTTTGTCTGCGGTGCCCGTGACCTGGGCGAGGCGCTGCGCCGCGTTGCCGAGGGCGCCACGATGATCCGCACCAAGGGCGAGCCGGGCACGGGTGACGTTGTCCAGGCCGTGCGTCACATGCGCAAGATCCAGAAGCAGATCCGCGACGTTGTTGCCCTGCGTGACGACGAGCTCTTTGAGGCGGCCAAGCAGCTGCAGGTTCCGGTCGAGCTGGTGCGTGAGGTCCATGCCACGGGCAAGCTCCCCGTCGTTAACTTTGCCGCCGGCGGCGTGGCGACCCCTGCCGACGCTGCGCTGATGATGCAGCTGGGTGCCGAGGGCGTCTTTGTGGGCTCGGGCATCTTTAAGAGCGGCGACCCCGCCAAGCGCGCCGCCGCCATCGTCAAGGCCGTGGCCAACTTCACCGACGCCAAGCTCATCGCCGAGCTCTCGGAGGATCTGGGCGAGGCTATGGTCGGCATCAATGCCGACGAGATCGAGATCATCATGGAGGAGCGCGGACGCTAGTCCGGCAGAAAGGATCGCACATGAGCGATTACGCAGACCAGACGGTCGCCGTGCTGGCGGTCCAAGGCGCTTTTGCCGAGCACGAGGCAAGGCTGTCCGAGCTAGGCACACGTTGTATTGAGCTGAGGCAGGCAGCTGATTTGAGGCAGGACTTTGACCGTCTGGTCCTCCCCGGCGGCGAGTCCACCGTTCAGGGCAAGTTACTTGCCGAGCTTGGTATGCTCGATGAGCTTCGCACCCGCATTGTTGAGGGCATGCCCGTCTTGGGCACCTGCGCCGGCTTGATTCTGCTGGCGCACGATCTTGCCGCCCATGACGATAAGGGCACGCCACGTTTGGCGACCATGGATGTGCTCGTCGAGCGCAACGCCTACGGCCGACAGCTCGGCAGTTTTCGAACCAAGGGGCAAGTAACCGGAATCGATGGCGAGGTACCGCTGACGTTTATCCGTGCACCCCGCATCGTCGAGGTCCACGGTGACGCCAAGGCCTTAGCCGAAGTCGACGGCCGCATCGTTGCCGCCCGCCAAGGCAACCAACTAGGCGTAACCTTCCACCCAGAACTCGACGAAGACACCCGCCTCCACGAACTATTCCTACAAATGTAGGCAGATAAAACGAAAGTGGATTTTCGGACACATAGAAATTGAGAGTGGATAATCTCCCACTTTAAGCCAACATTCAGGCCAAAACCGAGAGATTATCCACTCTCATTCTGACTAGTCATTTAAGAACGTCCCCAATGACTACCTTGGACCGTGACAACGCCGCAGGTAGAGAACGGACAGCGAGCGCCCACCAGAGCGAACAAATTGGCATGAAAAGAGGACGGCATAGACCTTCTGGTCATGCCGTCCTCTTTGAATGACAAGTTGTCGCTCTGGTGGGCGCGCAGCGTCGGCCGGTTACGGCGTTTGGTAAAACGCCGTAACTAGAATCGGTTGCCGCGGAAGCCGCCGCCGTTGCGGCCGCCACGATCGCCACCGCGACCGCCACGGTCGTTGCCACGGTTGCCGCCGAAGCCACCACGGTTGCCACCGCGGTCGCCATAGCCACCACGGTTGCCGCCGAAGCCGCCACGACCGCCACGGTCGCCGCCACGGTCACCAAAGCCGCCACGGCCGCCGCGATCGCCACCGCGACCGCCACGGTCGCCGCCACGGCCGCCGCGATCGCCAAAGCCGCCACGACCGCCACGGTCGCCGCCACGGCCACCGCGATCGTCACGACCGCCGCGAGGACCGCGGTCCTCGTCCAGGCCCATGGCGACGAGCGGGGCGATAACCTTATCGAGGGCAGCCATCAGCTCGGTGGCCTCCTCGTAAGAAAGCTCGGGCAGGAGCTTCTCCTTCTTGTTGGCAAGCTCGGTCAGGCCCTCGGCAGCATCCTCAGCAGCGAAGACGACGATCTTGCGCATGTCGCCCTCAGCGTCGTCGATACGGCCGACCAGGTCGGCAGCCTCGGCCTCGGCCATCAGGCCATCGAGCTCACGAAGGCGCATGCCCAGCAGGTCGGACATCTCCTTCTGCTCCATCTTGGGCTTGAGGTCAAGAAGCTTGATGGCGCGCTCAATGTTCGCCATGCGCTCGGCCTTGGCCTCCTCCTCCTTGGAAATAGCAAAGCGACGGCTACGCAGCAGGCGGGCGGCCTTCTGCATCTTGTCCATCAGCTCTTCGTCATCGTAATCAGCGGCGGCCTCGACAACCTCGGCCTCCTCCTCGGCGGAAACCTCGTCAGCAGCCTCAACCTCGGTAGCTTCGGTCTCCACGGTCTCGACTGCCTCAACCTCGGCAGCCATGGTCTCGTTCTCGGTCTCGTTCATGATCTCTTCGTTCTCAGACATGAGACTCCTTCTTGGCCCTCTCGGGCATCATCGCCCCATTCGCGGGGCCCGTCGCGCACTCTTTGCGCTTATAAATCATGCCTCTCGGCAAAACGTCCATTAGTTTATGGTGTCGTCCGTCAATCTAGCTGCAGAATCTATGTGCACACATTAATGCAACATGTCGCGGTATCATGGCTTAAATCAAACACCCACCATAAGGAGCCCGCCATGATCAAGCCCATCATGAAGTCCGAGTTCTTTTTACGCCTACCCTCCGAAGACGCCGGCCCCGAAGATGCCGCGACCGGGCAGGATCTTCTGGATACGCTGCACGAGCATGAGCACGAGTGTGTGGGGCTTGCCGCCAACATGATCGGCGTACGCAAGCGCATCATTTGCGTAAAGGACGGCAGCAAGTCGTTGCTCATGTACAACCCACAGATTCTTGAGCAGGTCAACGCCTACCAGACGAGCGAAGGATGCCTTTCGCTGGTCGGCGAGCGCCCCTGCACACGTTATCGCCGCATTAAGGTGGAGTATCTGGACGAGAACTTCGTCCGCCGTATCAAAAACTTCTCGGGCTACACCGCCGAAATCATCCAACACGAAATCGACCACTGCCAAGGTGTGGTCATTTAGACGCCAGTTCAAGAAGGTCACGCGAGACAACGGATCCACGAAAAAGCGCCCCGCGGCCGAATGGCTGCAGGGCGCTTTCAGTTGTACGGAGCTTCTATCCCCTACGACTGGCGATAATGATCGAAGAAGTCGGCGAGGTCTTCGAGGGACTCTTTGAGCACTTCCATGCGCGGCAGGTACACGATGCGGAAGTGGTCGGGCTCGGCCCAGTTAAAGCCGCCGCCGCGCGTGATCAGAATCTTCTTCTCGTGCAGCAGGTCGAGGGCGAACTGCTCGTCGTCGGTGATGTTGAACTTCTTCACATCCATCTTGGGGAAGATGTAGAACGCCGCGCGCGGCTTGACCACCGAGATGCCATCGATCTTGCTAAGCGCCTCGTACACAAAGTTACGCTGCTCGTAGACACGGCCGCCGGGGCGAATGTAGTCGTTAACCGACTGATGACCGCCGAGCGCCGTCTGAACGATCGACTGAGCCGGAACGTTAGAGCACAGGCGCATGTTCGAAAGCATGTTGATGCCCATAATAAAGTCGCTCATGCAACGCTGGTTGCCCGAAAGCACCATCCAGCCAATACGGTAGCCCGCGATCATGTGTGACTTGGAAAGGCCGCTAAAGGTGACGCAGGGCAGATCGGGCGCGAGCGAAGCAATCGAGACGTGCTCGTAGCCGTCCATGCACAGGCGGTCGTAGATCTCGTCGGCAAAGATCATCAGCTGATGCCTGCGCGCGATCTCGACGATACCCTCGAGTACCTCGCGCGGATAGACCGAGCCCGTGGGGTTGTTGGGGTTGATGATGACGAGGGCCTTGGTCGCGCTCGTGATCTTGGACTCCATATCCTCAAGGTCGGGATACCAATCGGCCTGCTCGTCGCACAGATAGTGCACGGGATGACCGCCGGCAAGGGTTGCGCACGCCGTCCACAGCGGATAGTCGGGGCTGGGGATCAGGATCTCGTCGCCATTGTCGAGCAGCGCGTTCATCGAAAGCTGAATGAGCTCGGACACGCCGTTGCCCGTATAGATATGCTCCATCTGAACGTTGGGCAGGCCCTTGATCTGCGAATACTGCATGATCGCCTTGCGAGCGGAGAACAGGCCGCGCGAGTTGGAATAGCCCTCGCAGTCGGGCAGCTGCTGGCGCATGTCCTTGATGACCTCATCGGGCGTGCGGAAACCAAAAGGCGCCGGGTTGCCGATATTGAGCTTGAGGATGCGCTCGCCCTCGTCCTCCATGCGGGCCGCCTCGTCGACGACGGGGCCGCGCACGTCATACAGGACGTTATCGAGCTTGGTGGATTTAGAGAAAGTGCGCATGGTAGTGCTCCTTGCAATTTGAGCCGTGGGACTAGGTTCGGATTTGTCAACGTTATGGAACGAGGGCGTCTCGCCTTGGTCGGCGTCACTGGCGAGCAGCCAGGTAACATCGACCTCCAAAATACGGGCGAGCAGCTCTGCCACATCGCGCCGCGGGATCGTCTTGCCGCTCACATATTGGCTCATCTGACTCTTGCCGAGTTTTTTGCCGAGCATCTCCGATGCACGAATCACGTCCGACTGGCGAACGTCGCGATCGGACATAGCCTGTCGCAGGCGATCGCTAAACGTCTCTTGGGCCACTAGAACCTCCTTGCTGGCAAAGTTCAATTTATAGAACACGAATTGAACCTGAGTTCAATTTAGGCAGCAGTATAGCGCGGCACATAGTACGAAAGTTCAATTTCACAAAGAAATGCGCCAAGTTCCAAGATTTGCTCCAGAGCAGATAACAGTGTGCACCATTAGAGATATTCGAGAAATCGAGCCGCCGCAAGCGAAACGTCGGCCGTGCGGTGTATGGCATTGATTTGCCGATGAGGATGCCCCTCCAGCGGCCGGATAGCGACATCGAACTGACAGCGGCGCAAGATGAGTGCCGGAAGAACACTCACGCCCAATCCGTCCTCGACCATGGCCATGATCGCATAGTCATCCCAGGTCGACAGCTTAGAGCGCACCGTTAGGCCCGCACGGCGGAACAGCGGCGTAATCTCGTCGTCGCTACCGCGCTCCAGCAGGATAAATTGCTCGTTGGTCAAATCGGCAAGAGAAACGACATCCGCAGCGGCAAGCGGAGAGCTTGCCGGCACCACAGCCATCAGCTCGTCTTGTACCAACGGCCGCGACGTCATGCCGGTGCCGCGTGGCTCGCGCGGGATAAAGCCGAGGTCGCAGCGACCTTCCGCCACCCATTGCTCAATTTCGGAGTAATCACCCATCAGCAGCTCGTAATCGACATCCGGGTGATCGGCGCGAAAGCGCGCAATGACCGGTGGCAGCACATGAGTCGCCACACTCGAAAACGTACCGATGCAGATTTTGCCGCGCATAAGCCCACGCATCTCGTCCACGCGTCGCTGCAGGCGGCCAAACTCCTCGCATAACGCCTCGACCGCCGGCATGACCTGCCGCCCGTCGGCAGAAAGCACCACACCCTCGCGGCTGCGATCGAGCACCTTAAAACCCCAGTCGGCCTCGAGATCGCCCACCATGCGACTCACGCCCGACTGCGAATAGCTCAGGCGCTCAGCGGCACGCGTAAAACTACCGGCACGCACCGTTTCGAGCAGCACTTGCATCTTTTGGATATTAGTCTCCACGACACGCCCCGCCTTTGCATGAGTATTTGTCATGTCACCTATGCATTATATTCGCTTTTCTTCTATTGCCCGCTACTCCATAGTGAACTTGCACGGATATAGAGGGGACGGCAGTGCATGAACAACGGATTGCTTACATACTTAGCAGCATTGCTGCTGTTTGGCTCCAACGGCATCATCGCCGCCGCGATCGCACTGCCGAGCTCCGATATCGTGCTCCTGCGCACGTTTCTAGGCGCACTCTCGCTTGTTGTCATCCTTGTCATCACCCAGCGCCATAACTTGCAGGCGCCGTCTCGTCCCCGCGAAGCTGCGGCCCTTATCCTCTCGGGAGCCGCGCTGGGTGCCAGCTGGATTTTCCTGTTCCGCGCCTACCAGACCATTGGCGTCGGCATCTCCTCGCTGCTGTATTACTGCGGTCCCATCATCGTTATGGCGCTCTCCCCGTTCATCTTTGGAGAAAAACTGACTGGCGGTAAAATCGCCGGCTTTGTCGCCGTTGCCTGCGGCGCTTTCCTCATCGCGGCACAAGGCCTGGGCGGCAACATGCCCATCTCGGGCATCGTCTGCGGCATCGCCTCGGCCTTCTGCTACGCGCTGATGGTCATCGCCAGCAAGGGGGCGCCGCACATCGAGGGCCTCGAGAACTCCACGCTCCAGGTGAGCGCCGCCTTTGCGACCGCACTGATCCTCACGCTCATCACGCAAGGCGCCCCCTCGTTTTTCTCCTCCAGTATTGCCACCGGCATCGACTGGCGCGCTGTCGCCATGCTCGGCGTCGTCAACACCGGGCTCGGCTGCCTGCTCTACTTTAGCGCTGTCGCCAAACTGCCCGTGCAGACCGTCGCCGTCGTCGGCTACCTCGAGCCGCTTTCGGCCGTTGTCTTCTCCGTCGTCCTTTTGGGCGAGGCCATGACGCCCATCCGCCTAATGGGAGCCGCGCTGATCATCGGCGGCGCGATCTTCTGCGAGCTCGCCGGCAAACGCGCGGGTACCAAGGGCAGTATCGCTCAGGCAGCGCGCGCCTAACGGCCCCTCTTCGGTTTCAAAACAGGGGTGCGTCCGCGGTACCACCTTGCAGCAAGCCACACAGCGGATTCGCCCCTGTTTTGAAATGTCATCTGCGCAAACGAATACTCCCCAGCTGGGGATTATTGTCTAAAGCACCCCGATGTGCCAAACTGCTCTTATATATAAAGACGGCATAAAAGATTTCTGTCCCGACAGAAATTAGATGTCTAAGGGAGTCCACGTGGCACACAACAAACTGGAGGCAAGTCTCCAAGACCAGCAGAGTCAGGGCGGGCACGGAGCCATCCCCCTCTCCGCCGGTATGCTGCTCGTTACGCTCGGCGTCGTCTACGGCGACATCGGCACGAGCCCCATGTACACCATGAAATCAATCGTCGCCAATAACGGCGGCATCGGCACCGTCAGCGAGGACATGATCCTGGGCGCGCTTTCGCTCGTCATCTGGACCATGACGCTCGTGACCACGGTCAAGTACGTGCTGATCGCCATGAAGGCCGACAACCACAACGAAGGCGGTATCTTCGCCCTGTTCAGCCTTGTGCGTAAGGTGGCGCCGTGGCTGATTCTGCCCGCCATGATTGGCGGCGCGGCGCTGCTCGCCGACGGCATCCTTACCCCCGCCGTCACGGTCACCACGGCAATCGAAGGCCTGCGCACCATCGAGTGGGGCCATGCGCTGCTGGGCGACGGCCAGACCAACGTAATCATCATCACCATCATCATTATCTGCGGCCTGTTTGCCATGCAGCGTGCCGGCACTTCGTCGATCGGCAAGCTGTTCGGTCCGCTCATGACGTTATGGTTCCTGTTCTTGGCAGGCGCCGGTCTGTTCAACATGCTCGGCAACCTGTCCATCCTGCGCGCGCTCAACCCCATTCGCGGCATC
Source organism: uncultured Collinsella sp. (assembly GCA_934646865.1). GTDB lineage: Bacteria > Actinomycetota > Coriobacteriia > Coriobacteriales > Coriobacteriaceae > Collinsella. The sequence continues at coordinate 22,920 of CAKUEU010000002.1, read as the reverse complement.
ATGTTCCTGTTCTCGCCCGTCAACCATTCGGGCATCATGGTGCTCGGCTTCGTCTTCCTGTCGACGACCGGCGCCGAGGCGCTCTACTCGGACATGGGCCACGTGGGCAAGGCAAATATCTATGCATCTTGGCCGTTCGTAAAGGCGGCGCTCATCCTCAACTATCTGGGCCAGGGCGCTTGGCTGCTCGCCAACAACTCCAACCCCCAGATGCTCGCGATGGATATCGTCAACCCGTTCTATATGATGCTCCCCGAGCCCCTGCGCCCCTTCGCTATCGTGCTTTCGGCCGTGGCGGCCATCATCGCCTCGCAGGCGCTCATCACCGGCTCGTTCTCGCTGGTATCCGAGGCCACCCGCCTCAACCTCATGCCGCACCTGCGCATCCACTACCCCAGCGACACTAAGGGCCAGCTCTATATTCCGCTCGTCAACAACATCATGTGGATCGGCTGCATCTTCATCGTGCTGCTGTTCCAAAACTCCGAGCGCATGGAGAGCGCCTACGGCCTCGCCATTACCGTGACCATGCTCATGACCACGACGCTTTTGACGAGCTACATCGCCGGCATCATGAAGCACAAGCTGGGCGCCTGCGTCTTCGCTCTGCTCTTTGGCGCTATTGAGCTGTGCTTCTTCGCCTCGTGCCTCACCATGTTCTTTGACGGCGGCTACGTCATGATCTTCCTGGCCTCGCTGCTGTTTGGCCTTATGTATGTGTGGCGTCGCGGTACCGCTATCGAGCGCACGCAGACGATCCTGCTGCCCGTCTCCAAATACATCGACCAGCTCAACCGTCTGCGCAACGACGAGACCTATCCCGTGCTCGCCGACAACCTGGTGTTCCTCACCAACAGCCCCGACCCGCTCACGCTCGACCGCGATGTGCTCTATTCCATCTTGGACAAGCACCCCAAGCGCGCCAAGGCATATTGGTTCATCAACGTGCACGTTACCGACGAGCCCTATACGCACGAGTATTCCGTCGAAACCTTTGGCACGGACTTCTTGTTCCGCGTACGCTTGGATCTGGGCTTTAAGGTCAACCAGCGCGTCAACGCCTACCTGCGCCAGATCGTCGGCGACCTGATGGCTTCGGGCGAGCTGCCGCCGCAGCACCACACCTACTCTATCTACGAAACGCGCGGCAACGTGGGCGACTTCCGTTTTTGCATGCTGCGCAAGATGCTCGCCCCCGAGACGGACATCAACCGCAACGACCACCGCGTCATGGCCATCAAGTACGCCGTCCGTCGCGCCTGCGGAAGCCCAGCACGTTGGTATGGCCTTGAGAACTCGGCCATCATCATCGAGTACGTGCCGCTGTTTGCCCGCATGCGTCCGGCCGTCAAGCTGGTGCGCACCCAGGTGCCGCTCGAGGTTCAGGTCGAGGAGGCCGAGGAAATGGAAGTCGACATCTTCTCGGACGACCTGGTCAACGGCAACGAGGCCGGCAAGAGCATGAATGTCGACCCCACCGAGCAGCTCGAAAGCGTCGCCGACACGCCCGAGCAGCAGCAGCTCGACGGACTCGAGAGCACCCAGCTCAACGACGCCAACTTCTAGCCCGTCATCTATCCACGACAACGGCCCCGCACCTCACGAGATGCGGGGCCGTTTTGCGTCGTAATAAACTGGCAGACTACGAGCGGCGCGGCTCGGGAGTCACGAGCTTATCGGGGCCAGCGCCCTCGGCATCCATCAGGCTCACGTAGCGAATCGACGGGTCCTCATACGTCGAGTAATAGTAATTGCCCGTACGCGCGCTAAAGCATCCCGTGTAGATAGTCTTCTCGAACTTGCCATCACCCATCTTGGACGCGCCCTCGATCATCGCCACGCCCTCGAGCGAGCGGAACATGCGAACGACGTTCTCGGCCTCGCTGTCTTTTTGCGGGTAATTGGCGTTAAGGTACGCCGCCTTTACAAAACGGCTCGGCGAATAGCAATCGCCCGGAATGCCGCGCATGCCGGCGCCTGCGCCATAGGGCTTGAGCTCGGCGCCGCGCCACGTTGCCGTCTGCGGAAAATCGTTCGTGGCGGTGATGTAGGTACGCAGGTTTTCCATGTGCCACGGGAAGGTCGGCTGGTTGGCAAGGGTATCGACCGGATCGTCATACACATGCAGGCCGTCAGCCATCATCTCGACCACAATGCTGCGCTTGCCATCGCCGATAATCCAATGGAGCAGCGATACGCCCAGCCCCTCGCCGGCAGACTTGCCAACGATTGTCACATCGTGCAGTGCGACCTCGACCTCATCGACCGTCGAGAACGTCGACGCCACCCACAGGGGAAACTCGTAGGCTGCAATGTTGGTCTTGCCCTCGACGGGGCCCTCGGCATACTCGGCATAACCGGGAAAGTTGAGGCCCGCCACGGCGAGGCCCGCATCGTTGCCACAGTCGAAATACATGGGGTAGTTCTTGTAGTCGATGCACATGCCAATCACCGCGTGCGCGGCCGTCGCGTCATTCATAAACGAATACGGAATGTGGAACCCGCGCGGCATCACGCGGACCTGCTGGCCATAGCCAAAACTCCAGTCCAGGTTGCGACCCAAATACATATGGCCGGAATTATCGGTAAATCGAATGCTCGTGCACATAGCGCCTCCTAGCTAAACGTTCTTGCTAGGCTCATTGTCACCAAACAAAGAGGCGCTAAACAACAAAGCCCGGACATGACAACAATGTCACGCCCGGGCTCAAAGCACCGATTCAATCCCCGATCGAATCGCTCGACCAGAAATAACCGAACAGGTCGGTTTAAAGTGTCGAGGTGCCGCAGATTGGCGTGAAAGAGGAGCGCCGCGTACTAACGGTACGCAAGCGACGATTGAACGCCAAGGTGCGGTGCATCGGCGCTTTAAACCAGCTTTCCTAGACAATGGTCGATCATATGTTGAACCATTTGAGCTTCAAAACCGACGAAGTCCTGCTTGCGCTCGCGCATCTTGCCGTCGACGATCACGTCAAAGGCAACCTTGCACTTGATGTAGCGCGTGGACTTGGTGATCTCCTCGTGCGTCAGGCAGCTCTCCTCCATCTTGCTGGCGCCCAGGCCAAACACCAGACGGGGGTTGTAGAGCACGTGGGGCTCGCCGGCATCGTCCAGGTAGACGCAGACCTTCTTGGTAACGCCGATCTGGTTGGCGGCAAGGCAGCCGGCATCGTCGAGCGACTTGATGGTATCGATCAGATCCTGGGCCACCGACTCGTCCTCGACGGTCGCGACCTCGCAACGCTGGGACAGAATAGCCTCGTCGTGGCAGAGCTCTTTAATCATACGTTCCTCCATAGGGGTCGTTGTAACTGCTTAAGTATACGGTACCTACACATTTTCATACGGAAAATACCGCCCGTCTGCTACATTGCGCCGAACATCAACATGTGGGGAACACCAACTTCGCAAAGGCGATATAGTGGGTGAGTTCGTGTCAATCGGCCTAAACTCGGGGCCGAACAAGGAAAGGGTATGCATGGACGAACTATTTCACGTCAGCGAGCGCAAGTCCACAATCGGGACCGAACTTCGCGCTGGACTGACAACGTTCCTGGCAATGGCCTACATCATTGCCGTCAACCCCGCGGTGCTCTCGGGTGCCGGCATCGATGCGGGAGCGCTCGCTTGCGCCACCTGCCTGGGCGCTGGCATCATGACCATCTGCATGGGCATCTTCGCTAACCGTCCGCTCGCCTGCGCGTCGGGTCTGGGCATCAATGCCATGATCGCGGGCATCACCACCACCATGTGCGGCGGTGACTGGCACGTGGCCATGAGCGTTATCTTCCTCGAAGGTGTCGTCATCTTGCTGCTCGTCCTTTGCGGCCTGCGCGAGGCCATCATGGACGCCATCCCCGTGGTCCTGCGCCATGCCATCTCGGTGGGCCTGGGCCTGTTCATCGCCATGATCGGTCTGTGCGACGCCGGCATCATCACCGCTGGCGCCGGTACGCTCGTCGGTCTGGGCGACATCACCTCCCCCACCTTTATCGTCGGCATCATCTCCATCATCGTGACGGTTGCCCTGGCCTCCCGCAACGTGCCGGGCTCGCTACTCATCGGCATCATCGTCGCCGTTATCGCCGGTATCCCGCTGGGCGTCACCCATGCCCCCGAGGGCCTCATCGCCCCGCTCGATTTCTCGACCTTTGGCGCTCCGTTTGCCAGCACCGCCGATGGCAACATGGCCATCGTGAAGGTCCTGACCGACCCCATGCTGCTCGTCGTTGCCTTCTCGCTGCTCATGAGTGACTTCTTCGACACCATGGGCACCGCTATGGCCGTCGCCAAGCAGGGCGAGTTCCTGACCGAGGACGGCAATGTCGAGGACATCCGCCCCATCCTGGTCGTTGACTCCGTGGCTGCCGCTGCCGGTGGCTTTATGGGCGTCTCTTCCATCACCACCTTCGTCGAGTCCACCTCCGGCGCCGCCGACGGTGGCCGCACGGGCCTCACCTCCGTCACTACCGGCGTGCTGTTTATCCTCGCCGCGTTCTTCTCCCCCGTCGTCTCCATCGTTTCCAGCGCCGCCACCTGCGGTGCCCTGGTCTACGTCGGCTACCTCATGATGAGCGAGGCCTCCGAGATCGACTGGTCCGATGTCTCGCAGGGCTTCCCGGCGTTTATGATCGTCGCGGGCGTGCCCTTCACCTACTCCATCTCCGCCGGCATCGGCCTGGGCTTCATCGCCTACGTGGTCGTCGCGCTCTTTAAGGGCGAGGCCTCCAAGATCAAGCCGCTCATGTGGATTGCCGCCCTCGCCTTCCTCGTCTACTTCTTCGTGGCGTAACAGCAAGGACGCAAAAGTAAAACAACAAGGCGCGGAGTCGCATCGAGCGGCTCCGCGCCTTTCTTTTAGCGACGATCCTTGTGCGGGCGTGCGACAATCCTGATTGTCGATATCGAAACGTTGAGAGAAGCAAGCCATGCAGGCGAGTCGAAAACAAGTAACCGTTCATTCAAAGCATGCCACAGGTGCACCTATCATCTACCTCCCCGTGGTTATGGGCAACGGCAGCGAGGTTTATGACCGCTGTCGAGAGCTCGACTGTCCGCCGTTTACGCTCGTTGCCATTGGCGGGCTCGATTGGAATCGCGAGTTGAGCCCCTGGGCATGCGATGGAACTGTACGCGACGCTGAGCCTTTCGGCGGTCAGGCTGCCGGTTTTCTTGATGAGTTGCTGGGCCAGATAATCCCAGAGGTCGAGTCGACGCTTCCCCAGCCGCCCATCTGGCGCGGCATTGCCGGTTACTCGCTCGCAGGCCTTTTCGCGCTTTGGGCCCTCTGGCAAACCAACGCCTTTGACCGCGCCGCGAGCGCATCGGGGTCGCTGTGGTTTCCCCACTTTGTCGATCGTGCCAGCACGGAGCCGTTTGTCAGCAACCCGCAAGCCGTCTACCTGTCGCTCGGTAAAAAGGAAACCAAGACGCCCAACCGCATGATGCGACACGTGCTCGACGACACGCGCGCGATGGAAGAGCTACTCGTCGAGCGTGGCATTCCAACAACGCTGGAGATCAACCCCGGCAATCATTTTGCGCAAACCGACTTGCGCATGGCCCGCGGCATCCACTGGATACTGACGCATTAAAAATGGCGCCCACGTGTACGCATGGGCGCCATTTTTTGATGTAGCTGAACGCAGCTGTTACTCAACAGCTTCCTCGAGCTCGGAAACATCGAACTCAAAGTCGTTACCCGGCAGGATGGCGTTGAGCACAATGCCCACCAGCGAGCCCACGGCAAGGCCCGAAAGCGAAATCGTCACGCCGCCCAGCTCCAACACGATGGCGCCAGCAGTGCTGTAGGCAATGCCGAGCGAAAGCACAAGCACTAGCGCGGCCACCAGCACGTTGCGATTGTTCTGGAAATCGACCTGGTTCTCGATGAGGTTGCGAACACCCACGGCACTAATCATGCCGTAGAGCACGAGCGACACGCCGCCGATGACGCACGCCGGCATGGCGGCGATGACTGCAGCGAACTTGGGGCAGAACGAAAGCACGATGGCGCAGCACGCGGCAATGCGGATCACGCGCGGGTCGAACACGCGCGTCAGAGCGAGCACGCCGGTGTTCTCGCCATAGGTGGTGTTTGCCGGAGCGCCAAAGAGCGAAGCCAGGATCGTGGCAAGGCCGTCACCGAGCAGCGTGCGATGCAGGCCAGGATCGGCGATGTAGTTGCGCTCACAGGTAGAGCCGATAGCCGAGATGTCGCCAATATGCTCGATCATGGTCGCGAAGGCCAGCGGCATGATGGTGATGATGGCCGTCGTGGCAAGACCGTTATCGAACTGCGGACCAAAGAGCGCAAACACGGTGTTGTCCCATACAACGGGCAGGCCGACCCACGGAGCGGCAGCAACGCCCGAAAAATCAACTTCGCCCAGTGCCGCCGCTACGGCATAGCTCACCACGACACCCAGCAGAATCGGCACGATCTTGACCATGCCGCGACCCCAGATGTTGCAGATCACGATAACGGCGACAGCAATGACGGCAACGAGCCAGTTGGTCTGGCAGTTGGCAATGGCAGAGCTCGCCAGAATCAAGCCGATGGAAATGACGATGGGACCAGTCACCACCGGCGGAAAGAAGCGCATGACGCGCTTGGCACCAAATGCGCGGAACAGCGCCGCCAGCACCGGATAGAGCAGGCCGGCGCAGGCAACACCCAAGCAGGCGTAAGGTAAAAGCTCCGTCTCACCGTTGGGTGCAATCGCGGCATAGCCCGCGATGAAGGCAAACGACGAGCCCAGGAAGGCCGGCACCTTACCGCGCGATAGAAAATGAAACAGCAGCGTGCCGATGCCGGCGAACAGAAGCGTCGCCGAAACGGAAAGGCCGGTGAGCACGGGCACGAGCACCGTGGCGCCAAACATCGCGAACATGTGCTGCAAGCCCAACACAAACATGCGCGGGCGGCCGAGCGATGACGCATCGTAGATGGCATCGGTGACGGCGGGCGTCGAAGACTGGGACATAGAAGTCCTTTCGAATGGAAGGGCGCCCGGGCATGGCTGATTATCTGCCCGAACGATACGATCCGAACCATTGTACGTGATACGAGTCATCCCGCACATGCCGTCACCCGCGAACGGTGGCGCTACTTCCAAACGCGCTCGGCAATGCGCTTGACCAGCGCAATCTTTGCCCATTGTTCGTCTTCGGTCAGCTTGTTGCCAATCTCGCAGCTCGCAAAACCGCACTGAGGCGACAGATACAGATTCTCGAGCGGCACATACTTTGCCGCCTCGTGAATACGCTCGACGATAACCTCCTCATCCTCGAGCTCGGCCGCCTTGGTGGTCACCAGGCCCAGCACGACCTTCTTGCCGGGGGCAACGTACTTGAGCGGCTCAAAACCGCCGGCGCGCGGCGTGTCGAACTCAAGATAGAACGCGTCGACGTCCTCGTTGGCGAACAAGTATGGCGCGATGGGATCATAGCCACCCTCGAAGGCATAGGTGGAGTGATAGTTGCCGCGGCACACGTGCGTGTTGATGACCAGGTCGTCGGGCTTGCCTTCAATGGCGGCGTTGTTGAGCGCCACGCCCAGCTCGCTTACCTTCTGCAGGTCGACCGGGCTCATGCCGGTCTTGGCGACAAAATCGGTATCGCAGTAGATGCCCCAGGTGCAGTCATCAAACTGAATGTTGCGGCAGCCCACAGCGTATAGGTCGGCAATCACGGTGCGATAAGCGGCAGCAATGGCGTCGGCGAGCTCCTCGTCGGTCTTATAGACGGCGCGCAGGCTCTCCTGCTGACCGTCGCAACGATCGAGCGTGACCTCGGAGAACGTCTGGATCGGCGCCGGAATGGTCTGGCGCGCGACTTGGCCCTCGCCCTCGAGCGCCTTGACGAACTTAAAGTGCTCGACGAACGGGTGATTCTCGCCGCTGATGGGACCGGTCACCACGGCGGTATCGGCCGTGGTCTCCTCGTCATGGAACATATAGCCGGTGCGAGAGGTGCGGCGCTCGACGCCGTTGAGGCCCCACATAAAGTCGAGGTGCCAGTAGCTGCGGCGGAACTCGCCGTCCGTGATTACCTGCAAGCCGGCGGCCTTCTGCTTGGCTACCAAGTCGCGAATGGCCTCGTCCTCGACGGCCTTAAGGCCGGCATCGTCGAGCGTACCCGCGGCATAGGCCGCGCGAGCATCCTTTACGGTCTGCGGGCGCAGAAAGCTGCCGACGATATCGGCGCGAAACGGCGCATTCAGTGTGGTCGAAGTGCTCATAAGGTGTCTCCCTTTGTCTTGGTTGCTTTACCGAGACAGAGTATGAGCGTCCGCATCGCTATCGTAAAATATGCGTTTGTTTCTGTTCGCCATAGGTATTATCTATATAACAAACAATAGGGATGCGGCTCGCACGCGCGGTCCGCACGGGTTAGATATGCTGACGAATCGCGTCGATATAGGCCTGCCCATAGCGCGTGAGCGTCGTGTTCTTGCGCGTGATAATGCCAATCTCCATGTACTCGTCCACATCGAGCGGAATCGAGATAATGCCGGGGCCGTTGAGCTCGTGGCTGATCACGCCCGAGCATACCGTGTAGCCGTTGAGGCCCATGGCCAGGTTGAACAGCGTCGCACGATCGCGCACGCGGATATTCTTGCGGCGTTCAAACGTCGAGGTCAGCTCCTCGGAATAATAGAACGAGTTGTAGCTGCCCTGCTCGTAGGACAGGAAGGGGTAGTCTTCCAGATCCTCGAGCGTTACGCGGGAGCGGCCCGCCAGCGGATGCTCGGCACACACAAAGATATGCGGTGCGGCGCAGAAGAGCCCTTCGAATACGAGCTCGTTGGCCGCCAGCATGCGCTCGATAACCTCGCGATTGTGCTCGGACAGGTACAGGATGCCCAGCTCGCTTTTCATGTGCGCGACATCCTCGATAATCTCGTGGGTCTGCTCCTCGCGCAGGGTAAAGTCGTAGCGCGCGGCATCGAATTCGCGGATCACATCGACAAACGCGTTGACGGCAAACGAGTAGTGCTGGCAGCTCACGCTAAAATGCGGCACTTGCTCGGACGCGCCTTTGTACTTGTCCTCGAGCAGATCGGCCTGATCGAGCACCTGGCGCGCGTAGCCCAAAAAGGTCTCGCCTTCCTCGGACACGATAACGCCCTTGTTGGTGCGTTCAAAGATATGAACGCCCATCTCGTTTTCGAGCTCGCGGATCGATGCAGTGATCGAAGGCTGCGACACAAAGAGCCGACGTGAAGCCTCGGTAATGCTGCCGCATTCGGCAACCTTAACGACATACCTGAGCTGCTGGAGCTTCATGGCCGCCCCCCTTAGCTGTTCGCGAGATTCGCGTCAGCCACACCCGGCAGGCGCATAAACGACGGCATCTCCCCCGTCGCCGCACAGGCAGCGATCTGGTGCAGAGCCTCGGCAACCGCATCGTCTGCCGCAGCGCCGATATGCCAGCGCGCGGCGGCCGTGACGGCCTCATTGGCGTTGGCAACTGCCACAGAGTTGGGAACGGCACCGATCATGGGCAGGTCGTTATCGGAGTCGCCAAACACGGCCACCTCGTCGGGCGTCAGGCCCAGAGCGCGCGCCAGCTCCAGCGCAGCGCAGCCCTTGTCCCAACCGGCCGGGAGAATGTCGAACAGGCGCACACGGTTGTTGGGGAACACGAGCGAGAGCTCCGGCACCTCGGCGGCAACGCGCTCACGCAGCTCGGCGAGCTCTTCGCGCGAGCGGGCGCTCCAGATATTCGCCTTGTATACCGGGGCGTCATCGACGACAGGGCGGCACGGGGCCTCTTCGCCCTTGAGCCACGCGTTGCCGCCCGACTCCATGGCGCGACGAACGCGCTCGGAATCGCTCGTCACGCAATAGGCGTCGTTGTCCCAAAAGTCATCGCCCAGACTGTAGACCTTTAGATAGGTGTCGTCGGTCTCTTGCTCAAGGTAGTCGGCCAGGCGCATCAAGGCATCGTTGTCGGTTGCGCGCGAAGCGACCACCTGACCGTCGACAAACATCACCTGCCCGTTGCAAAAGGCGCCGGTCGAAAAGCACTCGGAGCGATTGCGGAACATCCAGCCCATCGCGGACGGCTGACGGCCCGAAACCGGGCCAAAATGCAGGCCCGCTGCCTGCATAGCATGAATGCCATCGATGGCATAGTCGCTGGCGCCGTCTTGTCCAGCGGGAATCAGCGTATCGTCCATATCGGTCAGCACAAGTTTGATCATAAGGTCCCCTCGGTCATTCTTTATCCCGTCTATTGTACCGACCTGCCAAAAAGGGACAGGTTTATTTTGGCAGGTTTTATCTGGGAAAACGCATCGCCCCAGTTGGTACCTGCCAAAATAAACCTGACCCTTTTTGGCAGGTGCGCTAGTATAGGGGACAACAGATTCGATGCGGGAGTGCCGGCGGTGCAAACCACAAGGCTGAGAGGGCAATGGGCCCAATCCTTTGAACCTGTCAGTTAATGCTGGCGTAGGGAGCATGCCGCCTTTGCAGGGGCGCTGTCTATGCACAGCGCCCCTTTTCTATGCCAAGGAGGCATGTGCAGTGATTGATTCGGAACAGCTTAAGCAAAACGTGGTCAAGGCCGTGGACGAGATTCGAGCCACCAACCCGATGGCAGGCTCCATCACCAACACGGTGACGATTGACTTTGTCGCCAACGCGCAGCTCGCCGTGGGCGGTTCGGCCGCCATGGTCTATCTGCCCGACGAGGGCGAGGCACTCGTTGCCGGCGGCGGCGCCATCTATCTCAACATGGGCACGCTCTTCCCCATCTACGAGCAGACGATTCCACGCGCGGCCAAGGCGGCTCACGACGCCGGTAAGCCCTGGGTGCTCGACCCGGTGGGCCTGGGCATCGGCAGCCTGCGCACCCAGCTGGTAAACGAACTCAAGCAGTACAAGCCCGCCATCGTACGCGGCAACGCTTCCGAGATCATCGCGCTCGCCGGCCTGTGGGGCCTTGAGGGCGAGGCGGCCGATCTGAGCCGTGTACGCGGTGTCGACACCACCGATACGGTTGACGCCGCCCGCGATGCCGCCGTGGCACTCGCCCGTTACACCGGTGGCGCCGTGGTGGTCTCGGGCGAGGTCGACCTGATCACCGACGGCACGACCGTGGCCAAGTCCCACGGCGGCAGCCCGCTCATGTCCAAGATCACCGGCTGCGGCTGCTCGCAGGGCGGCGTGCTGGCCGTATATGCCTGCGCCGCCGATCCGTTTACGGCAGCCGTCTGCGGCACCGCCGTCTACAACGTTGCCGGCACGCGTGCCGCCGCCGTCGCCGATGCCCCGGCGAGCTTTAAGGTCGCCTTTATCGACGAGCTCTACCGTGCAACTGCCCAGGACATCGCCGACAACCAACTCGAGCTCGAGGAGGCATAGGGCCATGTCCGAGTCCGCAGCTAATACCGGCATGAACACGCTGGTCGCCGTGGCCATCGCCCCGTGCGGTACGGGCGACGAGCTCTCCGCCGAGGTCGCCGAGGTCGTGCGCGTCATCCGCGAAAGCGGCCTTCCCAACCGCACCAGCTCGATGTTCACCGAGATCGAAGGCGACTGGGACGAGGTCATGCAGGTCGTACGCGACGCCACCTTTGTACTGGCAAACAAGGGCATCCGCACCGAAGTTGTGCTCAAGGCAGATATTCGCCCCGGGTTTACTAACACCATGAACGGCAAGCTCGAGCGCATGGAAGCGCAGATCAAAAAGCAGGAGGAAGCATAATGAGCATCCGCGACAACCTTGATATCTCGGCCTATCTGGTGCTCGGCCCCGAAAACACCCTCGATCGCCCTGTGGGCGACGTGGTGGCTCAAGCACTTGACGCCGGCTTTACCTGCATCCAGGTGCGCTCCAAGGTGGCAAGCGCGCGCGAGATTATCGCGCTGACGGACGATGCCGCGCAGGCTATCGCCCGTGCGGGCAAGACCGGTCAGGTCGCGCTGCTCATCGACGACCGCCTGGACTGTGTGCTCGCCGCGCGCGAACAGGGCATTGCCGTCGACGGCGTGCACGTGGGCCAGAGCGACATTCCCGTCGAGGTCTGCCGCAAGCTGCTGGGGCCCGACGCCATCGTGGGCCTCTCGGCCCGTTGCGAGGAAATGCTCGAGTACGTCAAAACTGCCGACATGAGCCTGGTCGATTATCTGGGCATCGGTCCGCTCCACGAGACCGAGACCAAGCGCGATTGCGGACGCGCGGCTGACGGCTCTATCATCACCAAGAGCTTTGAGGACCTGGCTGCCCTCCATGAGGCAAGCCCCGTGCCCATCGTGGTTGGCGGCGGCGTCAAGACGGCCGACCTGCCGCAGCTCAAGGCCACCGGCGTCGACGGCTTCTTTGTGGTGAGCGCCGTCTGCAGCGCAAACGACCCCTACGCTGCGGCCAAGGAGCTCGTCGACACCTGGCAACAGGCATAAACGCAAGCCGAGCAGTTGCTCCACAGCCTCATTTTTCAAGAGCGGAAAGCGCATCCCAGTTTGGAGCTCCATTCCGGGATGCGCTTTCCGCTGAGTCTGCGGGCTACGCCCTACCCTGCCAGGTATGCCTCCAGCGCCGGCAGCGTCGCCTCGGCATCATGGCGACCGACCTGGTAGATGCGCTCGAGCTCCTCGGGCTCGCGACAGAGGGATGGCACCTTTACCGACTCGCTCGGACGAACCACAAAGATCTCGCCGGCGGCCTCGCGACGCGCCAGGTCGGCGAGCGTGTCGTTGTAAACCTCGTGCCGATGCTCAAGCGCCGCAACGAACTTTGGATAATGACGGAATACGCGCTTCAACATGGGCATCAAGCTGTTGGGCTGCTTCACGAACCCCGCCGGCTGCGTCAGCACCACCACATTGCGATCGTAACCCTGCTCGAACATCCACGCGCTGGGAATGGAATCCGCCACGCCGCCGTCCAAATATCGATGTCCATCAATCCGAACGGGTTTGGTCGCCACGGGAATTGCCGACGACGCGCGAATCCACTCGATATCACGCTCATCGCCATAGGGCAGATCATGATAGACCGCCTCACCCGTCTCGATATCGGTGCAAACACACGTAAACCGCATGGGGCAGGCACGGTACGCCTCAAGGTCGATGGGGTCGCGCTCAAGCGGCACCTCGTGATAGGCAAAATCGGCATTGAACATATCGCCCGTTCGCAGCCAGCTCGTCACGCTCGCATAGCGCTTGTCGGCGCAATAGGCCTTGTTATAGCGAATGGCGCGACCGATCTGGCGCGACTTAAAGTTATAGCCAAACGCCGCCCCCGCCGAGACGCCCACCATATGATCGCAGGTCAGGCCATGCTCCATCCAAACGTCGAGCACGCCCGCCGTATACATACCGCGGTAGCCGCCTCCCTCGAGTGCCAGCCCCACCGTAGGCGCCGTATTTGGCTGTGTCATGCGACCATCTCCGTTCCTGCGCAATTCAAACGGAACAAGTATACCCGTCAACAAGTATCGTTCTCGTCGCATTTGTGCGCACGAAACCGCATTACCGTTTGGCGAATAAGCGGCGCCTCACAGCACACCCGCCCCCACACGCCCATATAATGGTTGTTCATACTACTCAGTACTTTTCAGCAACGAACAGTAGCTGGCAAATAGACTCAGCGATGCAGCAAGGCGGGGGCATGGAAACAAGCAAAGCGCAGGGCGTCGAGCCGCAACAGCACAGCGAGCTCGACCAACTCAATGCATGTCTCGCCGAACTCTCGAACATCCGCGACCTACCGCAGCCCGAGGCAGAGCGCTTGCTTGCAGAGGCGACCGAAGCCGCTGCCCGCCTAGGCAGCCACCTCAAGCGCCTCAGGGACGACGCCTACATCGATCAACTCACGGGCCTGCCCAACCGCACCGCCTACAACTATGACATCGTCTGCGTCTGGGACCGACAGCTCGAGCACACGATTGCCTATATCGATATCGATGGCCTGAAAATCTGCAACGACCATTTTGGACACCCGGCAGGTAACCGCTACATCATCAAGGTCGCCAACTGCCTCAAACTGCATTGCCGTCCCGATGAGCGCATCTACCGCCTAGGCGGCGACGAATTCGTGCTCATCTCTATGACCGACTCGGTCGATATGCTCAACCAGCGACTCGAGGCTTGCCGGGCTTCTCTTGCCGCCTCAACGTTCGATGACGGCGAGACTCCCATGAGCTACAGCTACGGTTGCGCCCATGCCAACCCCCGGGCAGGCGATGTCCTTCACAAGATGACGGCCGAAGCAGACCGGCACATGTACGACTACAAATTTGCCAGCGCCGCGCGCAGCCGCATGAACAAAGCGTTCAACGAACGGTTCCACGCGCTCGACACCTATGACAATTTCCATGACGTGCAGGATCGCATCTTCCAGGCACTATCGCTCACAGATACCGGACGCTACCTGTTTATCTGCAATGTCGACACCGATCAGTCCCATTGGTCTCAAAACGCGGTACAGGACTTTGGCCTACCGTCCGGAACTGTCTATCAGATGGACAAGGTATGGTCGCAGCATATTCACCCCAACGATATCGATGCCTGGCGCCGAGACATCGAAGAAGTGATGACCGGCAAAAAGCGCCAGCACAACATGCGTTATCGTGCCAAGGATGCAAGCGGCCGATACATCACGGTCACCTGCTCCGGCGTCCGTCTCGATGGCAGCGACGGCGAGCCCGCGATCTTTGCCGGCTCCATCACAAACGCGAGCATTGTCGAAAGCACCGATCCCGCTACCGGCGTGGGCGATGTGCGCGCGCTCATGGCGGCCATCGAAAGACGCCAGGAGCTCGGCAGGCCCACCGATCTGGTGGCGTTTAAGTTCGAAAATATCGACCGTATCAATGCCGTCTACGGATATCAAACAGGCAACGATGTGCTCATGGAGCTCACCGAACGCGTCCTGTCTCAACTCGACGGGTCGCTCGAGCTTTTCCGGTCATATGGACTGCAATTTGTCCTTATGTTTGACAGCCAGCCCGACGTCGAACTTTCCGATATCGCCCAGAAGCTGCAGCGCGCGCTCATGGACCCCATCACGGCGCATAACATCGACATCACCCCCATCGCCTATACAACCTTTGCGCGCTACCCGTCTATCATCTCGCAGCCGCTCACGATTCTGTCTAGCCTCAACCGCCGCCTCGACGCCGTGATACGCAGCAAGGCTCCGGCATATCACGACCAAAACGCCTTGGCAAAACCCGGCAGCCCCGCCGCGCACGACCGACGAGACAAGATGACCGGGCTTATGCGCGGCAGCGACTTTCTCCACGTGGCCGACAAGCACTGGTCCACGCACACAAACGAAAACCGTGCCATCATCGCCATCGACTTGGGTCGCATGCGCGTCTTTAACGAGTGGTACGGACGCCAGGCGGGCGACGCCCTCATCGCCGAGGTGGGAAGTACGCTGCAGACGCTAAAGGCCGACTGCAACGGACTCGCCGGATACTGGGGCCAGGACGACTTTGTCGTCTATCTCCCCGGTGACCGCGAAACCATCGACGCGCTCTATGAGCGCATCCAAGCCATCGTTGCCTCGCGCGACGACTCGGTAGGCTTTCAGCCCGCCTTTGGCGTGTGTCCCATCGAGCCAGAAGAGAGCATCGGCATCACCCTGTACGACCACGCAAAAGCCGCGCTCAACCGCGCACGCCAAGATTTTAGAAACCGTATCAAGTACTTTGAACCCGAGACTTACGCGCAGCGCGAGCGCGAGGACTACCTGCTCTCGGAATTCCAACGCGCTCTGAGCCAGGGGCGGATAACCTTCCACATTCAGCCGCAATGCGACATGGAAACCAAAAAGATCGTGGGCGGCGAAGCCCTTGCCCGCTGGGAAGACAAGGATGGCAGCTTCATCTCGCCTGGCACATTTGTGCCACTCCTCGAGCGCAACGGCTTTGCCGTAACGCTCGATCGATATATCTGGAACCGCGTCTTTGCGTTGCTCTCTAAGCGCCTGACCCAGGGGCTACCCTGCGTGCCCATCTCCGTCAACGTAAGCCAAACCGACCTGTTCTCGTTCGACGTTGCCGCGCAGCTCGAACGCCTGGCAATGCGTCACGGCGTCCCCACGCACTACGTTAAGGTCGAAATCACCGAAAGCGCGTACGCCGATAATCCCGAGGACGTTACAACGCTCACCAGCAAACTCCGTGCTTTGGGCTTTTCCGTACTGATCGATGACTTTGGCAGCGGATCTTCATCGCTCAGCATGCTACAGACCATCGATGCCGACGTCATCAAACTCGACGGTCGCTTTATGTCCGCAGATAACCCCCAGGCCGATAAAAGCGAGAATATCGTCAAATCTGTCGTCAACATGTCTTGGCAGATCGGCATGCCCGTCATCGTCGAGGGCATCGAAACCGGCAGACAGGTCGCCTTCCTGCGCGAGCTTGGCGCACGCTATGCCCAAGGCTTCTACTACCACCGCCCCATGCCGGTCGATGCATTTGAGGAGCTCATTGCCAGCAGCTCGTCAATCGACCCGCGCGGCATCCTCCTGCACGACAGCGGGCAGCATATCAATACGGCAAGATGACGCCGTCTGGCAACAACAAACACTTACCCCCACCGCGCAGCACGCCCGGCGTGCGGCATCGCCCCGACCCAAGAAAGCGGCATAAACATGGATAGCGCCAGCACCTATACCAAGACGCTCGAAAAGACCATTCAAGATTTGCTCGAACGCCAGGAAGACCTGGTCAAGACCGCATTTACCGACCCTCTTACCGGCCTGGGCAACCGCGGCGGTTTTACCCGCTCGCTAGAAGAAATCTGGGAGCAGGGTACGCCAGTCACCATGGCGTTTATCGATATCGACAACCTCAAGCACTGCAACGACGCCTTTGGCCATGACGAGGGAAACCGCTACATCATTCAGGTGAGCCTGTACCTCAAGCTCTACATCAAGGTGGGCGAGGCGGCGTTTCGCTTGGGTGGCGACGAGTTTGCCGTGCTATCCACCATCTCGACCGAGGATGACCTGGCCGAGCGCCTGGAGCACTGCCGAGCAGTGCTCCTCAAAAACAACGATGCCGAGATGCCCCATTCGTTTAGCTACGGCGTATCGCATGCCAACCCCAAGTTGGGCGAGACCTCCAATCGTATGACGCTCGATGCCGACCACCGCATGTACGACTACAAACTGCGCCACGCCATTCACTTGGATCGCCGCAACATCAGTCAAGTTCACGCGGACGACTTTGAGGTCAGCGACCGTATCTTTGACGCACTCTCGATGCTCGAGGAAGGCCGCTACTTCTTTATCGAAAACATTGATAAGAACCGCACGCTTTGGTCCCAGGGAGCGCAGCGCGACCTGGGACTCCCGTCAGAGCATATCGACGACTGCCGCAATTACTGGAAAACGCGCGTGCACCCCGATGATCTTGAAGCCTTCACCCAAGATATCGACCAGGTCTTTAATAACTCAAAGCACTATCGCGTTATGCAATATCGCGTACGCAACGCCGATGGCGACTACGTGCTTTGTCGCGTTCGAGGCTATCGCATCGACGGAAACGGAGACACGCCTTCGCTCTACGTTGGCGAGCTCGTTAACCACTCACTCGTTGAGACGATCGACCCCGCCACGGGGCTCGGCACTCAGCGCATGCTGGTCAACTCCATCGATAGCTGCCGCCGCGACAAACTCGAGGCGGGACTGATTGCCGTTCGCGTTCGCGGCACGACACAGCTCAATGAGCACTATGGGGCCGACGCCGTCGATACCATGCTTTCCGAGTACGCTGGCCGCATGCTCTCGCTCACTCGTGGCAGAAGTCGCGTGTTCCGTTCGCGCAGCGCACAGTTTGTCATGCTCGCCGAGGGCTTGGACCGCGATGCCTTTGAGCATCTCGTTCAAGATTTGGAGCAGGTCGTCTCTGCCTCCGTCGAGATTGCCGACGACGTCATTACTCCCACGTGCCTGGTCGTTCCCGTCTACTACGAACGCCTGATCAACCAGGCGCCGGCCGTCCTAGACGAGCTCGATCGCCGCATCCGCGCCATCAATGGCCCGTTTCACAACAACAGTCTTTCCATTCCCGAGATCGACCGCAAGGGCGCCATCGCTGAGCGCATTGACTCACTCACGGGCCTCTACCGCCCCAGCGAGTTTATGCGGCGTGCCAATGCCTTCTTGGCAACGGTGCAAGGCGGCGCCTGGTGCATCGCCACCGTCGATATGGGCCACATGCGCCTGTTTAACGAGTGGCACGGACAGGCCGAAGGCGACCGTGTTCTCGCCGATGTGGGCTCGGTTCTCAAGGGTATCGAAAACGCAGGGCTAGGCGTTGCGGGCTATTGGGGCCAGGACGACTTTTGCATTCTCGTCCCCTTTGAACACGATACCGTGCATCGCATTTACGCTCGCGTGCGCGAAGCCGTGGCCAAGCACGACGACGGCGTGGGCTTTTGGCCGTCCATGGGCGTCTACCCTATCAACCCCCACGAGGAAATCACTATCGACGCGCAGGCAAAGGCCATGTTCGCCAACCGGCGCGCCAAAAACGACTTTAAGGACCGCATCGCCGTCTTTAGCCCCGAGGAATACAAGCACGAGGTCGCATTCCACCATACGCTGACCGAGTTTCAGTACGCACTCTCCAACGATCGCATTACCTACTACCTGCAGCCCCAGGTCGATATGGAAACCGGCAAGGTCATTGGCGCCGAGGCGCTCACACGCTGGATTGACAAGGACGGCTCCCTCATTCCGCCTGCGACCTTTATCCCCGCGCTTGAGGAAAGCGGCTTTGTGGTGACGCTCGACAAGTACATATGGCAGGGCGTTGCCTCGTGGCTGCGAAAGCGCCTGGACCAGGGGCTTCCCGTGGTTCCCATCTCCCTCAACGTGTCACGCGTGGACATTCTTACCTGCGATGTCGCCGAGCACATGGGGGCGCTGGCCGCCCAGTACAGCTTGCCGCCCGAGCTCATGCGCATCGAGATTACCGAGACCGCCTATACCGGAGAGTCCGAGGCCGTGGACAGGCTGACGGCCGAGCTGCACAACCGTGGCTTTTCGACCTACATGGACGACTTTGGCACCGGCCAGTCCACGCTCGCGATGCTCAAGAACGTCAACGTCGACGTCATCAAGCTCGACCGCACGTTTGTGCCCGCCGGAAAAGCCGACGAACGAAGCACACAAATCGTGTCATCGATGCTCGGCATGGCACAGTCGCTCCATCTGCCCGTTGTGGTCGAAGGCATCGAGACGGAAGCGCAAGCCCAGCTGCTGCGTCAGATGGGCGCCCGCTATGCGCAGGGCTTCCTCTACTACCGCCCCATGCCGGCGGCGGAGTTTGAGGCATTGCTCGATAGTAAGGTCGTCGATTGATGCATACACGCGTAATGCAATGCCGTTGGGGGACTCGTTTGTCCCCTTTGGCTAACTCATATCCCCAAATCGAGTCGAATTGGGGATATGATACAGACCACTGTTTCGCCCAAGGAGGTTATTCATCATGAACGAGTCGTATCGCCTGGGCGAGCAATCGATTGTCGCCTATCTGCAGCGACTTGCAAACGGCGTCTCGACCGCCGAGCTCGACGTTGACGCCCTGCCCACCGAGCTGCGCGCTATTGGCGAGCAGGTGCAAAAGACGCACGCCATTCTGCATCAGGAGCGCGAGCTGCTTGAGCGCAGCGCCTATATCGACCCGCTCACCAATCTTGGCAACCGCGGCGGCCTCGACCGCCACGTCGATCAGTTTTGGCTCAAAGGCAACCCCTTCACCTGCGCCTATATCGACATCGATCACCTCAAGCATTGCAACGATATCTTTGGCCACGCAGAAGGCAATCGCTATATCCTGCTCATCTGCCGCACGCTCAGCCAAGCGATGCAGCACGACGAACTGCTGTTTCGCATCGGCGGAGACGAATTTGTACTCATCTCGCCCACGACGAGCGAGGCTGAACTCGAGCAGCGCCTAGAACAGTCGCGCGCCGGGCTGATCGAAGCCACCTCGGACGGCAAGGCATCCATGATCGCGAGCTTTAGCTTTGGTTGTTCGCGCGTCGACCCGCTTGCCGGTGACACGCGTCGTCAGATGACGATGGATGCCGACCGCAAAATGTATCGCTACAAGCTCATGCATCGCGTGCAGCAGCCGGATGGCCATGCCGCTCCGCAACACCCCATCACCGATCAGCTTCCCTGCAACGACCGTGTGTTCCAGGCAATCTGCATGAGCTCCGAGACGCGTTACCCGTTTATCCTCAACCTCGACACCGGCGAATCGCAATGGTCGGTCAATGCCGTGCGCGATTTTGGCCTGCCTTCCCAGCACCCCTTTAACTCGGTCGACATATGGCTCGCTCGTGTCCACCCCGAGGACCGCGATAACGTGCGCTCCGAGCTCGACATGGTGGTGAACGGCACATGGCACTTCCATTACATGCAGTACCGCGTGATGGATGCCACCGGCAAATACGTGCTTTGCGACTGTACGGGCTACCGCTTGGACGGCACCGACACCGAACCCAACATGTATGTGGGCATTATCATCAACCGCAGCCTGGCCGACACAACCGATTCCGTAACTGGCCTGGGTGATGTACATGCCCTGATCAGCGCTATCGGCGAGATGCGCCGCGTGGCGCGCACGGCGGGCTTTATCGCCATCAAGATCGATGACGTCGGCGCCGTCAACGCGCGCTTTGGATTTGATGCGGGCGATCGCGTTTTGGCCGAAAGCGCCGCCTGCCTCATGGACTGTTCGCGCGGCAAGGGTCGCCTGTTCCGCTCGACCGGACCGACGTTCGTGGCACTCTTCGATAACCTGGGGCCCGAAGATACCGACCAGGTGGCCGCGCAGATTGAGCAGTTCCTGGGTTCGCCCGTACTCATCGGTTCGCTTGAATACCAGCCGCCCATTCGCGTAGCCACACTTCATCTGGACGCCGTCGACCGCCAGCCCGTCTCCATCCTCAACGAGCTGAACGCACTGCTAGCCGAAGCCGTGCAGGTGTCGGGCACTCAACTGGATTAACGCTTGGGGCGCAAAATAGGTTGCTACCGGTCTTGCGCCCCTCGTCAACTCTCCTCTCGTGAGATAATCCCCTGCAGAAGTCATCAAGAGCAGAGGGAGTTTGTGATGAGAGTTCTTTTAGTTAACGGTAGCCCCAAGGCAAACGGCAACACCGCCACGGCACTCGCCGAGATTGCCGAGCAATTGCACGCCGAGGGCATCGATACCGAGGTTTTCCAGCTGGGTGCCAAGCCCATTCGCGACTGCATTGGCTGCGGCCAGTGCGGCAAGCTCGACGGGCGATGCGTCTTTGACGACGACGTGGTCAACGAGCTGATTGCCGCCGCCGAGCAGGCAGACGGCTTTGTCTTTGGCTCCCCCGTCTACTACGCGCATCCCAGCGGTCGCATCCTCTCGGCCCTCGACCGCGCATTCTATGCGGGCGGCAAGGCCTTCGCGCACAAGCCGGGCGCTGCCGTCGCCGTTGCCCGACGCGGTGGCACATCGACCACCTTCGATGTGCTCAACAAGTACTTCACCATCAACCAGATGCCCGTGGTCGCCTCCACGTACTGGAACAACGTCTTTGGCGCCATGCCGGGCGAGGCCGCTCAGGACGCCGAGGGTCTGGCCACCATGCGCAACATCGGCAAGAACATGGCCTGGCTCCTGCGCTGCATCGAGGCAGGCAAGGCCGCCGGCATCGAAGCGCCCAAGGCCGATCGCGCCCGCACCAACTTCATCAGGTAGAACGGCGGAACCATTAATGAACGTGCAAATCTTTGGGACTAAAAAGTCCTTCGACACCAAGAAGGCGCAGCGCTATTTTAAGGAGCGCCGCATTAAGGTGCAGTTTATCGACCTTAAGGAAAAGGAGATGAGCAAGGGCGAGCTCACGAGCGTCATGCAGGCGGTCGGCGGCATCGACAAGCTGCTCAACCCCAAGGCCAAGGACGAGGAGACGCTCGCGCTCATCCAGCACCTCACGCCTAGCCAGCGCTTCGACAAGCTGCTCGAGAATCAGCAGGTGCTAGCCGAGCCCATCGTGCGCAACGGCAAAAAGGCGACCGTCGGCTATTGCCCCGATGTATGGGGAGCCTGGGAGTAGCCTGTGTTATTTGCCGACTCGTGGGTATAAGAGCGAGCGTTTGGCATATGATTCAACTGTAAGCCATGTCTAACAAAGGAGGGCACATGCCCAACAAACCCGTGAAGATCATCATGCTTACCGGCTACCTCGGTGCCGGCAAGACCACGCTGCTCAACCACATCCTCGCCAACGACGGCGGCATCCGCGCTGCCGTGATCGTCAATGATATCGGCGAGATCAACGTCGACGCCAGCCTTATCGCCGACGGCGGCCTTTCCGAGACCGACGACCTCATCCCGCTCACCAACGGCTGCATCTGCTGCACGCTTTCGGATGACCTCGCCAACCAGCTGCAGGGCATCGCCGATTCGGGCGACTTCGACTACATCATCATCGAGGCCTCGGGCATTTGCGAGCCCATCCCCATCGCCTACACCATCTCGAGCTTCTGCGACGAGGCAAAGGTGGGCGGCGAGCCCAAGCTCGCGCTCGACAACATTGTGGCCGTGGTCGACTGTGCCCGCATGTACGACGAGTTCAACGGCGGCCGTGACCTGCTGGCCGAAGATATCGACGAGGACGACATCGAGAGCCTGCTCATCCAGCAGATCGAGTTTTGCTCCACGCTCATCCTCAACAAAACCGATACCGTCACGCCCGAGCAAATCGCCGAGCTCAAGGCCATCGTGCGCAGCCTGCAGAAGGACGCCGTGATCGTCGAGGCTCAAAACGGCGAGGTCCCCATGGAGGAGCTGCTCGACACCGACCGCTTCGACTTTATGCGCGCCTACAACTCCGCCGCCTGGATCGAGGCCATGGAGCATCCCGAGGAGCACGACGACCCCGAGGTGCT
>CAKUEU010000001.1 GCA_934646865.1 uncultured Collinsella sp. | reverse complement strand
ATCATCGGCGGCATCGAGGCGAGCCTGCGCCGCCTGGCCCACTACGACTACTGGCAGGACAAGCTCAAGCGCTCGGTACTGCTCGACTCGGGCGCCGACATCCTCATCTACGGCATGGGCGAGCACGCGATCGTCGAGATCGCCGACGCGCTCGATGCCGGACTGCCTGTCGATCAGATCACCTACATCAACGGTACCGTCTACCGCACGGGTTCGCTCGACGAGGTCTACGACTACGACCTGCTGCCCAGCTGGGACGACCTTGCCGCTGACAAGCTCAACTATGCGCGCAGCTTTAACGTGCAGCAGCAGAATATGGACCCCATCACCGGCCATCGCCTGGTAGAGCCCTACCCCAACAGCGTCTATGTGGTGCAGAACCCGCCGTCGGCAACACTCACCACCGATGAGATGGACGAGGTGGCCGAGCTCCCCTACGCACGCGATTGGCATCCCGACTACGACGCGGCAGGCGGCGTGCCGGCCTTTGCCGAGATCAAGTTTTCCATTAGCTCCAACCGCGGCTGTTTTGGCGAGTGCTCGTTTTGCGCGCTCACCTTCCACCAGGGACGCGTGCTGCAGATGCGCAGCCACGACTCGATCATGCGCGAGGCCGAGCTGCTCACGCGCGACCCCGAGTTTAAGGGCTACATCAACGACGTGGGCGGACCGACGGCTAACTTTAGCCGCCCTGCCTGCGACAAACAGCTCAAGCACGGCGTGTGCAAGAACAAGCGCTGCCTGTGGCCGAGCGTATGCAAGAACATGGTGGTCGACGAGAGCGGCTACACGCAGCTGCTGCGCGACCTGCGCCAGCTGCCGGGCGTCAAGAAGGTCTTTGTGCGCAGCGGTATCCGCTTTGACTACACCATGGCCGATGCCTCGGACGAGTTTTTGCGCGAGCTGCTGGAGCACCATGTCTCGGGCCAGCTGCGCGTGGCGCCCGAGCACGTGAGCGACGCGGTGCTGTCCGTGATGGGCAAGCCGAGCCGCGCCGTCTACGACGCATTCTGCCGCAAATTTGAGCGCCTGAACCGCGAGTACGGACTCAAGCAGTATGTGGTGCCGTATCTCATCTCGAGCCACCCCGGCTCGACCATGAAGGAAGCCGTGGACCTTGCCGAGGCCGTGCGCGACATGGGCTACATGCCCGAGCAGGTGCAGGACTTCTACCCCACCCCGTCCACCATGTCGACCTGCATGTACTACACCGGCGTGGACCCGCGCACCATGCAGCCGATCTACGTGGCGCGCGACCCGCACGAGAAGGCCATGCAGCGCGCGCTGATTCAGTATCGCAAGCCCGAGAACTACAAGCTCGTGCGCGAGGCGCTGGAGAAGGCCGGCCGTCGCGACCTGATCGGCTACACCAAGCATTGCCTGATCCGCCCCGTGCCGCCGCGCCCGGGCGAGACGTCTGCCAGCGGCGGACATGGCACCGGCAAGAAGGGCGATAAGGCCCACGGCGGCGGTGCCGGCAAGGGGCCTAAGGGCAGCAAGGGCCACGGCGGTATGTCGCGCGCGCAGAACACCGCGGGGCGTAACCGCGCAGCCCAGGGGCGTCAAGGTGCCAACGGAGGCGAACGCCGTAACTAGCGCAAGGGCGCGCCCGCTGCGTCCGTCCCACACGCGTGACGCAGCGAGCGCATGGCCTCCACGAGAATGACGCCGGCGATGGCGACCGTGATGACCACGTCGAGGGGCGTGTTCACAAACCAGAGCAACGCCATGAAATACGACCCGGCGTTAAAGGCAAAGTGCAGCAGGATGGTGTAGCGGAGCTTTCCGGTCGTAACGAGCACCCAGCAAAAGATGAGACCGGCGGCGCCCGCGTAGCAGCCCTGCACCCAGTTCATGTGCATAAAACCAAAGACCGCCGCCTGCAGCACGATTGCCGCGGCGATACCCCAGGTGCTCGGGGCCGCCCAGGGCACCATGGCTCCGTCCTGCGCTTGCACGCGGCGCCGACGCTTCCAGAGCGGACGGCACTGCGGGTTAAACGCTCGGAGTGAAAACTCAAAAATGATGCCGCGCACCAGCAGCTCTTCGCAAAATGGAGCGCCAAGCACCGTGGTCAGCACGGCGAGGTAGCTGGTATCGCCCATACCCGTTTCCTCGACAAGCTCGCTGTAGTCAGCCGCGGCCTCGGGCAGCAGCGACAACACGGCGTCGGTCACGTAGCCAACGACCACCTGTAAGGCCAGGCCGATCACGATAACGCAGACGATACGTCGCCACGCGCCGCGCGCTCCCCCGCCGAGCGGGCGTTCGCTTTGCCAGCGAGCCATAAACGAGCGCGGCCACAGATAGCGCCACCACAGCAGTGCCATCAAAAACGACGCCGTCTGCGCGGCGGCCTGGAACCATTGGATATCGAGGTTGTCGATCGGAAAACCCGTCAGCGCCGACACAATGTCCAGTACCGAAAACAAAACCACGCTCAGGGCAATGTCGGCAGCAACGACACCAAAACAGGCAAGCGCCCAAACCAGTGCATTGAGCATGCCACCCTCCTCAAAACCCGGCACTTGGGGACGTTCCTTAACTGCCGGCAGAAAAGGAACGTCCCCAAGTGCCGGCAGTTTGGGACAGTCATTGTTGATGAGAATCGGGCGCGGTGCCAAAAGCCCCGTTGGGCGAGATGTCGAACGGGAAGGTGCCGCAGCGATTGAACGCGGCGATGAACATGCGGATGGCGTTGGACGGCGTGGTGCCCACGAGCTGGGTTGCCGCCGCGAAGGCCGCCTTTTCCTCGGGCAAGACCTTCGCGACTACAGGGGTCATGTGTTCTGCCATGGCGCTTCCTTTTTGAAACGACGGTAGTGCGGATAGATGCGGGCCACGCGGCTGGGCGACGGGCTGTGAAGGCAACCCGATTGGCCCGCATCCGGAGTTTGTTTCTGCGGCGTTGGTATTACTTGGTATTCCAAAGTATTACCCCGCAGATAGAATAGCACATCTGCCCCTGTGGGAGCAGATGAAAAGAGATCATTTTGTTGTTGAATTTTGTTGTTGAATTTTGGCTTGAATTTGGGTTTGGACGAGCCTCTACAGCGTGATGACGTCCGAGATGTTGAGGGCCTGGGCGTCGGAAGCGTCATGCGTGGCGAGCAAGAGCATGCGACCGTCAAGCAGGTCGAGCACAACCTCGGCCGTCGCATCGCGCGCGGCGGTAT
Organism: uncultured Collinsella sp.; assembly: GCA_934646865.1. Classification (GTDB taxonomy): domain Bacteria; phylum Actinomycetota; class Coriobacteriia; order Coriobacteriales; family Coriobacteriaceae; genus Collinsella. Next base: position 126,232 of record CAKUEU010000001.1, on the reverse strand, counting down.
CGAGGCCGGTAAAGGGCTCGTCCAGAATCACCGCGCCGCCGGGGCACAGCAGGGCTCGGGCGATCTCAACGCGTCGGCGCTGACCGCCCGAAAGCTCGGCCACGCACGCATGCACATCGACACCGGGCACCAGCAGGCGCAGCAAGGCCGCAGCACTCGAAGCATCCACGCGCGCATCGGCGCACACCAGCACGTTATCCAGCGCCGAGGCGGACTCGACCAAGCGCGCATCCTGAAACACCATCGAGCACGGTGCGCACTCCCCCGCCGCCAGCGCAAGCAGCGTCGTCTTGCCAGCACCCGAAGCGCCCATCACGCAAATACGCCCGCCCGCAGGCACGTTGAGCACCAGACCGTCCAGCGCCGGCGCCCAGGGCGCGCGATCGCCCACGGCAAGCGCAAGCCCCGCCGCAGCGCTATCGCCCGCAGCCCCCGCACGCCCACGAGCACCATGCCCGTGCGTCCGCACGGCCACCCGCCACGCCACGGGCCCCGAAGCCTGCAGCAACCACACCAGCGCGCGCTCACACGCCCACGAAACGGCAACGACCAGCACGGTCCACGCCAGCAGATCAGCCGTCTCAATCAAAAGTTTTGCCTGATAGATGCGCTCGCCCACGGTACCCACCGCCATGCCAATGAGCTCGGCTGCCACGCCGGCCTTCCAGCCCATACCAATCACAGCCCGGGCGCACGAAAGCACAAATGGCAGGACCTCACGCCAAGTGTGGGTGCAAAACAGGCGCAAGCCACTCACGCCATGCATGCGGAACATCTGCTCCAGCGGTTTATTCACTTGCGCCAGACCCTCGGCCAGCGAAAAATACACGCCCGGCAGCGCCATCAAAAAGACGGCGGCGATACTCACGCGCGCCGACCCCAGCCAAATGAGCAACAGGACCACCACGCAGGCAACCGGCGTCGCCTTCACAAACGACAGCGCCGGCGCCACCAGGCGAGCAAAAGCCCGCGAGCGTGACGAAACCCCGGCCAGCACGCCGCCACATACCGCGGCAAGCGCCAGCCCGCCCAGAATCCGCGCGCCCGAGCCCGCCAAAATCGCCCACGTGCCGGTATCGCACACCAGCCGCAACAGCGCCGCTACAACAGCACCCGGTCCGGGCAAGATCAGCGGCTGCGCCACCAGCGCAGCCACCAGCATCCACGCGGCAAGCCAAAAGGCGGCGACGGCACCTACTGCCGCCACCGCCTTCATACGCTCTGCCATTTGTCGAGCAAACGCACGCACGGGCTACTCCATGTAGTAGAAATCGTCAGCCGGAAGTTTACCACCCACGGCGCTCGCGTCCGCGTCGGCCAGCACCTGCAGATAGCCGCTAAGTGCCGCCTTCATATCCTTGCCCGTCTGGCACACGAGCATGCACCCGGGAATCGCCTTCTCGGCGATCTTGGCGTTGTCCACGATGCCGGCATCGACCACGGCCTGCGCCCAGTCCGCCGGTGCCGCGTTGACAGCCTCGACGCTCGCCTCGTGAGAGCGTAAGAACTCCGCCACGGCCTCGGGATGCTCCTCGGCAAACGCGCGACGCACCACGGTCACGCCCGTCAGCAAGCGCGACCCCGTGTCGCCCGCCAGCTCGTCCCACACGTCGGTCAGGCTCACCGGTGCCGACAGCTTGCCCTCGCTCTTAGCGATGGCCGCGGTCTTAAATGGCTCGGGCAGCACGCCCACGGCGGACGGATCGGCCAGCAGCGCCGACAGCACCTCGGTGGGCTCGCTCTTAAACTCGAGCGTCACCTGGCCGGTCAGACCCGCGCGCTCCAGCAGGTAGTTCATCACATACTCAGGCGTGGTGCCCTTGCCCGTCATGTAGACGGTGCGGCCCGCCAGGTCGCCAAACGAGGTCACGCCCGCATCGCCCGTCACCACGTTCAGCACGCCCAGCGTGTTGATGTCGATGACCTGCACCGCGCCCTCGGTCTTGTTGTACAGCACGCTTGCCACGTTGGCCGGCACCAGCGCGATATCGACATCGCCCTGAATGACCTTGGGCACGATCTCGTCGGCGGCGGTGTTGATCGCAAAGTCGAACTCATTGTCCGTCTCGCCGTTTGCGGCCTGGTCCATAAACTGCACCAGACCGATCGAGGTCGGCCCCTTGAGCGAGGCGACGTGCACCTCGACCGGCTCGGCGGCAGCACTGCCCGCAGCAGACCCGGCAGCCGAGCCTGCGGCGGACCCGGCACCGGCAGCCCCGCCGCCACAGCCCGCGAGCGCAAGCGACAGCGCGCCCGCGGCGAGCGCCGAGGCAAACCCCCGGCGCGACATCTCAACATCAAATGCGCGCATCGCTAGCACGTCCCTTCGTTCGGCATCGTCCATGCGTGGTGGTTGGTATGCAGCAGTTCCTCTGCCAGCGGCGAAAGCGGCTCGCCCAAGAACTCGCGGTAGCATGCCTGGACATCGGGATTCTCGTGCGAGAAGCGAATGTCCGCCTTCGCATCCAGACCCCACAGCACCTGGCCGCGCTCGGCCGCCAGCTCGCAGCCATCGTGAATGGGCTGACCACCGCCACCGACACAGCCGCCGGGGCACGCCATGACCTCGACGAAGTCATAGCTCACGCGGCCGTCGCGAATCGCGTCGAGCAGACGGGCGGCGTTGCCAAGCCCGTGCGCCACGGCGACGCGCACCTTGGTGCCGTCGATATCGGCCACGGCTTCCTTCCAGCCGTCGAGCCCGCGCACGTCGGTAAAGAAGTCGGTATCGGGGTTCTTGCCCGTCACCAGGTAATATGCCGAGCGCACGGCAGCTTCCATCACGCCGCCCGTGGCGCCAAAGATCACGCCCGCGCCCGTGCCAAAGCCCAGCGGCGTGTCGAGCGGCTCCTCGACGAGCGTATCCACGCTCACGTGGTTCGCGCGGATCATGCGCACCATCTCACGCACCGTCAGCGCAACGTCAACGTCGGGCGCACCGTCCTCGCCCACCATGCTCGGCAGCGCGCGCTCGGCCTTCTTGGCCGTGCACGGCATCACGGACACCACAAACAGGCGCTCGGGCTCCACGCCCAGTGCCTTGGCGTAGTAGGTCTTGGCGATGGCGCCGAACATCTGCTGCGGCGACTTAGACGTGGACAGGCTGTCGACAAACTCCGGATAGCGCGCCTTCACAAATCGCACCCAGCCCGGGCAGCAGCTCGTAAACATGGGCCAGCCGCGGCTGTCGCCCTCGCCCTTGGCGGCCTTGCCCAGGCGCTCGAGCAGCTCGGAACCCTCCTCCATAATGGTGAGGTCGGCCGAGAAATCGGTGTCGAACACGTACTCAAAGCCCACGCGGCGCAGCGCGCAAGCCAGGCGCTCGACGGTGGCTTCCTCGCGCGGAATACCGAGTTCTTCGCCCCAAGCGCTACGCACGGCCGGCGCGATCTGCACCAGCACGATCTTGTCGGGATCGGCGATAGCGTCGAACACGGTCTCGGTATCGTCGCGCTCGCGTAGTGCGCCCGTCGGGCAATGCGTAATGCACTGGCCGCACGCGACGCAATCGGTCTTGCCGATCGGCGCGCGCCCGCGGGTACCCACGGCGGTATGCGTGGCGCGGTTGGTCAGGTCCCAAATCCCCAGGCCCTGCACGCTCTCGCACACCTTGATACAGCGCATGCATTTAATGCACTTATCGTTTTCGCGAATGATGGGAAAATCGAAATCCCAGCCCTCGCCCGCCAAATGCCTTTGATACGGCAGATAGAAAATGCCCAGGTCGTTGGCGATGGTCTGCAGGTTGCAGTTGCCGCTGCGCACGCAGCTCGTGCACTGCGAATCGTGCTGGGACAGCAGCAGCTGCACGTTGGTGCGACGGGCCTCGCGGGCCTTGGGGCTGTTGGTGCGGACCACCATGCCGTCGAGCACGTAGTTGTTGCAGGCGGCGACCAGCTGGTCGCAGCCCTCAACCTCGACCACGCATACGCGACAGCCGCCGATCTCGTTCAGATCGCGCAGATAGCACAGGGTGGGAATCTGGATGCCGACGGACTTGGCTGCGTCCAGGATCGTGGTGTGCTCGGGTACCACGACTTCGCAATTATCGATCGTGAGCTTGACCATGTTGAGTGCTCCGCTTTCGGTGTTGTCGCTGACAGTGGGGTTGTTGAGCTCTACCATTCCAGGTTCCTCCCTCCGCGGAACGCGCCAAAGCCAAAGTGGTCGCAACGCAGGCAGCGGCTCGCCTCCTGGCGCGCCTCCTCCTCGGTAAGGCCCTGCTCGACCAGATTCCAATCGTGGATGCGCTCGCCGGCCTCGCGCTCTCCCAGCTCGCAGCGACCGCACTCGTGCTTGCCCTTAAACTGCACGGTCGGCAGCTCCACATCGAGCTTGATCTTGTGGTCGAAGCCCAGGTAGCGGTCGATATTTGCCGAAGCCACGCGGCCGGCGTTGATGGCGCGGATAACGGTGGCGGGACCGGTCTGGCAGTCGCCACCGCTAAAGAGACCTTCGAAGTTGGGCACGGCGCCGTCCGAATCGGTGACCACGCAGCCCCACTTGCAGGCGATGCCCATGTCCTCAAACGGCTTGGAATCGATGTCCTGGCCAATGGCCACAAACACACGCTCGCACGGAATGACGCGCTCGGGCGTGGCGGCGGCACGCGGGGCCGGACGACCGCGACGGGGCTCGCCGATGATCTGCGGCTGCACGCGCAGGCCGTTCACGCGACCGTCCTCGCCCGTCTCGATAGCAAGCGGAGCCGTCAGCTCCAGAACCTCGCAGCCCTCGGCCTGGGCACCGGCAATCTCGGCATCCTGGGCCGTCATATCGCAGATGCGACGGCGGTAGACGATACTCACCTTTTCGGCACCGCAGCGCACGGCAGAGCGGGCCACGTCCATGGCCACGTTGCCGCCGCCAATGACGCACACGCGCTGGCCACTCAGGTCGGGCAGCTCGTCGTCGCCGATAGCGCGCAGCATCTTGACGGCTGACTCCACGCCGGGAGCCTCTTCGCCCGGAAGACCGAGCTTCTTATCGCTGTGGGCACCGATGGCCAGGTAGACGGCATCGAATTCGTCGCGAAGACGGGCGAGTTCCTCGCCGTTGACGGAGTGGTCGAGCTCAACGTCGATACCGGCGCTCAAGATCCAGTCGATCTCGCCCTGCAGGCGCTCGCGCGGCAGACGGTAGCTGGGGATGCCGTAGCGCAGCATGCCGCCCAAGTGGTGGCGCTGCTCAAAAACGGTCACCTTGTGGCCCATCACGGCCAGGTAGTAGGCACAGGAAAGGCCGGCCGGGCCGCCGCCGATCACGGCGACGCGCTTGCCGGTGTTGTCGGCCACGGTGGGCTTGTAGTCGTTGAGGTCGCTATGCTCAACGGCAAAACGCTTGAGGGCAAGGATGTTCATGGGGTCGTCGACCATGCCGCGGCGGCAGTGCATCTCGCAGGGATGCTCGCACACCAGGCCGCAGACGAGCGGCAGCGGATTGTTCTTGCGGATGACCTTGACGGCGTCGGCATAGCGGCCAGCCTCGACCAGCGAGATATAGCCGGGAATGTCGACGTGCGCCGGGCAACCCGAGACGCACGGGACGCGAGCCTCGCGGTCAAAGCCGCAGGAGTGCTCGCGAATGTGATGCTCAAAATCGTCGCGGAAGCCGCGGATGGCCGTGAGCGCCATGGCACCGGCCTCGTAGCCGATGGCGCAGTCGCTCGAAAGGTAGATGGTGCGGGCAGTGCGCTCAATCAAGTTGAGCGTGGACTCGTCGGCGCGGCCCTCAAGCACATCGGCGAGCAGGTCACTCAGCGCGCTCAGGCCCACGCGGCAGGGCGTACACTTGCCGCAGCTCTGCGTCGAGCACAGGTTGACGAGCGCCGCCGTAAACTCAACGGGACACGGGGCGAGCGAACTCACCGCCAGACGACGTCCGAGCGCATCGTGCAGGTCGTCCATGACGGCCTGAGCGTGGCTGCGTTCCATTACATGCAGTCGAGCCATAAGATCCCCTCTCATGTGGCAGCCCGGAGGCGAGGCCGGGCGAAGTTGCTACACGCACAACACTGACCTAAAAAGTTGTTAGGTCACCACACGGTTCGGCAGGCGGTATAAAATGTCGCCCTCAGCGGTGAAAACGAACATTACCGCAGATAAATGCCATATTTGATAAAACGCGTTACCAAATGACAATGCCCCGCCCACGCAATCACGTGGACGGGGCATTGCTCCTGGCATGCGGTCAGCGACCTGTTGCTTTTACTTAAGCTCGGGCCAGTAACCCTTGTTGGCCTCGATCATGTCGTCGAGAACTTCCTTGGCGACGTTCATCGAAGGCACGGTCTTGTTGAGCGTAAAGGCCTTGAGCGCCTTCTCGTAAGAGCCCTCGATCGTAGCTTCAACCACGAGCTTCTCGGAGTTCAGCTGCTGCATCATGAGGCCCTGCTGGAACAGCGGAATGTTGTCGCGGCTGATGACCTCGGGGCCGTTCTTGCCAATGTAGGCAGGTAGCTCGACCATGGCGTCATAGGGCATGTTGGGGATAGCGCCCTTGTTCTCGCAAATGACCAGGAAGCGCTGCTTGGTATCGTTCTTCAGAGCGATAGCCAGGTCGGCAATCCAGTCGCCGTGGCTGCCCGCATAGAACGTGCTCTCGTCGATCTCGCCGGTCTTCTCGTAGTGATCGATACCATCAAAGAGGTTCTTCTCACGCGTCTCCTCAACCTCATTCGCACGGGTGCGCTCGGGGTTGGAATGCTCGACGAACTCCTTCTGCTGCAGGTAGTAGTTCAGATACGTGTTGGGCAGGTACTCCGGGAAGCACTCCATGATCTCGTACTCGCCCTTCCAGACGTAGTACCAGCTGCCCTTGGTGTGGCGGTTCTGCTCGGGATGCTCGTCGGTTGCCTCCTCGGGCTTCTTCGACATCAGCGAGCCCATGCCCTTGAGGTACGAATCGGGCAGCAGAATCTCATGCTCCTTGATGTACTCGCGCAGCTGCGGGAGCACCTCCTCGCCCTTGTGGCGGATCGAGGTGAACCAACCAAAGTGGTTGAGGCCAAAGTAATCGTACTCGACATCCTTCTTGTCGATATCGAGCGCGGCGCAAACCACGTCGATGATCGCGATCGGCATGTCGCAGATGTTGATGATGCGAGCGTTGGGACGCAGCACGCGGCAGCCCTCGGAGACGATGGCGGCAGGGTTGGAGTAGTTGAGAATCCAGTAGTCCTTCTTGGCGTACTTCTCGACGTCGTCGATGAGCTCGACCATGGGGAAGATGGTGCGCATGCCATAGGCAAGGCCGCCGCAACCGCAGGTCTCCTGACCCACGCAGCCGTGACGCAGCGGAATCTTCTCGTCCTGCTCGCGCATGGCATAGCCGCCCACGCGCATCTGGGCAAACACGAAGCTCGCGTCGGTAAAAGCCGTCTTTTTGTCGGTGGTCACCGTAAGCTTGATGTCCAGGCCAAGGTCCTCGTGCAAAATCCAGTCCACGAGCACGCCGATCTTGCGCTGGCGCTCCTCGTTGATGTCGTACAGGCGAATCTCGTCAACGTCGAGCTCGTCCTTGCGCAGGGCAATGGACTTGACGATGCCGGGGGTAAAGGTGGATCCGCCACCACACAGAGTAATGATCATTGTTTACTGCTCCTTCTCAATTGCGTTCTCGACTTTGTCGCGCATCTCGGCGACCTTCATGCCAAAGATGATCTGGATATTGTTGCCGTTGCGGTTGATGCCGCTGTTGGGCACGTGGTTGATGAGGTTCTCATCGATGAGGTCCGGGTTCTTAACGTTCACGCGGAGACGAGTAAAGCAGTTCTCGAGCTCCTCGATGTTGTCCTTGCCGCCAAGACCTGCGACCAGGTCGGCAATGCCCGCATCGACGCCCTCTGCGGGAGCCGCGGCAACAGCGCCCTGCTTCACCGCGACAGATGCGGCGGCCTCGCCCTCGGCAACGGACTCAGCAAGCTCGGACTCTTCCTCGCGACCAGGCGTGTGGAGGTTGAGCTTCTTAATGAGGAAGGTGAAGAGGAAGAAGTACAGCGTGGCGTTGACGACTCCGAGCACCAGCATAACCGGCCAGTTGGTCTTATCGACACCAAGAACCAGGTTGGAAACCACGATGTTGATGATGCCGCCTGCAGTCGAAGCGGGCACGGAGAGGACCTTGAGCAGGACCAGGAAGATACCGGAAAGAATCGAGTGAACGACAAAGAGCACGGGAGCGGCAAAGACAAAGAGGAAGTCCATGGGCTCGGTCACGCAGGAGAGCACGGCGGTGATGATCAGCGGGATGATAACGGCCTTGGTCTTATCCTTGTTCTGCTTGTAGGCAGTGAAGATAAAGGCGAGGCCGATGCCGATGTAGGGCCACAGATTGTTGAAGGTATAGCTGTTGAAGTAGGTGCTATCGGAGAAGGGCTGTCCCGTCATTGCCATCTCGGCAACACGGATGGGATAGGCGCCGGCGATAACCTGATCGCCCAGCGTCAGGGTGCCACCCACATCGGAGAACTGGAACGGGGTGTAGATGAGGTGGTGCAGACCGGTGGGAACGAGCAGCTTGTTGAGCATGCCGTAGATAAACAGACCGATGTTGCCCGACTCCTTAATGATGCCGGCAACGGAGGAGATGGCACCCTGGACCGGAGGCCAAACGATGCAGAAGCCAGCACCCATGATCCAGGAGATGATGATCATGATCAGGAACGGGAAGCGAACGCCCGAGAACATCGAAAGGGCAATGGGGAACTGCTTGTTCGAGTACTTGTTGAACACGGCACCGGTGATGCAACCAAGAATGATGCCGCCAAACACGCCGGTATCGAGCACCTGAATGCCCATAACGGTGCTCTGGCCGGTTCCGGTAAGACCGAGCATGCCGCTCGCTTCGGCAAGATAGCCGGTGGCGTTGAGCACGATGTTGTTAGCCTGCAGGAACAGGAAGAACGACATCAGGGCGATAAGCGAAGCATGGCCCTTGTTCTTCTTTGCCATGGCGCCGGCGATGCCCACGCAGAACAGAATCGAGAGGTTGTTGATGATAAACATCAGCGACTGATAGACAACGGCGCCCACAAGCTGGAACGGACCGGAGCCCAGCACGGGAATCATGGCGCAGATGGTCTTGTTGGTCAGAATGATGCCCACGATGAGCAGAATGCCGGCAACCGAGAGATACATCATCGGCTGGACGATTGACTTCGCGAACACCTCCAACGGCGCTTTGAAATTGAACTTCTTTTTTGCGGTCATAGCGGTACTCCCCTTCCTTTTCCGCAAATTAAGACAGATGTGCCCTGGACAAGACCGTGAGCCTTGCCTTATATCAATCGATGTATGGGCACGTTATGCCTAGAGACCAGGTTCTCCAAGCAGGTTAACAATGTGATATGCGAGATAACTCTTCTCGGCATCGGTAACGACAACGTTATAGGTAGACGACAAGTGGGCGGCTATGGCATCTGCGCACGTGAACGCGCACGGATACTTAGTTTCATCGATTCGGAACAGCGCATCGTCATTGATCTGCCCGGCCGCGGGGTCAAGCGCCCGCTGTGCGAAAAACTGCAGGTGGCGGACGAAACGCTCATAGGGCAGCGAGGTGTCGTCGAGGGTCGTGGCATAGCGCTCGGAAACAATCGCAAGCACGTCGCGAACAAGCTGGACCGAAACGATCAGACGATCGGAGCGTTGCGGCATGGTGGCGTTGACGATATGCAAGGTAATGAAACCCTGCTCCTCCTCGCTCATCTGGATGCCCATATACTCCTTGATAATCTGCAGCGCACGGCCCGCAAGCGCGTACTCCTTGCGATAGAACTGCTGGATCTCGAGCAGCAGCGGGTTCTCGCAGGGAACGCCCTTGCGCTCGCGATCGAGGGCGAGGCTGATATGGTCTGCAAGAGCGATGAGAATCTTATCGTTGATGTCGACATTGAGCTCTCGACGGAGCATCTGAACAATGTCCTCGGCAATAACGAGGTTGACGGTGGGGATGGACTCCAAAAGATGTGCCAAGCGGTCTATCGTACGCGAATCCTGAGAAGTTCCCTCCTGCAACGCGTAGGTCTTTTCGACTGACGCCTCGTCGATGGCATCGCCGGCATGACGGCCAAAGCAGAGGCCTCGACCGATGACGATGAGCTCGGAGCCATCGTCCGAAGTGACCATTGCGACGTTGTTGTTAAAAACTCGCTTGATAACCACGGTACCCACCACAAGAATTTACTCGGAAAGCCAGACGACAGGCTCTTTAACAGCAACAGGGCCGGAAGCATGCTCACGAAGAGTCGACTTCTCCGAACGCTCGCACACAATAACGAAGACCGTAGGATCGAAGCCGGCGGCGCGGACCGCGTCGAAATCGACCTCGACGAGGGGCTGGCCCGCGTCGACATGGTCACCCTGAGCAACAAGCGCATGGAAGCCCTTGCCCTCAAGTTTAACAGTGTCGATTCCGATATGCAGCATCACCTGAGCAGAGCTGTCGTCGGACATGATGCCCAGCGCGTGCTCAGTCGGAAACAGCGCCGCGACGGTGCCGGAAACAGGAGCGCACACCGTTCCCTCTTGGGGAACCACGGCAACGCCATCGCCCACGGCACGGCTGCTAAAAGCGGGATCGTTGGTTTTTTCTAGGTGAACAAGCTCGCCGGAAACGGGAGCGAGGATTTCGAACTCGGAGGTTGCAGTCTTCTGCTCATCCGAACCGCCCATCAGGCGAGAAAAGAAACCCATGGTGGCATGTCCCTTCATAAATATAGCCCAACCAAAATCAAGCGAATGCATCCATAGAGACACACCCGTTCAAAGACTTTGGTTAGGCCCACGTCCGAGGGACTCGGTAACCTTCCGCATTTCTTTTTACGGGGATTATTGTAGGCAACAGCAAAGCCAGAATAGTCATTATGACCGGTGAGCGGTATTTATTCTTCGATAAACGGTATTTAAGCGGCACTTAGGGACGTTCCTTTCCCGCCGGCACCTGGGGACACTCCTTGCACCAATTGTGAGTTGCGGTGAAATAGGGACTGAAAAGCCGTTTGAAAGGCAAAAGCAGCCCGTATTCCACCGCAACTTAGAGGAGGGATGCCGCCGCCTGCCGGGAGGGACGGAGAAAAACTGATTGACGCTCCTGCACTAGATGAAGAGCTCGCATTCTTTCCGCTCGACGCAAGCCTTGCTCAGCATCTGGGTAACGACGGCGAGTTTGCTGGGATCAAGCTTGCGAGCATCCTGCGGACATACGGAGATGCAGCGCATGCAGGAGATGCACGCCTCGCTATCCACCTGCTTGGGATCGCCCTTGTCGATAGCCCGAACAGGGCACACCGCGGCACAGGCACCGCAGGAGACGCAGTCCTCCGTTGCCATTGGCACCATGGCGTGGCCTCCAGCTTGCTTATAAGGACGATTGCCGGGAATAGTGGGGTCGGATACATCCTCATCCAGCAGCTTGTACCGGATCTGCTGAGCAAGCTCGGCAAGCCGGGCCACATCCTGCGCGTCCGGTCGCCCAGCGGCGAACTGTCGAGCAACAGAATGTTCCGCAATGGCAGCAACTGCTGCAATCACCCTAAATCCAGCGCGTTTTGCAACGTCCTCCAACTCTACAAGCGTGTCCTCAAACGCCCGGTTTCCGTATACGCAGACCAGAACGGCGCGCGCTCCGTTGCCGCGCACCATGCCCAACCGTTCAACAGCCACGGCGGGAACCCTGCCGGCATACGACGGCACGGAGATCACGGCAACGTCGTCCTTCGTCATCGATACGGCACCGAAATCCAGTCCGTTATCGGTCAGATCAACGGTAACGGCATTCCCATCCAGCGCCCCGGCAACAAGACCAGACACCTTCCGCGTTCCACCCGTCGGACTAAACACAATTTCGAATACGCTCATCGAGGCACCCTCCTCCTACGCCCGGCAACGCGTCAAGCCGTTTTCACATTCAGACAGAGTATACGGCACGCGGGATCCCCGTTTTGGTGCACCAAACACCCCAATGCGCCCACCCTGCGCTGTCTGCCTCTTCGTTTTGTATAAATTACGGTACAGATTGTATATATTTACGGGATATCGCCGCGTTCTCCTGAGGTACCCCATCCTGGCCCGTGCAAAAAACGGAGTATTCTGCAACGTGACCGCGCCAGCACCGCCGCGGGTGGGCAAAACTGTAGGGCGCCGTATCGTTCTAAGTCCCGACATGGCGAGAATGACGCGCCCCTGCTCCGGAAAACGGCGAAATCTGACTCGGAACGCTCGCTAGGGATATCCGAAGGCCACCGTTGGCGACGTCGAATCATATGCAGACAACTCGAACTGCAGAATACTCCAAAAAATGCACGGCGCACTCCATAGGACCCATTGCTGCATGGCGGAAAATAGGTCCTCAGCATCCCCCAGATGCATTCCCGAGAAAATCACGTTTGAATTAGCGATGGACACGGCAAACAAAAGGGCCCGAGCGTTGTTTGCTCGGGCCCTTAGCTTGTCTCACGCTAGCGCGCGATGCGCATCTTACTTGCGCTTGCCGCCGCCGTCACCGGGGCGGCGGGAGCTGCTACCGCGCTTGCCATCACGACTATTGCCATAGCTGCCACGGTTATCGCGACCGCCGGCACGACCGCCGCGGGAGCCGGCCTGGTTGCCGCCACGCCCGCCACGATAGCCGCCACGACGCTCCTCGCGGGTGTCGTCGTAGTTGCGCCAGTCATCGCGACGATCGCGGCTGGCACGCGGATCACGACGATCGCGCGACTCACCAGAGCGGCCGGCGCCGCTGCGGCCGCCGTTGCCACGAGCGCCCTCGCGACGCTCGCCGCCACAGCCACCCTCGCGGCCTCCGCGCTCATCAAAGCGCTTGCCGCCGCGGGTACCACGCTCGTCACGCGAACCACGGCCTTCGCCGCCACGGCGCTCATCGCGCCCGCCGCGCTCGCCATCGCGACCGGAGCGACGACGGTCACCCGAGCCGCGCTTGCCGCCGCGCGAACCACGGCCCTCGTCCTCGCGCTCGACACGACGACGACCGCCACGGTCCTCGTCCTCACGACGACGGCGGTGTGCCTCGCCCTGGAACTGCTTGGCACGACGCTCGGCACGGTTACCGCGCGCAGGCTGCTCAGCGGCACCAGCACCGCCGCGCTCCTCGGCAGCCATCTCGCGGGCCACGCTCTCAACGGCCTCGTCCACGCGGGCCTGAACGCCCTCGCGCACGCGGGTCTTACCGCCGCGCTTGGGACGGCTCGGACGCTCGCCGTCGCCACGGCGCTCATCGCGACCGCGGTTGGAACGACCGGCCACATCGCCGTAATCGTCGCCATTGCGTTTGCCGTCGCGACGCGCCTGCTCAAGCTTCTTCTTGCTCTTGGACTTGCCGCGCTTGGTCTTCTTCTTCACCTTAAAGGCCGCAGGATTGCGCTCGGGATCAACGGCAGGCGGGTTGGGACCCACGTGCAGGTCGCCGGCCTCGTAAATGTCGGCCGTCTTGTCCATGAGCTTCTCTATCTCGTAGAACTCATCGACGTCCTGCTCGGTCACAAACGTGATGGCCCAGCCCAGCTCGCCGGCACGGCCGGTACGGCCAATGCGGTGGATGTAGTCGGTCGGCTCGGCCGGCACGTCAAAGTTCACGACGTAGCGCACGTCGCTAATGTCGATGCCGCGGGCGAGCACGTCGGTTGCCACCAACACGTCGACGGTACCGTCGCGGAAGGCCGAAAGCGCGCGCTCGCGCTGGGCCTGGCTGCGGTTGCCGTGAATCGCGGCGGCCTTGATGCCCTTACGCTCCAGACGACGGCAGCAGCTGTCGGCGCGATGCTTGGTACGCATAAAGACGATGGTGCGCTCCGGACCTTCCTTCTTGAGGAACTCGGGCAACAGGTTGTTCTTGGCCTCGATAGACACCGGGAACACAAACTGATCGACAGTGTCGGCGGTCGACGTGGCCGGCGCGATCTCCACACGGGCCGGGTCGCTCACCAGGTCGGTGATCTCGCCCACGGCCTCCTCGTCGAGGGTCGCCGAGAACAGCAGCGTCTGGCGCTCGGCCGGCGTCTCGCGCACGATGCGGCGGACGGCGGGCAAAAAGCCCATGTCGAGCATACGGTCGGCCTCGTCGAGCACCAGCACCTTGACCTCGTCCAGGTGGCAGGCGCCCTGCTCAATCAGATCGACCAGACGGCCCGGCGTGGCGACCAAGATGTCGCAACCGTACTTGAGGGCAGCGGTCTGGGGCTTGTAGCTCACGCCGCCCACGACGGTCACGGCAACATGGCCGGTGACGTCGGCGATTTTGCTCGCGACCTCGTCGATCTGCTGGGCGAGCTCGCGCGTGGGGGTGATGACGAGCATCACGGGGCCGCGGCCGTTGCCCTCGGGCTTCTTGGCGCCGCGACGGCGGTTGCGGCTGCCGCGCTCGCGCACGGGCTTGGACGGAGCGATGTGCTCCAGGTTGTTCATAGTCGGCAGCAAGAAGGCGGCCGTCTTGCCGGTGCCGGTCTGGGCGGCGGCAAGCAGGTCGCGACCCTCGAGCACCACGGGGATGGAGCCAGCCTGGACAGGCGTGGGCGCCGTGTAGCCCAGGTTCTCGATGGCACGAAGCATCTCGTCCGAAAGTCCCAACTCGTCAAAGGCGGGCAGGTTCTCGGTCGCGGACTCGACAGTCTCGGCGGCACTGGCCTCGTCGGCAGCATCGAAGGCGGCCTGGGTCATGGCCTCGCGGGTCTCGTCCAGAATCTCGGCGTCGGTGACGTCGGATACAGAATTACGCATATGTTGTTGTTCCTTATCTGCACGCGCTATGGGCACGGCATGCGGCCGCGCGGGCGTGCTTGGTAGTGCGCTAATACATACAAAAACGGGTGCGCACAGAGAGGACGTTGCTCAGCACGCTGGCGATCGCTTTGGCAGCCCTATCACGCGCCGTCCAGACGCAGCAGCTCTAAGCGATGGAGCAGATTCGCCGCCGGTTAGTATACCCGCGCTTCGCATGCCCCCACGTAAACCACAGATGACGAGGCGGACGGGGCGGGGTCGGACGACCGTCTCAATCTGTAACAGTTACAGGTCGAATCTTCGTCTAGATGTTACAGATCGAGATGAACGGTCGGCCCCATCCGCAAATGTCTCAATCTGTAACAGTTACGGGCCGAATCTTCGTCCAGTTGTTACAGATCAAGACAAACCAATCCGTCAGAAGACAACATCTCGATCTGTAACAGTTACGGAGCAAAAACGACCGTAGATGTTACAGATTGAGACAGTTGAGCTGTCGGCAGAGGAACAATCTCGATCTGTAACATCTAGGCCCCGTATCCCCTACTTGTTGTTACAGATCGAGACAAACGCGCTGAGCACCAGACCGACAGACAACAAAAAAGGGCCGGACGCCCAGTCATCACAACTGGAACGTCCGGCCCCGTTAAACACCAACTAGGAAAGCTGAGCCAACACCCCGCAGCCCCTACTCTGCGTCCGGGTCCTTAAAGTTCTCGGGATCCAAGACCATGCAGGTGTAGGTGATGTCGTTATCATCATCGGGAATGGGCTCAAACCCGTTCTTACCAAAGAAGTCGATGAGCAGATGCGCGAGCTTAATCGGATCCGCATCAGCATCGTCAAAGAGATAGCCGCTCAGATCCAGGAATGTCGGCTGCTGCTCGCCCTCGCTCTCCCAGTATCCCAGCAGGGCGTCGTGTACCAGGCGCGCGCCATAGCCGTTGCCGCGGTAGTCGGGATCAACATACACATGGCTCAAAAACGTCGACGTTTCCTCGTTGAGCGGGTGCTCCGTAACGGCATCCGGCAGGTCGGGGTCATCCGCACCGCCCGTCACGCAAAAGCCGACCAGCTCGTCATCGGCAAAGACGCCCCAGAGGTAACAGTTCTCTTCGTCCTCATCCTCGACAAAAGGCTCATATGCATCATAGACCTCGTAGCCCGACTGCTCATCCAGATCGACCATATCGTCGACGTCGTCGGGACCCAAAGCCCTCACTTCAACCTCAGCCATTGTCCTGTCCTTTCTCTTTGACTTCAGGACAACCCGAGCATACGGCGCTGTCCAGATAACCTGTTGCGCAACATCGGCAGTTGCGCCAATACCGTCGCTAGCGGCGACGACGCCTCAGGGCAATGCATGCTACGACAATCGCCAGCAACACCAAACCCTGAAAATTGATGCGGCTAATAGCGAAGCCCGAAGGAACGATAAAACTGTCGTAGAACATGTCGAGCATGCCGATAAACACCAGAAACGCAATGAAGATCCAGAACACGCGACTCCTTAAAATGGGAGTAAACATGTCGAGCACCGAGCCACCCGAGGAAGAGCCCTGATAGCCAATCAAATCAAACGGCTCATCCTTCTCCACCTCGTCGACATCGCTCGAAGCGCCTGAAGACTCGGACTCCAAATCGCGACGATCCGTCCAATACCCGGGCACATGGTCGCGCTCGCCAAGGTACTCGCCGTTTTTTACCACCGGTTCAAACAACATTGCGCTCGAAAGCTGCTCGAGCTCCTCGCGAATCAATTGGTCGGTGCGAGCGTCATGAGGCTCCTCGAGCTCGCACTCAAGCTCGTACATATGCTCCATGACCCGCTCGTAATCTTCCTCGGACATGTCGTCGTCGTAATAGGAGTTCCCGTTCATCGTTCATCCCTCATTCAAGAACTGAATCCCTTTTGGACAGCTCAAGTGTAGAAATCCATGTCGGACAGGCGTTGCGCAACATTGCCGGGAACGAGACGAATTCGCTAACAGAGGGAACACAAGATCAGGCCCCAAAAGCCACCATCGCAAAAGCAAACGGCCAGCCCGGAAGACGTTGCTCCCGGGATGGCATGGGGAGCAGCGCCTTCCGGGCAGGCCGGAACGGCGCCACGCGGGTCCGCAACCACGTGGCGCCAAAAACATGCAGAAGCCCTACTCCTTCGTAGGACTCTGCTCCTGGGGAATCTCGAACCTGCTATTAACTGTCCCATCCGCCCGGACAGCCACGCAGGGGGATTGTCACCAAACAAAGATTTGGGTTGGCGTTCGGACAAATTGTCTGTTTGGCTAGGAAGAGCATGGCATTCGGGGACCTTGCGGTCCCCGAATCTTCACCCGTTATCTAAGCTGTTAGTAATTGAAACTAAAGGCTCACCCATAATGCAGGGCGAACGGCGACATCAGGTCGAATAACACGTATGCCCAAGGAAAACACGCCGCCATCGGAGTCTACGCATGCCGTAGCGAACCACATATCGCTGCCGCCATCGCTCGGTGAACTGAGCCACCAGTAACACGCATCGTTATCGTCAGCCCAGGCCCCATTTTTTACAGCCTGCTTGGTAGGGTAGCAAACGCGGCTTTCATCAGACTCGAAATATTGATAGGCCTCATCGGTGGTAAGCAGCGTAGGAGAACCATCGATGTCCTTCTTCTCCTCGTCCGAAAAAGCCTGAGAAAAGAAATCACTCTCGAGCCAAGCCTTAAGATCGGATGAGTCCCAGTCATTGTTCATGGAATTTAGACTGTCGTTCCCATCGCCCTCGTTAATCGGCTTGGCGTCCAGCCCTTTCTCACTAACTACGAGAGCTCGATCCCCATCGACAGCAAGGACGCGCCACTCAATCTGCTCTTTGCCATTGGAGGTTTTGCCGTCCTGCTCGTAGGAGCCAAACTTAACCTTATCGCCCACCTGAGCGCCCACGAAGGGGTTCTCGTACGGTGCCTCAACGGTCTTAGTTTGTTTCTTGCTTTTTGTCTCGGATTCCTTGGAAGCACTTCCGCTCCCCATCTCAGTAGCCGGGGAAGAGTTTCCACCCAGTGTGGGCCCGACAGCAAAAACGGCAACTAACGCAACGACAATAACAGCGACTGCCCCGATGATAATCGGCCTCTTCTTTGCGTCGCGAGCCTCAGCAGGCTGGGGTGACGAAGCCGAAGTCGCAGCAGGGTCCGTGGCTTTATTTGAGGGAGAAGCGGTTTCAGCAGGCGCCGAGACAAGCGAGGTTCCACACCCAGAACAGAACTTGGATCCATCGGCGTTTTCGACGCCACACTTTGGACAGAACATAAGGTCTCCTTTCTTCAGCCTTAGTCTTTTCGAGTAAAGACTACCTTGAGCTCGGCATTTTCTGTTGCGCAACATTTAAAGGAGTGGGCAATTAGCAGGCGCACAATGAGGCGCCCCCTAATGCTATCCATGTAAAAAGGGCCCGAGGATAACCCTCGGGCCCACCGGTCGTCACGTGATGCGAACGGCTATTCATCTTTCCTGATATAGGTAAAGTTCGTATCGTTAAACGAGCTCTGACCACCACTGAAGTCGTCAGGAATGCCGATCACACCAGCTGAGCGCTTGTGCAGGTTTTTGACGCTGCTACCATGACGGAAATTGGCAATAGCAATGAACTGCTGGTACCTCTCCGTTGCCTGCTGCTGATATTCGCTCTTAAACAGCTTTAGGCTACCCTCTTGCTCGGGATTGAAGACCAGCTTGAAGTGGACCATTCCGCCTTGCCCATTCGCACCGTCCGCGTCCTCGTCGTTCAGCTCAAAACCATAGAACCCGTTGCCGTAGTCTTGAATGTCGACGTCCTCGCACACTCCACGAACCTGACCGCTCAAATCCTGGATAACATCTCCAGCCGAACCGGTGATGTGATAGTCGCCGAACCATTCACAGCTCGCCTCTCCCGAGACATAAGAACTGATGCGGAGCCAATTATCGGAACCATCAGTAGCCACGTACGTCCCCGAGAAATCGCCCCATTCGATATCGCTGCTCAGCTCATCTTTTTTAAACTTCCACTTCTTGCCGTTGAACTTGTACGTCAGCTCATGCTTGGCTCCGGACGTCACGACCCAATTCGCCGTACCATCGTCAACATAATCGACGACACATGTGTTGTCGTTGTACAGATCCGAATCAGCATCCTCGATCCCGTGCTCTACATCTGTCGTGATGCCCGTGAGCGGGGTCGTCTCGGTAGAAGTAGGCTCAATCGTGACGTTCGATACATTCCTGCTGCCATCTACATCGGCAGCATAATTGAGCTCGACCGTTGTAGAGAAGCTCTCGTTGGACACATCGGCGGTCGCAGTGCCTGTCACCTTGCCATTGCTCTCGTTGAACTCGGATATGACAAGTGAATCAACCTGATACTCCGAAGGCTCAACGTAATCGTTTTTGGCAAAGAGCTCCGTCTGGCCTTCGTACTCCGCCTTAGCTTCTTCGAGTACCTGATTCTCGACAGCTTTCTCAAAATCCTTTTGCTGCTGCTGATTGAACAGGAAAACGCCAAGGGCGACCATGAGAACAACAGCGACTGCAGTAATCGCAATCTTGGCATTCTTGCTGAGCTGCTTCTCCGGCTCCCCCTCATCCTTTTCATCCGTTGGGTCCTCAGCAGGCACCTCCTCCGGAGTATCCTCAACCTCGACGCCTGCCGAGTCCTCAACGGTGGTATCCGGCGCAACGGCATCCGTCACGCCAGCATCTTCGTGTTCAATCTTGGCACCGCATTTACCGCAGAATGCAGCCTCCTCGGCGATCTCGGCGCCGCACTTGGGGCATTTCATGGCCCCTCCTTCCCTCGTGTATTGGGACAGTCGCATCGTCCCGAACAAATTGAATGATTCGTTATACGTCATTGATACGAGTGTGATTAAAGCCCTCGGAGAGCGTTCCCCCTCCGAGGGCTCATAATCACCGTCGGTCAGTATTAACGACTAAAGGCAGAAACCCGGATAGATATTGAGCTCATCGTTCGTATCCCACGGGCCACCAAAATCGTTTCCTCGGTACACTAGGAAACATCCGGATTGAGAGGCATCGCAAGTTCGCGTCCACGCAGTGTTTCCGGTAAATCCATCGTAACCGGTCCAGCGGGTGTCGTTGTCACCCTGCAGGGCGGCATACTGCGTTCCCTCTGCCTCGTAGACGGCAAGCTGGTCAGGCTCCCTGGAGCCAAGCTCTTTTTCGAGCCCATCTTTGCCAATCAGTTCCACCATAGACGGCAGCCACACGGTCTCGTCCGTTGAGGTGACCGAAGACGGATCCGTTGTTACACCAGCGTTGTTGGACAGTTTCTTGACCCTGACGATGTTACTCTTGAGAGCCTGCGGCAAACACCAGTTGACCTCCGTGCGAATAGACTTACGAAGATCAGAGTCCTTCCATCCACCCGTATTGGAACCGTCCTTGTTCATAGCAAGCTTGGCGGGAGAGGCATCGGCAATCAGGAACGTAATGCCTGCCTTGCCCTTACCATCGGAACGGTCATCATGGTTGAAGCCAACGATATATGCCTTGAAGGTATCATCGATGTTCTTATAGGAAGCGCTGCTCAGATTGCCATCGTCGCCAACCAGATGGTATTTCTTAGCAATCTCGGTAGCGGCACTATCATCCTGGGCCGCCGCAATTTCATTTGCGATGGACTTGAGGTCTTTCCAGCTGTAATTGTTAACGCTATCTTGAACGGCGACACCGCTTGATTCCGAATCAGAGCTGTCATCCGAAGGGGATGTCAAGCAGAACATGGGCATCACAGCAGATGCCTTATCGGTCGAATAACCATACAAACCAGTAGGCCAAGAAGCGTTATTGTTGCTTGCGGGCGAATCGGTTTCAGCATAAACAGAGGCAAGACCGCCCTCGCCATAGCCAGCCAGATGGTCCAACCCGGCATCAGGCGTTAGAGGATTGTAGTAAATGCTTCTAAAACCAGCCATCCAGTCGAAGCCGCTTATCTTCTTATAGCTTGAGTCCAGTTTTACTTTCCCTTGCTCAAGAGCCTTCTGATCAGAGAGGCCATCATCCGTCTTAACCAGTTCAATCCAATATCCTGAGTCAGATGAAGTGAACTCGCAGTCTTTCGAGTCTGAAGTCCAATTCATGCCGGCGGCCTCGTAATAATCGTACTGTGTGCCCTCGGCGTTAAGGGACTTGGTCATCCACTCCGAATCGCGATTGATGTTTTTCATCTCTGAGGCATCGCCGAGGATTTCAGTCGCAGAAGGTGCCCAGAGCTGAACGTCCTCTGAGGTTGCCTGACTTGCCTTGGCGCCGTCGCGATAAACAGTATTCTTCTTGACTGTGGCCAAACAGTCCTTGAGCGTACTAGGCAGAATGTTGAAGTCGGTAACATGTGAGGCATAGAGCGGATTGCCCTCATACAGACCATCGGTAAACTGCCAAGTAATGCCTGCCTTTCCAGAGCCATCAGAAAGATCATCGTGGTAGAAGCCAACAATCGTGGCGCTGCTCTCACAATCATTGAGCGCAACTTTCTTGGTCTGACTACCGTCGAGCTTGCCCTTCTTGTCGCAGAGCTTGTACTTCTTGGCGATCTTGAGGGCGGCCTTGCGGCTGCCGGACTTGGTCATGGCGTCGGAGATCTTGGCGAGTTCGGACCAGGAATACTTGTCGACCTTCTTCTGGACCTTGACGCCCTTAACTGATCCGCCCTTGGTCTTCTTAGATTTTTTGGATGACTTCTTGGAGGCTGCGTACGCCGGGGTTGGCGCTGCGATAGTCGCCACGTTGCCCACGACGAGGGCACCCAGCGCAAGCGCAAGCGCTCCGCATACTGCCCCCTTCTTGAGGTGCACGTTGAAATTGTGCATATCAAATCCTTTCTCTTTTCCACCGGACATCTCAACCCTAAGCGGTGTTGGCCAAATTCTGTTGCGCAACATTAAACGGTTGCCAGATAAGGCGCCAGAACGCCCGACGAGAAAAGGGCCGAACCCCTCTAAACACTTTGCTTAGAAAGATCCGGCCCCTTTGGCGTCGTTCAACCTTGCCGATAGGAAAGCGATGTTAGCGAAGTTTGGTGCCGCAATGCATGCAGAACTTATCCTCGGGATCGTTGGTCGCACCGCAGGTGGGACACGTGTTATTCGGGAGGGAAACGGCCGGCTCTGGCGCCAGCACGGGCGCTGCTGCCGGCACGAACTCGGGAGTAAATGCGGGTGCGGGCGCAGCGACAGGTTCAGGCTCGGGGGCGCTTATCGGCTCAGGTTCAAAGACAGGAGCAGGGGCAGGCGCGACGATCGGCTCGGGCTTAGGTGCGGAAGCGGCAATTGGCTCGGGCTTGGGTGCGGGAGCTGCAATCGGCTCGGGATCGGGTACAACAACCGGCTCCGGCACGGGCGCAGCAACCGGTTCGGGCACGGCAGCCGGCTGGAACTCCGGCTCCGGCACCGACTCCAACTTGGCGCCGCAGCTCATGCAGAACATGTCGTCCTCGTTGATGGGAGCTCCGCACTGGGGGCACGTCGCAGCGTTTGACACATCCGGGGCGGCTGCCGTTGCAATACCGCTGGTTCGCTGCTTGGTAATTGCCGCTTCGATCTCTGCCATGGGCTTTCCGCAGCCGGAGCAGAACAGGTCGGAGGCAGCAACGGAAGAACCGCAGAATGGGCAGGTGTAATGCGTGGCAGCAGCCTGAGCAGCCTGAGCTTCGGCCTCGATGCGATCAATCTCGGCCTGATAGCCGGCGCGCTCGGCATCGATGGCGGCAATGCCGTCATAGATGGCCTCGCGACCGGCGCGGAACGCGGGGTCATCCTTAGTAGCATCGTACAGACTGGCGCCAAGCTGGGCAGCAAGGGTCTGACGGCGCTTCATGGCTTCGTTCAGCTGCGCTTTGAACTTGAGTGTGTTGCCTGTGCGGTTAGCACCGGCAACACCGCGATTGATAGAGTTCTGAAGATCGTCAAAGAAACTCATGGGGGTCCTTTCTCCGCCTTTAATTCGCTTGCGTCAAGGATACCCACGCCATCGCGCGCAATGTTGCGCAACATAACCAGAGAGTCGAAGCTTATCTTAGGGCTCGTCAAGGTTCCCAACGAAAGGAAACACCATGTTCTGCCCCAAGTGCGGAGAGAAGATTCCCGACGGCATCGCCTTCTGTCCCAAATGCGGCAACAAGCTTGCCAACCAGCCCACTCCGGCCAAGCCTGCCGCCACCTGCGAGGAAACACCGGTCAAGAAGCCCACTGCCCACGCTGCCGCCCCCAGCCCCGCAAAGCCAGCGATTAGCGCCCCGAGTGTCTCGCTCAATACCAACGCCATCGTCCCGCTGGTCATTGGCGTCATTGCCCTCATCTTAGCTTTTATGCCGTGGTTCTCACCTACCGCCAGCGATCTGCAAACATCCCAGTACATCTCAAATGGCGCCAACAACCTCTCCAGTTTCTTTGGTGGCGACAGCACGGCTGGCGAAGCGTATCGTCTTAAGTCCACCTATACCATGATGGAGATGGGCGACTACGCCGATACGATGACAGCGTACGGCAGCAGTGGCGGCGACTTCTACAGCTCGCTGACCTATGTCTGGGCCGTTCCGGTTATCGTCTCCGTTATTGGCCTCATCATGGCATTTATGCAGAAAAAGATCGCCGTTGCACGCATCGGTTTTGTGCTGCTCGCTGCCATTGCCGCATTTATGGCATATGCATCTAAGCAGTACTCCGGCCCTATCTATCCGCTTCTGTGCTGCATCGCCTCAATCGCTACAGTCGTGATGCTTGGCTCCATCAAGAAAGAAGCCTAGTCTCGGGCATCAACCCATATGTAATCCTGAACGCGCCCGCCGGCAACAACCTGCCGACGGGCGCGTTTTCATTTACCGAGGGTTCGTGCAGGACTCGTCCGCCCCCATCGCCACCACCAAGCACAAACCGTTCCGCACTGCAATTCGCGCACTCGCGGATGTTGCGCAACGTTCTCGCCCATCGGGGCGGTAGCGTTCGGGTTAGCAAAGCCACGAGCCCTAAAACCCGGGATCGTCGGCTTCCACCGCATATGAAAGAAGGAACGATGGACGAGATTTTTGAGCATCTACTTCAAGATACCGACCGAGGGATCTCGATCAACCAGATTGTCAACCGCATCGTGTTTCCCAACCACGATATCTGCATGCAGGCCAAAGCTGCCTTGGAGCGGGACTATGGCGAGTTTTGCTTTGCTGCCGTTATCCCCGACTACGAGGACTTCCAGCACATGGATCCGACCGATGCCGTCAACGCCGCACTGGAAACCTGCGGGTCCGACGGCGAAGAAGTCACCAACGTCGTCTGGGGCTACAACTCACTCCAGTACGAATACAATGGCATCCCTTCGCTGGAGGTTGCCAAGACTATCTCCAAGATGATCGGCGTTCCCGTCTACTACGAGTACACCGATGCCGACGAGCTCGCAGCCGGCGCCGTGATCGCCGATGCGCAGGGCGATAGCGTCTCGTTTGCAAACGTGGTAGACAAGAGCTGCTGGGTGTATTTCCCGGAAGGGTTCGACGGTGCCACCGACACCCTGTTCCGCTGCGGCATGGGAACCATGTCCATGCCCGACGGAAGCCAAAAGTACTTTGAGGACACGACCGACCCCATCATGCGCTCATACGCGCAGCGCGGAAACGTGTCCCTGTACTTCGACTTCCTCAAAGACCAGTTTGGCGCCCAAGAGGAGCCCAAGCCGGCCCCCTCGCGCAAAAAATCATCTTCTGCGGCAAGCAAACGCAAAAAGAAGTCGGCTGAGACGCAAGCCCAGGAGTCGGGCAACGTCTACATGTCCCAGGCCATGGGTGCGATGACGTTTCGTATTGTCTTTCCCAACCATGACTGCTGCGCATATATCCGCGATGATCTCGACAAGTGCTTTGGCGGGTTCTCGCTCCAAGCGATTTGCGGCACGCCCGACGGTACGTTTGACTCACCCGATGAAGTCCTGTCCACCATGGCGGGTCACGGAATCCCCGATGACGCGACCGATGTCGAATGGGGCTATAACTCCGTGCGCTATCGTGTGGCGCACTCCGTGCCCAACGCCATCGTTCTCGAGGCGCTCGTCCAGCACTACAAAATTCCGCTGTACGTCGAGTATTTCGATGAGCTTAAGCGAGCGACCGGAGCTGCCATTACGATCCCCGACATCGCAAACCCGACCGCATTCGTCCCCGGCACACTCGGCTGCAAAGAGCAAATGTACTTTGACCGCGGCAGCGACAACGAAGGCTATGTCGCACTTCGATGCGGCTATTGCCAGGCAGTCTCCGATGACGGCAAAACGCGCATTTCCTTTGTCGACGACCCTTCGCAGCCGGTCATGGCGGAAATGGCAGAGGAAGCATCGGTCGGAGTCTACGTTAGGCTGCTTAAAAAATTCAACCTTGAGCAATCGCTCCCCAAGGGATACCAGAAACCCGTTTCTCGCCCCGCCGCAAGCTCCAAAAAGAGCACCTCGACCTCCTCGGCGGAAAAATCGAAAATCAGTCTGTGGATGAACCCCATTGCAGAGAAGCATGTCTGGAACTCCCTCGATGCCTACGACCTGGACCAGGGCAGGCAAAATGACATGAGCATGTTCGTTTTGGAACCGATCTATCGCGATGGAGAACAGATCCGCGATTCATTTGGATATGCATCTGGCCGCGAACCCATGCCGCCCCGCGCAAGTCACCAAGCGCACAGCAAAGTTATGGATGCCGCCCTTAATGCCAATACCGACTTAAGCACGCTTGTCGCGTGGTTGCTCGGCCAAGATCTGCTGACATCCGAAGAGCTCAACGCGCTGCACCGCGACATCGAACTCAAGGCCCAGGGCATAAGCGCCATCGCCACGGGAAGAGGAACCGCACTCGAGAGCCGCTGCGACTCGGTTTGCTATCTCATCGCAAAGCTCCGGAACCATGACGGCGACAGCAGCCAGCGCTTTATGATGTGGATGGCGGACACCGACCAAGCCGTGCGCGTAAAGCTCTATGGCGAGGCTCCGGCAATCGGCGTGCCCTTTACGTGCCGCTTTAGCGTAGTGGAAAATGACGTCATTACGTACTGGATGCCCGTCGAGGACGAGAAGGGCTTCTCTCGCTATAAGCAGATTCCCGAGGGAGGACGCATCGACGTCTCCACGGCAAAGAGCGACTCTGCCGCCATGAGCGCCCTGCGCAAGGCCAACGCGATGTTCCTTAAGACGTGCGGACTCAAGCAGACCGCACCGTCCAAAACGCGCATGACCCCGGAGCAGTCGCAACGATTTAGCGAGCTGCGAGAGAAACTGGGTCGTAAAACGGGCTATGCCCTTACGGTGCTCTTCTCGCGCTGCGTACTCTGCAGCGCCGAAGCCGACCGATTCCTCGAGCTCATGGAGCACGCCGCCGCCGCGCACGATCGCGGAGAGGTGATCGACGTCGACGATACCGAGGCCGTAGAGCACAAGGCCGTTTACATGGTTGGCCCGATCTCTACCGAGGATGGTACTTGTCAGCTCTACAACCCCAACACCGTCAACTTTGAGGACTTTAGGTTCCAGCCCAACCTGCTCGAAGACTTCCATACCGACCTGCCCCGTGCCGGCAGCTTTATCAACATTGCAACGAGCGTCGTTGAGTCGGACGTCATCGCCGCTTGGGCGGGCTACAACCCGGGCAACGCCCAGCGCTCGGCGCGCTACTAGAGAGCGATTGGCACGGCCAAGCCATGTATCTGTTGCGCGGCATCGGCCCTGGACGTCGAACCGCGCCGTCCACGATGTTGCGCAACAGAATGCAGCGCAGGCGACCTAGCATGCGAAGTAACAGGCGCGCGAAGGTCAGACGCATCGAATCTGGCCTTCGCGCGCAACACAAATCATCGCAGGGAGCACACCATGGCGCGTGACACATCAAACGATCCGGTTGTCAACTTGCCGCTCGCTTACAAGTTCGACGGCAACGGCAACATCATCCAGAAAGTCTTTTTTGGCGTAAATGCGGTATTCGGCCCCGTCTGGTACTGGTGGTACTTCAAAAGCAATCGTGATCCCAACTTTTGGCTCGGTGACAGCGAAATGGACGGCTATGATCCCGATGAATGCTCTACCGAGTTCCAGCGCCGCATGGATAACTTTACGCCCGAGGAGAGCTGCAACCTCTTTGAAGTCGCAAAGTATTGCGACCGCATGACGGGTGTTACCGTCTTTGACGTCGTAAACGGGCGAAATGTAAACGAGCGACACCTGGATGACTACTACACCGGCTACGACCTTGGCATCGAAGATGATGAGGACGAAGACGACGAGGATATCGAGATGGAGTTTGACGATAGGCCCGTTAGCCCCCAGCCGATGCGCGCGTGCGACGAAGGCCCCTGCCAGTTTATGCTGCCGCCCGTTTTAAACTGCGGAACAGACGACGGCACCGGCTACGAAGTCGAGATTCCCCTGCGTGCCAAAACGACCAAGAGCGGCACCCCGCAAGAGCGACTTTCGTTTTACATCCCCGCCGACGTCGCCGTGCAGTGGTTCCGCGAGGTTACCGGCGAGCCGCAGGCCGACTACCAGCTGTTCCAAACCATATGGATGGACCAGGCGAACCGACTCGAGAATCCGCACTTTGTCGATCACTTGTTTTCCTATGCGTTTTGGCAGGAGCGATTGCTGCGCATCCTGCACTGCACGTACAAGCGCGGCAAGGTGCAGAGCGTGCGCATCGTTGCCGACTACGAAGGCGATGCCGCCGAGTTTATTGGCAAGTACTATCCAGAGGCCGAAGTCATCGGTCGTCAGGGCAACGAGAACGCCTTTGCAACGGGAGCAGCCTATCTGGTGGATCTCACGCTGGACTACAAATACAAGGGCGACAGACTTGTCGAGAAAAAGACGTTCTCGGTCCTTGGCAGCTTTGGATGCGAATGGTATCGACTCTTTAGCGGCAATCCCAACGCCACCGTTGACGATTTCTACGCATGGTGCGAACAGACCGATACCTACGAGCCGCTACGCCAAGCAGCCGAAACCGCCGGCGCAATCGTCCAGTACACCACCTACGGACTAAAGGGCAACGAGCTCACCAGCAAGCGCACCGAAGATCTCCAAGGCCGCACCAACGTCGAGATCAACGAGGCCGCCGAGCTGAGGGATCGCATGTTCACGTAGGCGGTAGATAGGCTCGCCCATTTGCTCACACTGTCCTCTAACCCTAGGAGGTTTCTGCTTTGACTGAAATCTTATGGAACATAGCGCCCCCGATCGCTGCCGTCGCGCTCTGCTGTTCTGTCTTTCTGGAGCTCCACAGCCATCAGTACAGATTCTTTGGCCACGAAATCGATTATGATCGTCGCCTCGTCGCCTTCATCGTCCTTGCCATTGGAGCCCTTTTCCTGTTCGCGCCCGTCACCTGGGAGCAATGCTTTTCATCCGACCTTGGCGAGGGCTGGGAACCAGGGGGCTGGAATTATATCAGCTGGTTCATCACCAACCTATTCACCGTTGGCTGGACAACGACCATCCAGACTGGCCTTACCGATATCACATCGGTCGTCAACAGCGTCATCCCCAACCAAGCATGCGGCCTGTTCTATTCGCTGCTAGCACTCGCATACATCATCGCTCTCCCCGTTGAAGTTGGTCTACTTGCCTTCAATGCCGTCGTCACACGCCTCTCGGGCAGCGTGGTCAAGCATCACCTCAAGCATGCCAACCATGTGATTGTCTTTGAGAGCGTTGACGCCAACACTGAGCTGCTCACGCGCGATATCGTCAGCAACATCAAAAATGGAAAGCTCAAGAAGGCCAACGGCAACGGCGATTTCGCTCTCATCTTTTGCCTTGACTGCGATGAAGACGGTGATCGCCAACGCACGCTGCGCAACCTCTGCCAAGGATACGTACGCCATGCGTTCACCGAAGACAGCGCCGCCGAAGTCCTGAAGAGCGCCGCCGATATAGCCCAATCAAAATGTAACAAGCATATCGACGTCGTTGCGACTTCGGAAAAAACCGATCGCAATGTAAGCGCAACGATCGACATGCTCGAGACGCTTAACCAGCAGTTCCAAACCGACAAGCCTCCTTTTGAGATCACGCTGCACTGCCTTCACAGTAACCCCGACGACCCGAGGGTTTTTGATGCCATCAAGCCCTATCCAAAAAACGTCAATCTGCATCTGGTTTCTCGCACGCAAAACGAAATCTACAACATTCTGGACGAGGCGCCTCTTTACAGATGGCTTGCACCTGTCGACATCACCCGCAGCGACAACACCAAGCCCCAAAACCTCACGGTGCTCGTAATTGGCGCAGGAGAATACGGTATGCAGGCAGCGCGCACCGCATACTGGATGGGCCGCTTGCCGCAGGTGAAGCTCAACATTGTGATCGTCGATCCCAATGCCCCTAAAATCGTCGAGCGCGAGGCGGCACGATATCCCGAAATGCTCGGAGAGATTAAAGACGGGACACCTACGGTGCGTTTTGTCGAGGCCAGCGCCCCTTCAATCACGCTTGACCGCCTCATGGCAGGCGACAGTGTCGCGGCACTGCACTACGACCTTCAAAGCAAGCGCGTGACATGTGATGATAGCTGTGTGCTGCTGCCCGACAACACGTACGTCTATGCCTTTGTGACCACAGGGGACTGCAGCCAGAATCTATCCCATTCTCTAATGCTTCAGCGACAGCTCTTCAATCGCTATGTTGAGAATGGCATTCCGGACTACATGAAGCAGCGCCCCGTAATTTGTCCTCACATCGAAAGCGAAGAGATTCTTAAAGCCTTAAGAAAGCTCGCCATGGCCGCAGCAAGTTCCGAAAAGAAAAAGGATCCCATCGTCGGAATCATGCATCCCTTCGGTTCTCGCAAATCTTTCTTTACCTACGACAATCTCCTGAACAATAAGCTCGAACAGCGCGCCATACAGCTCAACGCAGTCTACTGCATGTGCAACTTTGACAATGCCACCGTCAGCTATGACGCCTTTATAACGGACGATGCGGCGCGCCGCGACTACAACAAGAGCGAGTGGAACAAACGCAGCAGCCGTGCGGCGGCTGCATATCTCCCCAGTCGCTTTTGGTCAGTTGGACTATCGGAAACCATCGATACGCTCGAAAACGACTATCTGACCAAATTGGAAGACGCAAGAAACGAAAGCGCAGACAAGGGTCGCCTGGTAAAACAGTACCTATATGAAAATAAGCTGGATGGCGACACATTGGAGGCATTCGCCAACAATGAAGCCAATTATCGCAGAAGTATTAAAACTATTTGTCTATTGGGTGATATAGAGCACGAACGCTGGCTCGCCTACTGTCAAGCAATAGGCATAACCGAGCTGGGGCACGGCACCAAAGAGGACGAGAGAGACCAGCGCAGGCGCGCACATAATGTCAATCTTCTCCTTAAAGAGGAGGAGCCCAAAGACAAGCCCGAAGGCACGAATAAATCTGAGACCCTCATGCGTCATGCCTACATGACGCCCGACAACGACGTACTCGGCGCCCGTGGATTCTTGCTGGGCAAGGACGTCTACGCCTACGACCGAATCATCGTCGCCCTCTCAGCCCGCATCGCCAAGGGCAGTGTCGTCAAAGGCTAAACACACGAACCGTTCCATCGATCCAAAAGGAGCAAACATGCAGAGTGAAGCGAAAACGCCTACCAACAAGACGCTGATTAAGGTTTTTATCAGCTATAAGCGTGATGACAACCTTTACAACCATCTCATTCGTGTCGTAAACAGGACTTTTGACCTGCTCAACAACAGTGAAAAGTACTATAAGGGCACAGATTTTGAAGCAGAGCCCTTTTTGGACTGCAACTCCATCGGATACGGCGAGAACTGGAAAACGAAAGTCGAATCATCTGTCAAAGACTCGGACATGCTTCTTGCGTTCGTGACGTCCAACTACATCATGAGCAAGGAGTGCCGACATGAGTACACCTACTTCAACGAAATGAAGAATACCAAGAAGCAGCTCTGCATCCCCGTATTCTGGAGCAAAAAGGACGAGACGGAACTTAAACTCAACCGAGCCGACAGCAAAGAGTTCAACGATTCCAATACCCAAAAAGACGCCAAGATGGTTTGGGATGAAATTGTTGAATTCAACGGATTCGAGGGGGTTCTTCCCAAGCTGGTTGAAGTGCTGGCCAAAGCCAATGACTCAGATTACGACTATGTCGAAAGTTGCATAGCCACATGGCTCGCCGACAAGATCTATAAGGTATCCGACCCCATTCTTTCTGGCGAAATCAACAAAGAAGAGGACGAGGAGAACGAAGCGGATAAGATCGAGTCCGAAAAGATTGCTGGCATCGTACTCAAGGCGCAGTCTAAGGGCATCAAGGCGACTTGCATCTGCACGAAAGACCACGCCTATATCGTAAAGGCGGGTAGCGAACTTGTCAGAGATTTGACAGCGACTTGTCCCGCTTCCGTTCCCAAACGTCGTGAACAAGAAAAAGACGCGATCAGTGAAGACTATGTCCTCGTCAAAGACCTTGCGTTCAAGAGCCCTTCCGCGGCCTCGGCATTCGTACTCGGCCGAAGCAGCAATGGAAAGGAAGACTGGAAGACCGAAGACGGAAAGAAGCTTGGCGAGCTGCTCAAGGAGGAAAAAGAGAAGGCAGCCGCTACCCAGAAATAAATGAAGAGGCGGGGCTCGGAAAGTGACCGAGCCCCGCCTCTTTTCGTTCGTTTACGGTTTTGCAGCAAGCAGTGTCCACCGCTTTAAAGGATCTTACTGCTCCTCCAGCGTCCAGCCCTTCTGGGCGCAAAGGTCGCGCAGGGTAGCCACCAGGTCGGCATTAGTGTTGCTGTCGACCACGATCTTGTCGATATGATCCGCAGCGATGTTGAGCTTGGGGAACGAGTGGCTGCAACCCGACAGGTTGAGCTCACCGACGTTGCAGGTAATCTCGAGTGCGCCAAGAATGTCATCGTTCGAAAGATCAATCTTCTCGACGTCGCCCTGAAGCCCTTGGTCAACGGTAAAGAACATTAGGTTCTTAAGACCCGAGGCGTTGATGGAATTGACAGCACCCTTAAGGCCCTCGATCTTAAAGGAATTGAGCTTGGGGCAGACGCTCAGATCGAGGTTCTGGGTCGTCATGTCGCCAAACTTGAGCACCTCGAGTGCCTCGAGCTCGCTAAAGTCCGCACTCTTGGCGCTTAGGGTATTGATGCCGAGCGTATCGAGCTTGTCCAGCTTGCTAATGGGCGTAAAGTCCGTCACCTCGTCACTCACGACCAGCTCCGTGATGCGCTGGGTCTCTTTGGCGGTCAGTTGGCCATCGTCATCGTTATCGTAGTCGGCAAGCAGTCCGTGCAGCGTATCATCCGAGATCGCATCAACATCGACGAGGCCTTCTTCTTTTTTGGTCTTGGAACCAGAGTCTTCGGTTGCACTCGATTCTTTAGACGTACTCGACGAGGCCTCCCCGCCGCCCTGCACGTCACCGACGCCGCCAATCACGGCGAAGGCAGCAACTGCACCAATGGCCACAACCGCCGCAAGCACTATCAGGGCGCGAACGCCTCCCAGGCGCGAGACGGTTTCGTTCGCACGCTCACCCGCCTGTCCGTTCGACTGCCCTGCGGGGCGGGGAATCCGGCCTGCTGTGCGGCCTGCAGCCTGTGGCGCCTGTCCGCTAGATTGTTCGGTCGCCTGTCCGTTCGGACGCATATTCACTCGCACATCCGGCGTCTCGGCAGCGCGCCCATTAGCCGTGTCCGAAGGCCGCTCAGACACACGCTGGGCCTGCTCCGCATCCCGCCAAGACATGTCGGGCTTAAAGTTCGCCATATTGCTTCTCCTCACTTGGGCGCAGTTTTATTGTTGCTCCATGGTGTAGCCGTAGTCGCTACTCACTTTTTGCAAAAATTCGACCATGCCGCTGCTCGTATCGCTGTCATACAAGATCTTGCCGACACAATTGGGCGTAAAAGTGATATTGAAAGCGTCTTCCCTACCCGCGCCGCACAGATCGAGCGTATCGACTCTGCTCTTGATATTCAGGTGCTCGAGGTTCACATCGCCCGAAAGGTCAAGCGTCCCAATACTGCCGTCAAGACCTTCGATCTGCACGTTCACCAACGAGGACATGTTTTTGGCGTTCAAGGTATCGACAGGGCTCGCGAGCCTGTTAATGGTGATGCGCCGCAGCTGAGGAAATCGCGTGAGATCAACCTGGGGAACCGAACAGTCGCCAATGGACAGACGAGTGATATTGCTAATAGAGCTTATGTCGTAATTTACGCTGTCGTAGTCGCCGATACCAAGCGTTGCGATGTTGTGGAAGTCGGCCAACAGGGGAAGCGAATCAAACGACTCGATATCGATCGAGGTAGCTTTATCCGCAGTCTCTTGCGAAATGTTGCCGTCCTCGTCCGCATCGAACGCTAAGTCCGAGCGCAGCGTCTCGTCCGCAATCTCATCGAGCGTGAGCACGGTGGCCTTTTTCGCTTCTTCCTGATGGCGTGCCTCTTTTTCCTTTTTACGCTGAGCGCGCGCCGCCTCGTCTTCTTGCTGTTGCTTGGCCTCGGCGCGTTGCTCGGTCTGCCGATTGGTGTCGGAGATGCCGCTTGTGATGGACGTGACCGCAACAATGGCGATGACTACTACCACAGCAAGGACGATCACCACGCGCGAACCGCCCAGGCGGTTAACGACATCGTTAATATCCGATCCGTTGGGTCCGACACTCCCCCGGCCGGACCCATTTTGATTGACTGCCATCCGTGTTTCCCTTTCCGCCGCCTACAGGCGGTCCTTGTCGAAGTAGTCGGAGTCGCGCCAGTCGCCGCGCCAGCGGTAGGCGTGGGCGTTCTCGCGCGACCAGTCGCTCAGGTGGCGCAGGATGAAGCGGCTCATGTCGTCCGCGAGCGGCTCGATCGGCCCCACGCGCCGCGCCTCGGCCGCCTGCTCCCAGAACGAGTACGCCATGAGGTAGAACGTGCCGGCGTCGACGTAGTCGCCCGGGTAGGCGGGGTCGTCGAACCAGCCGTGGGTGTCGGGCGTGCCGTTTTGCTCGCACCACTCCGCCACGTTGAGGGCGAGGCTCATCAGCGTCGTATAGTCCTGCGGGTCGCCCGCGGCGAGCGCCTCGTGCAGGTTTGACATGGGGCCCTCGGCGCCGTAGGCCGGGTAGTACAGGTCCCAGATCCTCGAGGCCGCGTCGTCGGTGAGCTCCATCTGCGAGGGGCGGTCGCCCAGGCCGTCGTCGTAGACGAGGGCGTTGGGGTCCTCCCCCGTGAAGGCTCCGACGCCGTAGTCGAGCGTGGAGGCGCTGTTGCGGGCGCCGCGGGCCGCGCGGGCCATGGAACCGAAGACCGAGTAGCCGCTGTGGTAGCCGCGGACCGTCTCGGTAACGAGCTGGCGCAGGCTGAAGTTGGCGTGCGCGCGGTCGCGGGCCTCGCGGGTGGCGGCGGAACCGCGGAAGAAATACGTGGCGCCGATGATTAACTGCTTAATGATCAAGCTCAACGGGCCGGCAATGATTTCCGTCACAACCACGAGAAGCCCGATGAACACAACGGCGCCCAAAGCAAATGGGTTGAATGCGCTATACCCCGGCGCCGGAAGCCCTGTATGCAGCACATCGTCTCCGCCAACGTTCAAGTACATGCGGTACCAGACCGAACAGAGTCCCCAGACCGTAAAAATACGCAGCGGGAAATACCGAACAATGGTGGGAATCGCGTCCACGATGCGCGAAAGATTGATGTTAAAGCGAGGGCGATTCGCGCCCTCGTTGTTAACCGGAGTAGCCGCCTCCGGATCGCCCGAGAGAGGCACGCCGGCGCGGCGCGCACGTAAGCGATCGAGCCGCTCCTGGGCGGAAGAGGCTTGTGCCTGCGGAGCACCTGCCGAAACACGCACCCCCGTCACCTGCCCCGCAGTCGGCACCGCATCCCCCTGCTGGTCATCAACGCGAGAGCTATAGAGGCGCGCAAGTCTCTCCTGCGCCGACAGGCCCTCTTGCTGGTTATCGTCTGCCATGTGTTTTGCCTTTACCTAATTAATAATGGAAGTGTGTCTGGGCATAGCGGTTAAGCGCATACCCAAACTCCCTGGTCAACGTCTTGATGGTGTGCGTCTCCATCTTCCTGGTCTGAGGATTACGCCGGTTAAAGACGAATGTGGGCATAAACCCGCTCACTTCCTGGAAACCGCTCAGCGAATTAAAGGGAATGATAATCGGCGGATTGGAATTACCCGGAGCGAAAAGCCTACCCGCCACCGCCTTGCTGTTGCCTATACCGGGGACGAGCGTCTTGAGCGCGGGGTGATCATCGAGCGTCGAGCCCTCACGCTTGGCGACAATCTCGAGGTGGTTTTCGAAAATCCTGATGGAGCATGGGCGTCCGTCATACGAGCCCAAGCCTTCATTGATCACCACGTCGTTTCGAATCTCACGCTGAGCCATGTTCGAACGCGAGCGCGTATTTGCTTGAGAGCCGCGCTGGGATGCCACGTTCTCGATGCCCAACATATCGTCAAAAGCGCCCATGGCACGTCGCTCGGTGCCATGAAGGCCATCGTTTCTCCGCGGCGCAACCGAATTGCCGGCATTCGGGCCGACCCCCGAATCGCCTCCCGGAATCAGCTTACGAAAATTTAAAGATGGCATTAGCCAACACCCCATTCACCTTATTGCAAATCGATTCACATGAATCACGAGTAGGCCTCCGCATACCTATCAGTAGTGAAAGTGCGTGTTTGCGAAATCTTCGATAGCACCAGCAAATTCACGACTCAATACGCAAATGTAGTGATGGGCTCTCTGGCGGGTATCGAAGTCCTTGCGCGTGAAATGAAATTCGGAAAATTGCCTACCGCCTCCGCCGATTCGCTCAAATCCCGTAAGCGCATTCGCGGGAATATTGATAGTTTCCGGACTAAGGCTACTGTTCTCCGAAAATGCCCGCTCCAATAGTTTCTTGTCACGATCAATATCTTGAACAAGCTTATCAAGATTGCCGTAATACCGATGAGCTTTAACTATATGTAGGTAGTTATTCCTAATTTCGATTTTACAGAGATAGTTGTCATACGTCCCAATCCCCTGCGTATAAGAGGATCCCACGCCAGCTCGAGAACCGCCAGCAGAGCTCCCCTGAACAGAACTTGAACCATGGTATGACCCACTTGCACCCGTTCTATTGCCCTGGTTCCCAAATGCACGTTGGCTGTTTTCAACGATTGCTCTTTCAGTTTTCGCGCGTCGCTCTTGCTCGATTTCAGCAAGCGTCGCATCAATACGAGAATCGAGAAAACGCTTAAAATTTAAAGACGGCATGATTTAATTTCCCCTTACTTAATAAAACATCCGATGAGAAATACCACGGCAATGATTGCGCCCACCATTCCGAACGCCTGAAGAACCGTAACGACGCCCCAAAGCAAAAACGCAATGACCAGCGGGCCCAACCAAATCCAAGACCACGACAGTATTGACGCAGCGCTGCCAGGATGCTCGTCATCGCCCAGCACGTAAATGCAGATGAGTGCATCAACGGCAATAGCGGAGACTACCTCGATTTTGGCTATCACATCACCGTCAATGAACACAGTGCCCATAAACCCAGACGCGCTAATCACGGCCGACGCGATAAGCAAGAGGCGAATTGCCAACCTGCCAAGCCTATCCATAACTTCAGGATCGGCGTAGAAGGCCTTGCCTTCGGAGCCAAACGAAAAATCGGCTCCCTGTGCAATCGGAAGATCCTCGTCAGCGCCCACCATCGAAAGCTTTTCCGCTGTAGCGCCTGTGCGGCTATCAAAGTCGACCAACTGAATCAGACGACTTTCAAGAAGATCAGCATTAGCCGCCAAATCGCTGTCGAGCGACTGAACGCGGTCAACCGCGGAAAAGGAACGGAGCAGGTTCAAGGCCAAGAAGCCGAAGATGCCAACAAACGCCGCGACCAAGAACAGTACTGCGAGCGGGGCGAGGGAGCCACACATAACGATGAACTGTCCAAAAGAGCCACGTGCGCATAGGATGGCAACGAAGTAGATTACTGCCACAACGCATGTCCAGCGCAGCACCCGGCTCTGCTCTTTCTTCACAGCCTCAATACGCGCGGCAGTATCAGCGATGCCCTCAGTCATACTGTAGTCCTGAGTATCCCGTTGGATAGCACCTTCGAGCGCGCCATCTGCCTCGTTTCGCTCGTCCTCGAGAAATTGAGAATAACTGGCGGAAGGCATCAGGTTCATATGAGCCAAAAGCCTGATTCCGATGCCATCGAGTAGCTGTTCGTCCGCACCGCCTGCAAGCAGTTCTGCCACATATCCGCGTGGCACTGTCTCTCCTCGCGCCTCGGCGCAGAAAAGAGCATTCAACGTAAGCGGTCGAGTAAGAAGAACGTCCCTCGTCTGCCAGCCATTCACATAGGGAACAGGTGTCACCTCCATGTCGGCACGAAGCTTGCTGCCTTCGATTCGGATATTGGACCCCGCTTGCATGAGCGAAGCAACCGATGCTTGCGCCGAAGGAGATAGGCCGCGAA
The DNA here is from genome assembly GCA_934646865.1 of uncultured Collinsella sp. GTDB lineage: Bacteria > Actinomycetota > Coriobacteriia > Coriobacteriales > Coriobacteriaceae > Collinsella. The sequence goes on along the minus strand of CAKUEU010000001.1, from coordinate 88,995 downwards.
GATTGACGATTGCGGATTCTCCGGCAGAGCCCGGAAGCGCCTCGTAAAGAGCGGTGTGCTCGGAAAGCCAAATCCAGCCTGCCATATTGCCGTATTTGCGGTAGAACGCACGCACGGAAGCCTTGTTGTCGACGACACGGTCCATGAAATCGAGTACAACATCAACGTCAATAGACCCGCCACTCTGGGCGTCACCGCGTGCCTTGATAATAGCGTCCATGGAAACGTCTCCTGCAAAGAGCAGGAAGAACTCATCGACAGCGCGAAACGTCGAGCAAGTGGCAAAAAATGCCCGGGGGTTCCCAATGAGTCTCTTGATCTCTTGCTGGGCCGCAGCGTGAGTTACCAACTCGTCGAACGTAAGGAAGCCCTTCAATAGGCAGGCGGCAAAATGCGGATCGTCAGAAACAACGGCAAGTTCCTCAATTGCCCTAATATTCTCGGCAATAGTTGCAACCGACTCGTCATGCTCGCCTTGGCGGGAAAGAACGTAGGAAAGAAAGCCCGAGGGGAGCACGCCCATAGACTCGGTGCCGTCAAGCCCCGACTTCACCGCATAGCGATCAATTTCTACATTTGTCATGTTGGCAATGCGCGCCGGAAGATTATTTTTTCCAGCACCTAGCGAAACATCTTCGCCGCGCCACGAAATGATCTTGCCGCCCGACATTTCGTAGATCACGCAAGCAAGATTGAAATCGTAATTCGGTTTTTCTCCGCCCTTCGCTTTCGCCTCGGTGATCGCATGGATCTTTGTCTCGAGGTCATTTTCGTTCCATTTGCGCATCTGGCGCTCGAGCTGCCACTGCTGCATGCGCTGCTTTGCCTCGTCCCAATGAGCCGCGAGTCCGCGAGCAAGTGACACTGGATCGGTATAAAGCCTGCCGACAAATTCATACGGCGCATGACCGCTCTTAGAATCGAAAAGGGGCAGCTGACGATAGAAGTGGTCGGGATCAGCGATCCAGTCTTTGATTTCTTCGTATCCGAAGCGCTTGCTTGTAAGCTCAAACGTAAGGCCTTGAAGCAAATTGCCCAAGGTAGCGTCATCAGGGTGGGTGAACTCAACAGGCTGGCCCGCATCCAGAAAATCGGCGATGGTGTTGTCATCTATCCTTTGTTGGAGCGGATGAACGTTGCCCTCATAGAGCGTCCAAATGGTATAGCCAAACGAATACCAATCGTTGCTGGGGTCGACCCTGCCACCGCTACCTGGCGTATAGCCATTAGAAACCGTTATGGTGTTGGTAAGGCGATCGTCAACACCGGAAAGCGAGCGAGCAGAGCCGTAGTCTCCAAGCGCGATTTGCTTATCGTACAGGTATACGTTCGATGGCTTCACATCACGATGAACAATGCCGAACTCAGTGTGAAGCAGGTTAATCGCATGACTCAGCTCCGGAATCACGCGGCTTTTGACCATGTGCTTGCTACGGGGACGATCGCTAAGACAGGTAGCCTTGGGAGTGATGGCAATATCCCAAAGCTGGGGAGCTATGGCCCCCACTTCGGTCGCACTTAAGCCCTGGTGCTGATAGGCAAAAATCGGCAGCAAGTGCGTTTCCGACACAGGACGATCGTTGAGGCTCATGACAGCGCGTACGGTCTTCTCATATTCCCAGCGCTTTTTATCCACAAGTGGACTAAACACCTTAGCAACGCATGCGAGGCCGTCATCCACCCGCTCTGCAGCAAGGACCGTAGACTGGCCACCATGACCGACAACCTGACCCAGGTGAACGATAAACTGCTGGCCGTCACTCGAGAAAAACGTCACGTCCTCTGGGACGAAGGGGGATGCAGGCACGGAGGAAGCGGCGCGAGCGTTCCCACGAGAAACCGTCACCGTTTCGCCATTGGGATTTGCCGCCGCACCGCGTGGGACCGTTATCGTTTGACCGTCAGAAGCGGCAGATCGCGGCACCGTTACGGTCTCGCCCGCCACGGACGTCACCGGCCGGGAAACCGTGACCGTCTCGCCGACAGCGGGAGCAGCCATCGGCCTTGCAACCGTAACGGTCTCGCCACCAGTCGCAGAAACCGGATGACTTACCGTCACCGTCTCGCCGTTTGCTCTAGGAACCGAGCGACCCACCGTTACCGTCTCGCCTGCCGACGGGGCATCGCCGCGGCGAATGGTCACCGTTTCGCCGGACACCGGAGCAGCGCCTCGGTGCACCGTCACGGTCTCATCCAGCGAAGGAGCCTGATTGCTGTGATGTACGGTGACCGTTTCGCCATTTACAGGTACGCCCCCACGGTGGACCGTCACGGTTTCATCGTTGCCGGCGCCCCCATCTCGATGTACCGTTATCGTCTCATCAGACATCTTTATTCCCCTATCTCAATCACGATCAGCGTCGCGTCATCCGTCGAACCGTTCATGCGGGCCTCGGCATACAGTCCCTCACACAGCTGTGCGCAGGTCGAATCGCTCGCAAGCATCTGCTGCAGGCGCGCGAGGTCAATCTCCCCATCGATGCCGTCAGAGCAGATTAAATAGCGGTCGCCCGGAAACAACGTGGTCGTATTGATCTCCAGGTTTCGTCCGCCCTGATTAAGACCGACCGCCAGCTCAATGCAATGCGAGACCGACTCATCACTGTACTCAAAACCAACGCCGCTCAGACGGGATTCGGGCGTATGGTCGTAGCTCAACACCGCAAGCACGCCATCGCGCAAGCGATACACACGCGAATCGCCAGCATTAAAAATTGCGGCAGACCCATCATGTGCCACCATAAGCCCGGCAACCGTAGATGCGGCAACGGGCAGGCCATAACGAGTCGCATAGGACTCAACGTCGTTCTCGGCACGCTCGCCCGCCATGCGCAAACGATCCTGCAGAACATCGATCGAATCTGCCTCAAAAACCTGAGTCGCCTGCGCAAACGCCTGAGCAGCGAGCGTCGAGGCGGCCGCTCCGTGCCCACCTTCGCTCACACCATCAAAGACTGCCATGCAGCCCATCTCGCGCTCACAATCGCCCATCAGGCCATAACAAAGGACGTTACCATCAAGAAGCAAACGGTCCTCGTTGACGGGGTGATTGGTTCCCGCTTGGGTTTTTGCAGCAGCGATAAACTTCGTCATCGCCAATCGCCTCCCATCGATCCGGGCACGAGCTCAAATGCGATATGCGCATCGTCGCCCTCGCCCTGCGGCACGGCGCGTGCCACCATGCCGGGACGACCGCGCCACTCGGCGCGATGTTCAAACAGAAAGTCGGAAAGCCCGTTAAGGTAGCCGCTCTCCACCAGGTTGCCAATGCCACGGCCACCCTTGGCTTTAACGGCATCCGTCATGGCAATGGAATGCAGCAGCTCGCGGGCAGCATCGGTTGCCTCGACCGTAATATCGGGCTGCGCCTTATGCACGTTGCGGTTGACGGCATCGATCTTGGAGTTAAGGATCTGAAGCGCCACGGCATCGTCGATAAAGTTAAAGATCACCACGTTGTCGCCGATACGGCCCAGGAACTCGGGCTTAAACTCGCGGTCCATCTCGGTGCGCACGCGCTCGCAAATCTCGTTATAGGGCGTGTTGGGCGCAATGGTATTACGCACCTCGTTGCCCTGCGCATCGATCTCGATCTTGGAAAAGCCGATGTTGCTCGTAAAGAAGATGACCGTCTCCGAGAAGTACACGGTATTGCCCTGGCCATCGGTCAGGCGGCCGTCTTCGAGGATCTGCAGGAACTTGTCCATAATGCTGGGCGCGGCCTTCTCGATCTCGTCGAAAAGAACTACCGAGAACGGATTGGCCTTGACCGCATTGGTCAGCTGACCGCCCTCGGCATAGCCCACGTATCCCGGAGGAGCGCCAAAGAGCTTTTGATCGGAGTTTTCGGCACCGTACTCGGACATATCAAAACGCAGCATGCTGCGCTCATCGCCAAAGAGGAGCTCCGTAATGGCCTTAACGATCTCGGTCTTACCGGTACCGGTGGGGCCGCTCAAAAACAGCACACCCTTGGGTTTAGAGCCAGACGAATGGGTGGCGCCCGAAAGGCCCATAACGGAGCGCTTGAGCACGGTGACGGCCTTCTCAACGGCCTCGTCCTGACCCTTCACGCGGCGCTTGATCTTTGCCTCGGGATCCTCTTCGAGCTTCTCGAACATCTGCTGCCATTTGTTCTCGCGAAAGCCGTACTTATACACGTCGACGAGCTTGGGAAGGATGGCTTCGATGGAAGCCTCGGGGTTTTGCATGTCGCGCTGGCACATACGCTGCAGCCCCTCGAGCTCCTTAACGCTCATGCCGTCGGTGGTATCGATAAAGCGACGCACCGCACGGTCATCGGAATCGGACAGCGCCTCACCAAAGCCAAACTTGCTTTGGATGTAGGCCTCGCGCATGTCACGATCGGGATGCGGCAGCGTGATGGTGCGCAGGAAGGGATTTTCCTCGATAAACCACACAGGCAGGTTGCGCACGTTATCCGTTACCAGAATGAGCGTGTTGACGGCCGTACGGTTAATGAGGCGCGCCTTGCTAGCACCAAGGTACAGATTAAGGAAAAACTGCGTCTCGTCGGGCATAAGACCGGTCGATGAGGCAAGCAGACGCGACGCCATGTTGACGATCACACAAAGCGGCTTGGCCTCGGTGCCGCCGTCGGGATTGTCGTTGTATTTCAGGCGCAACATTGAGCGGATGACCTCGCCGTATGAGGGCAGGCTCGACTGCTCGGTGGCATACGCCTGACGGCCATCGGCGATGCAGGCGTTCGCCTCCATCATGCGATCGTCGCTCTTAGAAGCCTCGTCGTGCGCCAGCGACACCAGACGTTTGCAATCGACGTTGCCCATGCTGCTCGAGAACAGTTGGATGGGGTCAAAATATGCCACGTTGTACTCAACTGAGCCATTGGCGTCTTCGAAAAGACCGCGCACAACCTCGGCGAGCTCCGAGAACTGAAGGCCGCCGTCAACCACATCGGGATACTTGTCATTCACGTTGCCCTCAAGGATAAAGAGGCTCTTCACCCCTTTAAAGTTGAGCATCTCGCGCTGCCAGGATTGACGCTCGAAATCAGTTGCCATGTGTTATACCTCCTTGATAGGAAATTCGTGGTGGTAGCGGTTAGCAATGCCGACGGTGTTAACGGTGCCGTCCTGAACAAAGTTCTGAAGCTGACGAGGCTGTTGAAGATACTGGCCGTAATCATCGTGTGGGCGGTCGCTCAGGTAGATCACGCGCTGGTTAGTCGAACCGCGCAGCGCGCAGTCGGGCACGTTAAGCTCGTCTATGTACGGACCGTCGATCAGTACATCGATGAGGGGCTTGAGTGTCTCCCACGTATCCGCACCGATCACCTGCGGCAGCTCTTCAAACGTGAATCCGGTGTAAACGAGAATGTCGTCGTAGGCACAGCGGATCGTTGCCAGCAGCTTCACGAGCTCTGGTGCCTGCTCGAGCGGATCTCCACCCGAAACTGTCAGTCGATGCACGCCATGTTCGTGCGCCGTATCGAGCAACATCTGCGCAAGCTCATCAACGTCGACATCCTGCTCGGGCAGCTGCATCCTAAGTTCGGGCGAGATACATCCGGCACAGTGCTTAGAACAGCCGCTAGTCCAGATTGCGATGCGCTCGCCTGGCCCCAGAGAAACGACAGGCGCGAGCATCTGGCTAACGAACATCCGAGTAATCCTCGCCGGGGTCGAGCGTACGATATACGGCAGACGTGCGCGCGAGCGAACAGCCACACTCTTCACAGCCATCCCCGACCTTTGCGCGCTCATCGGCAACAAGGTGTAGACGACCACACTCGGGACACTCGACAAACCAGCCCTCAATGCCGGCAGACGGGCTGGCGGCTGGCGTGGCGGGTGCCGCAGCGGGCGCGACGGCCGCAGGCCGCGGCGCAACCGCCGTCTGAGCCTGCGTGGGCTGCACCGCAGGAGGCTCCTCCACGGTAACCCTCAAACGCAGCTGGGCAAATTCCCCGGATGTCGCCGGGATTAGCAACACGTCATCGGTATGAATCTGCTGGGGCACGCCGGGAGCCAAATTAAGAATCTGGCCGCCGCGCATAAGAGCCGTTCCATTATTGGAACCCTCGTCGGCAACCAACCACGCGCCCTGTTCAAGGCGAACGCTGGCATGCTGCCGAGATATTGCAAAATTCGACGCCATACTGGGAAACGCGTTGCGCCCAAGCATGGTCATACCCGTGAGACGCAGCTGCTCACCCATAGCTGGATCGGCAAGCGTAAGCACAGGAACCGCAGGAGTAGCTGCAGCATTCGCCATGGGTTGCGGCGCGGGCTGCGGCATTGGCGCGGGCTGCGGAACGGGCATGGGGGTAGGCTGCGGCATCGACATGGCCGCGGGCTGAGGCGCGGGCGCAGACATCGGTTGTGGCACGGGCGCCGGCTGAGGCATAGGCGCGGGTGCTGGCTGCGGGGCGGGCACGGGAACAGACTGATACACCTGCTGGGACGCAGACTGTTGAACCTGTGGTGCACCACCCATCGAAGAAGTCGCAGGATAGACGGCGGGCGCTGGACGTTCACCGCTTGGTGCAGCGAAATCTTGCACCGGAGCAGCAGGCGTCGACGGCACAGGTGCTACGCCGGCGGGACGCGGAGCGCCGCATTCCTCGCACATATCGCGCTCGTCATCATTATCAAAACCGCATTCTGGGCATTCCCATGTCATGGTTTACCTCATTTCCCTTTGCTTGAGCTGACTTGCTTGACGGCGATTACGCAGACGACGCTCCGCATCTGCGGAAGGCGTGGGCGGCACGTAATCGTGCGGATGGATCTCGACGGCGGCAGCAGGATTCGCGGCCTGCGTGGTCAATCCTGCACCCTCGGCCGGAACGGTTACGCCATAGGCTTTAAGATCCTCTTCGAACTGTTTGTAGAAGTCGCAGAACTCAATCTGGTCCCTATAGACCTTCTCGACAGTCGCTTGATCCTGCGGCTTCATGTCCTTGATGATGGTCGGATTATCAGGATCCTCAGAAAACTCCTCGGGGTTGGCTGCGACAACGCGGATGATGAGCCGATCTCTTTTCGAGCTACGTAATAGGGCGATGGCCTTGTTTTGCTTGGTGTCGAACATCAGTCGCCAAGGCTTTCCCGAGCCCTCCATAACGGCATAGCGAGTAACGTTAATACCGCGAGCAGCCATGACCTCGTTGATAGAACGCTCGATATAGTCGTCTTTCATAGCATTGGCAAGGGCAGCCTCCGCTTCATCGTTTGCAGCATAGACATCTTCGATCTCGTGCAATTGCTTAAGCGGCAGACTCTTTCCGTAACGGTTGTTGGCACGTTCGATGCGCGCACGATACTCTTCATAGACTCGGTGTCGTTCGCTCGATTCATACGTAGCGTTTTTTACTACGTATTCAAAATCATTCATCATCTTCATCGCCGCTAGGCGATCGTCAATGCGCGAATTTGGCCCAAGCGCATCAAAAGCGGCGCGGACGCTTTCAAACTTTTCAGAGATGCAGTTTCGAAGGGGAATATCGAGTGCTTCGTCCTGCATAAGCGGCGTAACACGTCCCGCCCAAGTCTCAAACGCGCGAGCCGCTTCTTCGAGCGACCCTTCCTCTTGTTTAGTTGTTGATTCGGTAAGGTAACGGAGTGCCTTCTTCAGGTCCACTCCGCCGCCGGGACCAACAACATAATTCGTAATTTCCGCGACATGCTGAGCGCGAAGCCGCTCAGCAGTCTGGATGGCCTCAAGTTGAGCTTGCGACTGCTGAACGAACTGCTCTCTATGCGCTTCCGAAACCGTTGTGGGCAGCAGGGCGCTAATCTCCCCGAGCAGAGCCGGAATCTTAGCGCGAACCGTTTCGGCATAACGCATGTTTACCGCTTGCATTCCACTGGGCATATTGCCCAATGCCTCTTGGGAAAAAGCCTCGATACGAGCATTGATCAACCGATCAAAGTATGCCGAAACCGAACCATCGGTGTCTTCAATCTTAGAAAGTGCTTTGGCTTTTATCCCAGCTAGAGAGCTCTTATATGACTGAATGGCCGCTTCAACGCGCTCCCGCTCCAAGGCTATGGCCGTCTCAACGCGCTCCCGCTCCAAGGCCCTGGCTGCCTCAGCGCGCTCCCGCTCCCGATCTTCGCTCCGCTGCGCCCAAACAAACTCATCCTGCTCTCGCGTGGTCATTTTGTTCCACTGTTCCCGCGTGATTCCATATGATGCGCTGAATGAATAGCTCATATCGTTCCCCTGATTGCCGACTTTAATTGACCTATTTCTACTGCCGTCTTGCGCGATTCTGTTGCGCAACATTGGCGAGCGGCAGATTTGTCGATGTTGCGCAACAGAAGGCGCCGGTCAGCGCATATCCTGCTAAATGGAAGAAAGGATGAAAGCGCGCCATGACCGGTTCTTACGAAGAAGTTCGACTCGTCAAGTTTCATACGCCAGCACTGCTCTCCGAGCGCGAGCAGGCTGCGGCACGGCGTCGCTTTTGCACGCTTCTCGTCCCGCCGCAAAAGGGCGGCTTTGGCGGCAACGCCTATGTCCGCCGCGTCCAAAGCGGCGATCGCGCCTTTGAGCTTGCACTTAAAATGCCGCGCCCCGACGCCCAGCCCGAGCAAGAACAGCTCAACCGGGAAACCCTAGAAGAGGAATATCGCACCCTCTCCGTCGTATCCAATCTAAGGGGTTTTCCCGACGTCTACGGTTTTGGCTACACGGCAGACGGAACCCCGGCGCTGCTTATGGAATGGGTTGACGGCGTCTCGCTTCTTGATGCGCGATCTGTCCTGAGCGGCGGAGGTGCAGTCTGCCCCGGCGACATCGTCGCCGCACTGGGGCTGAGCGTGCTCAAGATTATTATGTCCACGCAGTCGCTCGACACGCCCTTCGTCCACCGCGATCTCTCCATGCGCAACATCATGCTGCGCCACGATCGCATCCCGCTCGAAGAGCAGGTTTCGAGTGGCTACTTTGACATTTGCCTCATCGACATGGGTAGCGCCAAGCTCGTTAAGCCCGATTTTTCCTTTACCGTCGACGTCAACGCCTTTCGCGGCGCCACGCCGGCATACGCGGCGCCCGAAATGCTAGAGCGCTTTAAGGCCGACCCCGGCGCGCGCGACAATCCCGCTGTCGACATATATGCGCTGGGAAGCATCCTTTACGAGCTTTATTGTGGGCACGCGCCCTTTGAGGCAGAGCTCAGGCGCTCTGGAGACCATGCACGCCTTAAGCGCACCGTGCAGCCGCAACCTCTTGCGCCCGCGACCCCTCGTGAACAGGGCCTTATCAACGCGATCATGGCCTGCCTAGCGGTATCGCAAGATGCCCGTCCTTCGGCAAATGAACTCGCGGCGCGCCTTGAGCCTTTCGCCCGCACGGGTGCTCCGCGAAAGCGCCGGCCCGCAGCTGATCGCGGCAGCGCCGCTGTCTTGGTAGACGCCACCACCCCCGCCCGCACGATTGCAAGCGCGCAGTCCGCGTCTCGGCCAACCCCATCCACCGAGACGGCCCGCAGCGCCGAGTCCATGCGTCGCGCGCGCCTCGCCGTCAAGCGTCAACGTTCGATGGCACTCACGATGGTGATCGTCGCCTTTGTGGTGATAGTGGTTATACTCGCCATCGCATCCGCCGGCATGCTTTAGCCGGCGGCAATACCAAGACCAGCTCATAGACCCCGCATGAAAAAAGCGATGGCGGACGCAACTCTCGATAAAGCCGCGCCCGCCACCGCTTCACGCATCGCATACAGGCAGCACTAGGAGATCAAAAGCTCAAAGGTATCCGTGATGCTCGTCCCCATGTTCACGGCGCTGTCCCTCGAATCGACCGTGACAGTCAGGTAGTACTTTCCGTTCTTCTTTTTTGGCACACCCGCCACCGTAAGGTCGCAGTCTTCCTCCTCGACGGGAAGCGAAAACTCAAAGCCCTTGTTCCTGACAAACGTTCCGGTGACGTCCGTATAGGTGCGATAGACATCACCATCGGACTGGGAGACGGTTTTTTCGGCGTTATAGGTATCGTGCGCATGCAGTGTGGCGGAAATATCTGCGACCGCTTCGCCGGAATCGCTGATGCTCTTAAAAACGATCACGAGGTCGTTTTTGCTCGCACCGTAGCAAGTATGGCCCCAAGAGCCGTTCGTCTCCTTAAGTGCTCCGCGCCACGTGGTGTTGGCAAAGCTCGTGGGCTTATCGACGTCGAGCTTCGCCGTATTACCCGAGGTCGTGGTGGTCGACGAGGTCGCATTGCCCGTCGTGGAAGAGCCCTCGGCATCGGAGCTGGCGTCCTCGCCGTTCTTGCTTGCGGTCTTGAGCTCCGCCTTAGCATCCTTTAGATCTGCCTTGGTCTGGTCGAGATCGTCTTGCGTCTTTTTGAGCTCGTCCTTGGAAGATTCAAGCTGCTCCTTGAGCTTTTGGATCTGCTCGGTGTTTTGCGGGTGAGCCAAGCCGTAGGAATAGCCCGCCCAGCCGGTTCCAGCACACAAGGCAGCAACGACAATAACACCAGCGGCGATGGCGGGCGCATACGACTTGCCCAGGCGCTTGCGTGCTAGCTTGTACTCGGCCTTGGCCGTCTTGAGGCTCTCGCGGTCCTGCTCGAGCTGCTCTTCCTCGCTGAGCGGCGTGGAATCAAGATCGGCATGGTATGCCGGCTGGGTCTCCACGTCATCGATCGTGGTGCCAAAGTCTGACAAGGGATCGGCTACACGGGTGGCAGCGGGGTCGGGCTCAGGCGCGGTGGGCTCAGGCGCGGCAGAACTCGGCGTCGGCTGCGAATCGGCTAGCGGCGCGCCATCCGTTTTGGGCAATTCCACCGTCGCAGCCGTGGCTGCCTCGCCATCTCGCCACGAAAAGGCCGGACTCTGCGACACGGTCTGGGGTGTGGTGTAGGGGTCTTCGGGGGCCGACGCCGCCGGCGCGGCATCGGCAAGAGGCGATCCGCACTCGGAGCAAAAACTAGCGTCATCGGGCAATAATGCACCGCAATAAGGGCATTCCATGGAGCACAACCTCTCAAATGTATCGTTTGCAACCATCCTGCAATTTGGTGTGTATGCCCTATAATGTCTCAACAGTTATGTAAAGCGTTGCGCAACATTTTTTGAGTCGACATGCTCAGGCGCAGTCAATTCCTATCATGTTTGCTGTACGTCATCGAAGTTATCTAGGGAGGCGACCATGGCGGCGGAAACACCGTGCTCGGTCCTCTACAACGATATCCGCTCGTTTGGCGGTCTTAAGCATCTCGAGATCGCCCGCATGCTCATTAACGGCAACTCATATGCGGGCAGCGCCTTACTCGACAAATGTTCCACCAACCGCTCGTATCTCACTCGCTACATTGTCCACCGCGAGCCCGATCAGTGTGCGCCGGGTATCTACAACGATTTCACTGTCTCTACGCTTAACCTAGCCGCCGCTATCGGTAACAAACTTGGTGGTGGCGAGTGTGCCTACCAGGAGCTATCCGACCATTACAGCGGCCCTGCAGCTCAAGCGATGATGTCGATTCTCGCCGAGTATGGCCTCGACAATCGCCTCTACGCCAACGCCTTGGGGCGCATTCGCAGCTCCGATGACCATAGCCCCCGCGAAAAGAGCACGCTCTTCCTGATGCTCTTTGTGGCGACGGGTGCACTTGCCGATCCCGCCCAGGGCGTAGCAACCGTTGAGCGTTTTTGCGATAGCAAGACAGGCGGGCACTTTGGCACCACCGAGACCACCGTCGGCCGTGGTTTTTTGAGCAGCTTAGATCAGCCGCGCACCGTCGCCCCCAATCTCGGCTTGCTTAGGACGCACGCCGGAAACAGCGTTGACATGCAGATCCACCCACTCTCACGCGACCCTCGCGGCACTGTAATCGGCTCTTTGCCCAAAACCTCGCCTAGCATTACCGATGTAGGCGCCGACGCATCGCGCGAGCATCTCCGGATTTGGCTCGAAGGCGGACGCTGGTACGCCCAGGGACTTGGATCGACCAACGGCACCGTCCTCGAATCGGGCGCGGGCGACGGTGACATCGTGATTGAGCCGCCGCGCGACCAACGCGAACCCGGCAAGATCTATCCTCCGGTGGAAATCGAAAACAGCGACAGGCTCCATCTGGGCCTCTACACGACATTCCTTGTCATTGTGGACTAGCGCGGGCGGCGATCGAAAAACGGTCGCCGCCCGTCTTTCGTCTTCTACCTTCTGCGTCGTAAACGACAATACTCAGCGGCATACGTCGGCAGTGCGGCTATCATGGTGCTTTACCAATAGCCGCACTGCCGACGCATACGTGCGGCAACCCATGCCAGACAAAGGAACGCCATGGATACTACCGATAGCGCCTATGGCGACAAGCTCATCCGTCTCGACACGTTCGACACCGCCGTGGCGGTCGACCCCAGCGCCGAGGACGATGCCAAGCGCCGGTTTATGACGCTCATTCTTCAAACGGACCATCGCAGCAACGGCAACATCGGCCACGTGCTGCGCGCGACCAACACCAACGGCGAGGTCTTTGCCGTCAAGTTGCTGGCAGACAACGCCATCCTTTCCGGCCAAACCCCCAACCGCTCCGCCGAGCAATCGGCCGCGCACCTGGCCAATACCGCCGCGCTGTTCGAGGAGTACCGTCACCTGTGCACCGTCTCGCACCTGCGCGGATTTCCGCGTGTCTATGGCTACGGCTCTTGCGAGGACAACCCGCTCATCCTCATGGAGTGGGTCGAGGGCACCTCGCTCAAGCAGGCGCTGCCCTTGCTTCCGCACGATACCTCGGGCGGGCTGACCACCCAGATGGTCGCCGCCGTCGGAAACGCCGTGCTTCGCGCGCTCTTGATGACCCAAGGCCTTGTGAATCCGGTCGTTCACCGCGATCTTTCGCCCGCCAATATCATGTTCCGCACCACCAGCCGAACGCTCGAGCAGCAGATCGCCGATTGCTCCTTTGACCCCTGCCTCATCGACCTAGGCTCCGCCACTATGGCCCTCAGCGATGACACGATCACCCGGCGCGCCGACATCTGGCGCTTTGCTACGCCCGCATACGCCGCGCCCGAAATGCTCACGCAGGACATCGAAGGCATCGCGGCCCTTCGCCGCTCGCCCGCCATCGATGTCTATGCGCTTTCGAGCATTCTGTACCAGCTCTACAGCGGTCGTAAACCGTTCGATGTCGAGTCGACGGGTGCCGCGGCGACCGGCTCGTTCTATCTCATAAAGACCAAGACCAAACCGGCGCCGCTCGAGCCGCGCTGCGAGGGCGACGAGGCTCTCGTCCAGATCATCATGAAAGGCATCTCGGTCGAGCAGGGCGATCGCCCTACCGAGCAGCAGATGCTCGAGGTGCTCTCGGCATACCTTCCCGCTGCAGAATCTGAGGGCCGCGAGGGCGCGGGCAATGACGCCGTAATCGACATCGACTCCGGTACGCACCTTAAGGTCGACGTCGCCGGCGAGCGCGCGAGAGAGATTCTGGAACAGGCCCGGCATGATGCCATAACCCGCCGCCGCTTTATTATCGGCGGCGTCGTCGCAGCCGTTGCGGGGCTCGGCGTCATTGGCGCGGCAACCCATGGCTTTGGCATCCCCGACTACCTGGATGGCATCCGCGGTTCGCTTAACGACTACACCTGGGATCAGCTGCAGGAAATTTCGCTCAAGGTTAAGGCCGCCGAGACCCGCAGCGAGGCACGCGAGATTGCCAAGCGCTATCACCTGCTCGATGCCGACGGGCATATCCCCTATCCGTGTACCAAGCGCGTAACGCTCACCAACGGGCTGGAGGTCGGCGCGCAGCTTGTGGGCATCCGCCACGACGAGCTTTTGGACGGGACGGGCAAGGCCGGACTGACGTTTATATTCGATGCGGGCATTGCCGAGCGCGACGCTGCGGCTGAGCCGCCGAGCGCCGGCTGGGCAGATTGCGAGCTGCGGGCATGGCTCGACGGCGACGGTCTTAAGCTGCTGCCCAACGAGCTGCGCGCGCTTATTAAGGCCGTCAAGAAGACCTCGAACAACGTGGGCGTCGCCAGAAGCGCTTCGTGTCTGAGCGAGCTGCCCGCGACGCTCTGGCTGCCCGCCATGGTCGAGCTGTGCGGTGTGCAACCGCCCGATTCGTTTGCCGAGGACTATCACTACCTGGCAGACATCTACAACGGCGAAGGCAAGGAGTACCAGCTCTTCCGCGAGCTCAAGGTGAGCCCATATTCCACCAACTCGACCATGGTGCGCCAGTGGAAGGGCAAGGACACCTGCTGGTGGGAGCGCACGGTGAGTCCCGACACGTCGGAGGAAAAGGGCACGGTCTACATAAACCGCGTGGGCTACGACGGCGACGTGTTTATGTACGCCACGCCCGCGAGCAAACCGGACAAGCGGACCTGCGTGATCCCCGGGTTCTGTGTCTAGAGGCGGAGGGCTGCTGCGACGGGGCTCCCGGCCCCGGCGTTTATCTCAATCTGTAACATCTAGGACCCAAATACCGGCCCAACTGCTACAGATTGAGATGTTGAGCAGGCGGCGGGACGGTCTGTCTCAATCTGTAACAGTAACTCGGCAAAAACGGGTCTAGTTGTTACAGAACGAGACAAACCCCAACCCCGCGAGACAACGTCTCAATCTGTAACAGTAAGGGGTCAAAACCCTCTCCAGATGTTACAGATCGAGACGTTTGAGTTGACCCCGGACGGCTTGTCTCGATCCGTAACGTTTAGAGGTCATATTTCCCGCTAGATGTTACAGATCGAGACGTTAGCGTTCCGAGAGCTTCGCCTCATAAATGTGACCCAATTGTGTCGATATTTCCTCGCCAATGTTGCGCAACAGGAGCCCTTTCAAAGGTCTTAACGTACGAATTGTCATAGGTACCCCTTCAATGATTGGGAGAAGAAATGGCAAAGTACGCACCCAAACACTTGGAAACCTCGGGCGGCGCCGAGCCCCGTCGCGCATTCGCGGGTCACAAGACCGCGCGACTCGCCGTCACCGCAGCCACCACCATCGCAATGACCGGCTCGTCGTTGCTCGCCCCGTTCTCGGCATTTGCCAACGATGTGAGCGGCGCCACGGCACAGGACGCAATCATGTCCCCGCTCGCCGTCCACGCCGGCGAGGCGGCAGGCTCCGCAGTAAAGACGAACGCCCAGAAGATTGCCGAC
Source organism: uncultured Collinsella sp. (assembly GCA_934646865.1). Classification (GTDB taxonomy): domain Bacteria; phylum Actinomycetota; class Coriobacteriia; order Coriobacteriales; family Coriobacteriaceae; genus Collinsella. The sequence goes on along the minus strand of CAKUEU010000001.1, from coordinate 73,880 downwards.
TTGCAGGCCGCAATCGACGCCACAAAGGCTGCCGAGGCAGAAGCCAAGTCCGACTACGACACGGCGGCTGCCCCCTATATCGAAAAACAGACGGCCCGCGACAACGCACAGACCGCCTACGACGCTTCCGTCTCCGACAATTCGCAGGCAGAGGCCGCCGCGCGTGCCGAATACGCTCGCCAGCTCGATGAAAGCGTCAAGGCGGCCGACAGCGCCAGTGCCACGCTAAAGGATGCCCAGAGCAAGCTCGACACGGCCAAGGCCGATGCCGAGGGCAAGACGAAGGCGCTCGACTCCGCAAAGCAGGCGGCAGCCGATGCACAAGCCAAGCTCGAAGAAGCCCAGAAGGCAGCCGCCAACGCAACGCCGGAGGAAATCAAGGCAGCCGAGCAGTCTGCCGCAGATGCCCAGAAGGTTCTTGACCAGGCAAAGGCCGCAAAGACCGCTGCCGACTCCGCACTCGCCGACGCCCAGCAGGCCCAAAGCGCCGCGCAAAGCGCTTACGACGAGGCGGCGGCCACACTGGCTTCCGCCCAGCAGGCAAAAACCGCCGCAGATAGCCAGGTAGCCACAGCACAGGCGGCGTACGACAGCGCACAGGCGGACCTCGCCGCAGCAAAGGCAGGCGCCGAGGGCCCGGAGTACGATGCCGCCCAGGCAAAGGTCGATGCTGCCCAAAGCGCGCTCGATCAAGCAAAGCAGCAGCAGGCAGCCGCCGAAGCAGGGCTATCTCAGGCAAATAGCGACGTTGTATCCAAGCAGGACGCCCTCACTGGCGCCGAAAGCGAGCTCAAAGCCAAGAAGCAGGCAGTCACAGCAGCAGAGAATGATGTAACGGCTGCTCAGGCAAAAGCCGACGCAGTGCAGTCGGAGCTAGCCTCGGCAAAGCAGGCACATGCTGCCGAACTGGAAAAGGCAAGGGACGCTCAACAACAAGTCGACCAAGCGAAAGCCGAGAAGGAGCAGGCAGACAAGGCACTTGAAAAGGCAAAGGCAGACCAGGCAGTAGCCGATCAAGCCGTTGTCGATGCACAGAAAGCATACGATACCTGCAAGGCGGCAGCCGATAAGGCTACGACGGCGGAGGCACAGAGCGTCATCGGCTTCTACCAGTTCATCGGTGCCAACGACGCCGCAAACATCATCTATAAGCAGAGCGACTTAAACCCGACGACCATCGGCGACGAAAAAGACGGAACGTCACTCGACAACGCTAAGCTATCGTTTGACAAACTGCGCGAGATAAACGAGTACCGCAAGAGCGTCGGTCTTAGCGAGCTTAAGGTGACGGCAGAGCAGATGGCGATTGCTCAGTCTGATTCCAATTACTCTGACGCAACGAAGGGGCACTCAGACTATGCCGGATTTGAAAATGCCGCCTGGAACTTCAGCACCAAAGAAAATATCGCACACCAATGGGTTGATAAAGAAAAGCTGATATTTGACCAGGCTGCAGCGAAAGCCAACCTTGGTGAAATTGCTCCCAAGGATGCTTGGAAGGTTTTCTGGAGCCATGGCACTGAATTTGGAGCTCAGGGTGTAGGCTTTGGCACCGTCGGCCACTATTTGAATATCGTACAGCCTGACGCCAAGACCATGGGATACGGCATCAACTCGCGCGGAACCCTTTGGCCGTATGTATTCGTCTTGGAGATCGACAACAATTACGGTTCATACGAGAAAGAATACTCGATCGATGAACTCGAGAATCTCTTTGATCAGTATCAGCTAAACCTCTCCAAGGCCAGCGAAAAACTCGCCGCCGCAAAGACGGACCTTGAGCAAAAGCGCAGCACAGCGACATCGAAAGCCGATGCCGTAAAGGCAGCAGAGACCCTCGTCGCTCAAAAGCAAGAGGGCATTGATGCCGCAAATGCCAACCTTAACGCCGAAAATGGCAACGTAGCAAGCGCCGCCGCCGCGGTCGCTCAGGCAGAGCAAAAGCTCACTGAGGCGAACGGGAAGGTTACCGAAGCCGAAGACCAGGTCAAAGCAGCTCAAAGCAACGTGGCGCCCGCAGAGCAGGTCGTCAACCAGAAGCGCGCCGAGCTTAAGGCATCGCAAGAGCAAGCCGCTCAGAGTCAGAAGAAGGTTGATGACGCCAAGGCAGAGGCTCTCTTAAAGCAGCAAGCCCTGCAAGATGAAAAGAAGGAACTTGCCAAGTATTCTGCCGATGTTGCTGCGGCTCAGGAGAAGGCTGACAAGGCTCATCAAACGCTTGATGAAGCCATGGCCGCCCAAGCATCTGCCCAGAGTGCTCTCGAAAAGGCGAAGCTTGACGAGACCGCCAAGAAGCAGGCCCTCGACACCGCGAAGGACAACGCCGAGGCCAAGGCGGCGACCGCGGAGCACGCCACAAGCAATCTGACCACGGCGGAAAACGACTTTACCTCGAAGAAGGCCCATGCCGACGGTTTGAGCAATGCGGCCGGCAACCTTGCCGCGGCCAAGGCGACCAAGAAGGACGCCGACGCAGCAGTGACCGAGGCCGAAGTCGCCCTTAGCGCGGCAAACGACGCCATCGCAAACGCCGAGCAGGCGGTCGAGAATTCTCAGGCCGCATCGGACGCCGCTGCCGCCGCCCTCGGAAAGCTCAAGTCCGTCAACGTCGAAAACGGCATCGCAACCGGCTCCGACGCAAACGCGAACGACACCCTCAACGCTCTCTTTGCCAAGTGTGTCGCCGCCGAGCAGGCGGAACATGACGCGAAGGCCGCGCTCGATTCCGCTCAGGCAGACCTTGATGCTGCGACGCCCACCTACACCGCTGCCCTCAATGCCTACAACGAGGCAAAGGCAAAGCGCGTTGCCGCCGAGCAGGCCCTGAAGGACGAGATCGCCCGTCAGGAGCAGGAGGCGGCGAAGGCCGAACAGGGCAAGATCACGCCGGCGGCCGCCAAGCCGGTTGCCGGAAAGCCGTCGGCCGGCAATGCCAAGGCGGTCAGCAACTCGGCATTGCCCACCACGGGCGACAATGCTGCGCTCTCGGGTGAGACGTTCGTCATCGGAGGCGTCGTGCTTGTAGCCGCCGGCGTCTTCCTGGCTGACAAGAAACGTCGTCAGGAGTAAGGATTTCGGGAGGACGGCTTCTCCCCCCTCTCCCGCTACTCCGTAAACCCCGCCCAACATACGCCGGGGCGTCCATCACACGGGCGCCCCGGCGTTTTTCATTGCAGGGTTCAAGGCACCTGCTCCAGTTTGTCTTGATCTGTAACAGTAAGGGGTCATTTTCGCTGCTAGATGTTATTGATCGAGATATTGAGGTGGCGGCCGGACGGTTTGTCTAAATCTGTAACATCTACTCGGCAAAACGGTCCCCAGATGTTACAAAACGAGACAAATCTCAACCCCACGAGACAACATCTCAATCTGTAACAGTAAGGGGTCAAAAACCTCTCCAGATGTTACAGATTGAGACATTTGAGTTGTTGGCTGATGGTTTGTCTCAATCTGTAACAGTTAAGGTCCAAAAACAGGTCTAGTTGTTACAGATTGAGATGAATGGTTGGACGGTCCGCTGGCCCGGCAGCTGACCCCTTCTGAAACGAAATGTCATACATTTCTATCCCCACTGGACACCCCCAGGGGGTATGGGTGTATAGTATCGGCAGGTTAACATTTCCGACATTACCCCACAGAAAGGAGAGGCCATGGCTCAAGATAAGTTCGACGTGGGCGGCATGACGTGCGCCGCCTGCCAGGCACACGTGGATCGCGCCGTCAGCAAGCTCGATGGCGTCCAAAGCGTCGCAGTCAATCTGCTCGCCGGCTCCATGCTGGTCGACTACGACCCCGCGCAGGTCACCCCCGACGACATCTGCACCGCCGTCGACCGCGCGGGCTACTCGGCATCGCCCGTCAGCGCGGGCACCGAAGCCGCCCCGAGCGGCAGCGCGCAGGCCAGGTCCGGCGCCGCCCATATGGAGTCGCCCACCAAAAAGCTGGAGGTAGCCGCCTCCGCCATGCGCACCCGACTCATCGTCTCAATCATCTTCCTCATCCCGCTGTTCTACATAGGCATGGGGCACATGCTCGGCTGGCCGCTGCCCAGCGTTTTCACCGACCACACGCACAGCATGACGCTCGCCCTCACCGAGCTCGTCCTGCTCATCCCCATCGTCTACGTCAACGACGCGTACTTTATCAACGGCTTTAAATCGCTCGTGCACGGCGCGCCCACCATGGATGCGCTCATCGCCGTCGGCGCCACCGCATCCATCGCCTGGTCGTTCTACGCCATGTTCATCATGGCCGACCAGCTGGCCGCAGGACAGGTCCACGAGGCCATGATGACGGGCATGGACAACCTGTATTTTGAGAGCGCCGGCACGATTCTGTCGCTCGTCACCGTGGGCAAGTACCTCGAGACGCGCAGCAAGTCTAAGACCGGCGGTGCGATCGAAGCGCTGATCGACCTTGCGCCCAAGACCGCGACCGTCGTGGCCGAGGACGGTACCGAGACCACCGTCGACGTCGATGCCATCCTGCCCGGCCAGGTGCTGCGCGTGCGCCCCGGCGAGTCCATCCCCGTCGACGGCGTGGTGCTCGAGGGTGCCTCGGCCGTCGATGAGAGCGCGCTTACCGGAGAGTCCATCCCCGTGGAAAAGACCGCCGGCGACACCGTCAACGCCGCCACGGTCAACCGCACCGGGTCGTTCACCTTTCGTGCTACGCGCGTGGGCGCCGACACGTCGCTCGCCAAGATCATCCAGCTCGTCGAGGACGCCAACGCCACCAAGGCGCCCATCGCCCGCATGGCCGATAAGGTCGCCGGCGTGTTTGTGCCCGTGGTGTTTGTCATCTCGGCCGTGACCTTTGCGGCGTGGCTGGCGCTGACCGGCAGCGTGAACGAGGCGCTCACCTCCGCCGTCGCCGTGCTGGTGATCAGCTGCCCGTGCGCGCTGGGCCTGGCCACGCCCGTCGCCATTATGGTCGGCACCGGCAAGGGCGCCGAGATGGGTATTCTGTTTAAGAGCGCCGAGGCGCTGGAGAACCTGCGCAGCGTGGGCACCGTGGTACTCGACAAGACGGGCACCGTCACCCGCGGCAAGCCGGCCGTAACCGACATCGTGGTGGCGACGCGCGCCGACGGGACGCCTGCCATGAGCGAGAAAGCCCTGCTCAAGCTTGCCGCCGCGCTGGAGCGCTCGAGCGAGCATCCGCTGGCCGAGGCGATTATGGCCGAGTGCGAAACGCGTGGCATCGTCGCGCGCATGGTCGAGGACTTTGCCGCCGTGCCCGGTCGCGGCGTTACGGCGCGCGAAGGTCAAAACGCCATCGCCGCCGGCAACGTGCGCCTGATGAACGAGCTGGAGGTCACCGTGCCCGTGGGCCTTGCCGAGCAATTTGCCGCCGAGGGCAAGACGCCGCTGTTCTTCGCCAAGAACGGCGAGCTTGCCGGCACCATCGCCGTGGCCGATGAGGTCAAGGAGACGAGCGCCGGAGCTATCGCCGCGCTGCGCTCGCTCGGCGTCGACGTGCGCATGCTCACCGGCGACAACCGCGTGACGGCCGAGGCCATCGCCCGCCGCGTGGGGCTTACCAGCGAGCAGGTTATCGCCGACGTTCTTCCCGCCGACAAGGAGCGCCACGTGCGCGAGCTGCAGGACGCGGGCGGCAAGGTCGCCATGGTGGGCGACGGCATCAACGACTCCCCCGCCCTGGCGCGCGCCGATGTGGGCCTTGCCATCGGCACCGGCGCCGACATCGCCAAGGAGGGTGCCGACGTGGTGCTCATGCGCAGCGACCTCATGGACGTCGCCCGTGCCATCGAGCTATCACGCGCCACGATCCGCAACATCAAGCAGGATCTGTTCTGGGCGCTGTTCTACAACGGCATCGGTATCCCGCTGGCCGCGGGCGTGTTCTTCCCGCTCACCGGCTGGCAACTCTCGCCCATGTTCGGCGCCGCAGCCATGAGCCTGTCGAGTGTCTGCGTCGTAAGCAATGCCCTACGCCTGAAATCCTTTAAGCCTAAAGTGGCAAAATAGGTTCACAATTACGTCCATTTAGAACGGGTTTTCCAGGTGCCCGAGATTGACCTGAAAGAGGAGCGACGCGTACTTTGGTACGCGAGCGACGGTTTGAAGGTCAAGGTCGGGTGCCTGGGAAAGCCGACACAACAGAAAGGAATACCCATGCGTTACACGATTGAGACTTCGGGCCTCATGTGCGGCCATTGCGATGCTACCGTGGAGACCGCGCTGCTCAACGTGGCCGGCGTGACCGACGCCGATGCCGATCACGAGACCCAGACCGTCCAGGTTGAGTGCGCCGACACCGTAACCGCCGAGCAGCTCGCCGCCGCCGTCGAGGGCGCCGGCGAAAAGTTCCACGCCCTGTCCGTAACCGCCGCGTAGCAACTGCCACCTGCCCCCCCAGAAGTTGCGGTGAAATAGTTCCGGTTTAAACGCTTTAAGCCTTCAATCAGGAACTATTTCACCGCAACTGAGGGTGAGGTATTTGAAGGATCGACCAGAAACGAGGACTCGCCATGATGGCAGATCATAAATCGGTGACCCGCATGCTCAAGACGGCACGCGGGCAGATCGACGGCATCCTGCGGATGGTCGAGGAGGACCGTTACTGCGTCGACATCTCCACGCAGCTCATGGCCACGCAGGCACTCATCGCGCGGATCAACGCCGATGTGCTCAAGGCCCATATCGAGGGCTGCGTCGCATCTGCCATCGAATCGGGAGACGAAGAGCTCAAGGCCGCCAAGCTCGCCGAAATCGAACGCGTCGTCGACAAGCTCGCCAAGTAATTGATGCAAGAGGGTCAGGTTTCTTTGCACCATCTTGGTGCATCGGGGACAGACTTGCGCCGCCACTGGTGCAATGGGGACAGGTACGTTTGCACCACATTGGTGCAGATTAACCTGTCCCCTATGCACCAAATGGGGTATAAAGGCGTGCAGCATATCGAATGAAAGGTAATCTGCATGGATAACTTTATGAAAGGTCGCAACGGCGCCGACGAACTCACCATCGTGCTGGGCTTTTTCGGTATCATCCTCGCGATGATTGGGTCGCTCGCACATTTCCAGTGGCTCAGTTGGATCGCCATCGCCGTCATCGTGATCGGCGTGCTGCGCGGCCTGTCCAAGAACGCCGACGCACGCCGTAAGGAGAACGAGGCCTTTGTCGCCGCGACCGCGAACGTCCCCGGTCTGGGCAAGTTCGTCGCCAGCTTGGGCGGCGGTACCACGGCGGCCAATGCCTCGCGTGCTGCCGGTACCAGCAAGGAGGACTTTGAGCGTGCCAAGCGCACGGCCAAGAAGATGTGGAAGGGTCGCAAGACCACGGCCTACCTCAAGTGCCCCAACTGCGGCCAGATGCTCTCCGTCCCCAAGGGCAAGGGCAAGATCCGCGTCACCTGCCCCAAGTGCCACGCCAAGATGGAAACCCGCTCCTAGCCACCGCACGTGGGACAAATTAATCAGGTTTGTTTGTCCCAAATCTTAAGTATTTGTTCGATAAAAAAGCCGAGGTCTCGTGTTGAGACCTCGGTTTTTTGCGTGAGGCGACAGCATTCGACGAAAACTGTCGCCCCCGTCACGCCAGTGCCTACGCCACGCCATCGCGCGCAAGCTCCTCGGCCAGCGCCTCGGCAGGCATGGCCATAATCGCGTCGAGTTCGGCGTCCACCTCAGGGATATACTTGACCTTCAGTTTGCGCACCAGCTCACCGCGGCACATTACGTGCATCGGCTCGCGAAGCGCCGACAGGTCATCCAGAGGATTCTTGCGCGTCACCAGAATGTCGGCCGCCTTGCCGCACTCGATCGTACCGGTCTCACCACCCAAGCCCAAAAGCTCGGCATTGACCTGCGTGGCCGTATGCAGCGCAAAGGCGTTGCTCACGCCAACGTACTTGGCAAAGTAAGCCACCTCGCGCCACATGTCGTACTGCGTCACGAACGGGCAGCTCGAGTCCGTGCCCAGGCCCACCTTAACGCCGGCATCCAGGGCAGCGCGAGCACTCTCGATAATGCCCGAGCACACAATATCGCCGTTCTTCTTTTGCGTGTCGGTCGAATGGGTCTTCTCCGGATCGAGCAGCACAAACGGCAGCGCTGGGCTGATTGTGCAGGTCACGCTCGGCGCGCGGCCCTCAAGCTGGGTACCCGCGGCACCGCGATACAGCTCCAGGATCTCGGATGTCATCGGAGCACCATGCTCGATCGTGTCGACGCCCGCTTGAAGCGCGGCCTTCACGCCCTCGGTACTCTCGACATGGGCCATAACCGGAAGGCCGACCTCGTGCGCCGCCTTGCACGCCGCCGCGGCGACATCGACCGGCATGCGCAGCACACCCGGCTCGCCCACCTCGGTCGCGTCGAACACGCCACCCGTCACGAACAACTTGATGACGTCGGCGCCGCGCGCATACAGGTCGCGCACCTGCTCGGCTGCCTCGGCGGGAGTATTGGCCACCTGTGCGAACAGACCCGCGCCGTGGCCGCCCGGCACCGTAACGCCCGTGCCCGGCGCCACCAGACGCGGGCCCTGATACTTGCCGGCGTCGATGGCGTCGCGCACGGCGATGTCGGCAAACAGCGGGTCACCTGCGCCGCGTACCGTGGTCACGCCGCTCGCCAGCTGCTGCTGGGCGCTGCCCTTGAGGATATGACGAACGATGGCGCGGCCCACGGGATTATCGAGCTTCTTCATGAGCGCGCCCGCATCACCCGCCGAGACCGGCTTGCCCGAACCGCACAGATGCACGTGCATGTTGATGAGGCCCGGCATGAGGTACGCGCCTGCCAGGTCGATGACCTCGGCACCCGCCGGCGCCTGTGCCACGGCACTCGGGCCGATCCACGTGATGACGCCGCGTTCAACAGCCACCGCCATATCGGACTGCGGCTCCATATGCTCCGAGCCATCCAGAATAGTCGCATTGATAAACAACGTGGGACGATCGGCAGACGCCATATCGGACTCCTCCCCCTCAAAAAACTTCAACATTTGTCCATTATCACCCAATGTAGCAAGCTAAAGTCGGGCATATCGGTTAACGGAGAAAAGAGGGGGCGCAGGGATGGGCGCGGCCGATACGGCTCCACCCCAGCCGTGACCGCGACCACGAAACATCTCGATCCGTAACAGGAATACCGGGTTTTGCCCTCCAGATGTTACAGAACAAGATCTTTCGGCAGCGGTCCAACCCTTTGTCTCGATCTGTAACAGGTAAACCGGTTTTCAGCCGCCAGGTGTTACAGATTGAGATAATTCATCGGCAGCCAACCTTCCGTCTCGATCTGTAACAGTTACGAACCAGAATTGCCTCCAGATGTTACAAATCGAGACATTCGGACAGCCCCGTGCCCGTTCATCTCAATCTGTAACAGCTACGGCCCCAAACTGCCTCCAGGTGTTACAGATCGAGACAAACCCTCTCAGCGCCCGTACCACTGACGCCTCCATTCCTCAGCCAAATCCGCCCGCTGCGGGATACCCGCCAGCCTCATCTTCTCGACCAGCTTCCCCGGGCCTTTGAGCTCATCGAACGTAAACCGAAGCACCTTGTGTCCGAGCATTGTCAGATGAGATTCTCGCTGACGCTCTGCGACGAACGGGTCGACGGACTTCCGGCCCTCGCCGGCCTGCAGCGCATACTTCCCCTTCCCGTCCAGCTCGCCGATGACGCACGTCCCGTTCTCGAGCCGCCAGAAATAGTCGACGCGAAACACTTGGCTCGGATCGAGCGGATCATGAAACTCCACCTGAAGCTCCGGCACCGGAAAGCCGTACGCAATAAAGAAAGCTCGAAAACGAGACTCGCCGCCGTTTTCGGACAGCCCGTCCGTATACGCCGCAATCACCTGCGCCCTGCGATACCCACGTCGACCATCGCAATCGGCGCGAAGCCGCTCACGCAACTCATCGCGCGACGAGCCCTTCGCCCGCAAGGCAGAATCGGCAATTGCCAACCCATACGAAAACGGCGCCCGTAGCAGGCAATCCTCCACCGTGCGCCAAAACGGCGTCACCTGCACACCGTCGACGCGCTCTAGCGCACCCGCCGCCTGCGGACGCAGCAACCTGCACCCACCGCTCAACGGCGCAGAACAGCCCGTCTTAACAAGAAAACACGGCCCGAGCAAATCGTTCGGCACTTCCAAGCCCCACAGAAGGGCCGCGTCATATCCCCAGAACGCCCAATCGGGATGAAACTCCGCAAGACCCTTGATGGTCCGCAGCGCCCGCTCCGACGGCGTCAGCAAATCCCAATCATGTTGAAAACAGAATAGATACGGCTCGGGCTCCGCGATATCGTCGGTCCCCACATGGCGCCGCAGCCACATGAGCTCGGCATTGTCGTGGGTTGCGAGCAGCGCGCCCTGCTCCCCCGCCTCCGTGAGCCGAGCGAGCATCCTGTTTCGCGCCAATGTGTTACGAGTCGTATGTTTGTGTTCGCGGACAGTATTGGACACTTCCATCACCACCAATTCTGGCAAACGAACCATTACTGCCATTGCCGCCACTGGTAAACGTCTCAATCTGTAACAGGAAGACGGCATCTAAGCCTCCAGATGTTACAAATCGAGATCTTTCGGCAGCAGACCAATCCTTTGTCTCAATCTGTAACAGGTAGACCGGTTTTCGGCCTCTAACTGTTACAGATTGAGATTTTGTATCGACGGTCGACCCTCAATCTCAATCTATAACGATTAGACCCGTTTTTGGCCGCTAGATGTTACAGATCAAGACAAAGCCAGGGGCAGCGGCACATCGCCAACCCCACTCCCTACTCCCACTCCTGTTCGTAGATGTTGAGCGACTTCACGTATCGTCCCTGTGCCCCCATGATGTCGCGAACCAGACGCAGGAAGAAACTGATGCACGAGGTGTCAAAACCGTCCTGTAGGTCCTCCGGATGCACCGCGCCCGGCCCATCGACTGCCGTGTCGCTCAGGCGGGCAATGTCGTACAGATAGAGCTGCCCCGCCGTCAGCCAGACATCGTCCACGCACGCGAGGCGCACCGCAATCGCGCCATCGTTCCAGTGCCCCTTTTGCACGATGTGCGGGTCGTAAACATCAAAACGACGGTCAGTGCGCGTATCCTTCAGCGCAACCATGCCGGTTGCAGAATCCTTGTCCAAAATGCCAAAGCGCGAGAAATACTGTGTGTCGCGCACCTGCTCGAGCCGTTTGAGCGACGCAGCCGAAAGCGACGCCGGCGGCTCGTCCACATACAGTTCGAGCAGCGTCGCACCATGACGATAGGGGCGCTCAAAGAGCAGCCAATCGGTAAACGCCATGTTGTAGGCCATAATTTCGTTTTGTGAGGGCTCGGTGCAATAGCTGAGCCACGGATCGACAATGATCTCGAACTGCTCACGAGCCGGCTCTAGGAATTGAAACTTCCGCAGCATCCAAAAGTGAGCCATATCGGCAATATCGTTGCCGACGACTTCGGACAGCTGCGCTCGGTCAAAAACATGGTCAGTCATGGCATCCTCCTCAAACTGATGGACCTCAATTTGAGCTTACGAGGAAGGTGGGCAGCCACTGCCAGCACGGGCAAAATGGGCCTCCGGCTGCAAACCAGATGCTGACCAAACACTTGACGAAAAGCTTGACCGAAAATGCGCACCGCAACAAAACCGCAGGTAAACATAGACGGCCAACCCGCCCTTTTGAGCCAGATGCCCGCAGCCACCACATAAACAACAGGTGACCACAGCCCAAGAAGTCGACAAATGAACACCCGTACGTCGACAAACGAGCAAACTGCTCGCAAATCCGCAAGGAGTGTCCCCGAATGCCGACAGAAAAGGAACGTCCCTAACTGTCGGCACTTAGGGACGTTCCTTTTGTGCCGGCAGTTAGGGACAGCCCTTGCCGATTCGATTGTTGAATATCTCCGTGACTACCTTACAGTGCCAGCGCGTCGGCGACTTCTGTGGCGCAGGCGAGGGCATCGGCCATGGCGTTCACCACGAGCGAGCTGCCGTTGCGGGCGTCACCAGCCACATACACCGGCGTGGCATCGGCGGCGACACCATCCGTGCGAGCCGCAAGGTGCGAATCCTCGGCAGCCATCACAGGCAGCGGACGGCCGGCGGTAGCGACAGGCACGCGGACAGCATCAAACACGCCATGCTCGGGACCCGTAAAGCCGCAAGCGATGAGCACCAGCTGCGCCGGCACCTCGTGCTCGGAGCCCGCGATGCGCTCCGGCTTTCCTGCCGACCAGTCCAGGTCAACCACACGCAGACCCGCAGCCGCATCCTTCTTGTCCAGCAACACCTCGAGCGTATCCACGCCCCAGGCGCGCATCTCGCCGCCCATGGCAGCGATAGCCTCCTGCTGGCCGTAGTCGGTCTTCTTCACGTTGGGCCACTGCGGCCAGGGGTTACTCGCCGTGCGCTTATCGGGCGCCGCCGGCAAGAACTCAAACTGGCGCACGCTACGCGCACCCTGGCGCACCGCGGTGCCCACGCAGTCGTTGCCGGTATCGCCGCCGCCAATGACCACGACATCCAGGCCGCGCGCGTCAATGGCGGGCTCGCCGCCGTCGAGCACCGAGACGGTCGATGCCGTCAGGTAGTCCACGGCGTACACCACGCCCGGAGCGTCGATGTTCGCAGCCGAAAGGCCACGCGGGGCACGGGCTCCGGCAGCCACCACGACGGCGTCAAAGTCGTCGAGCCTGGCGGCAACCTTGGGATCACTTACGTCGGCGTTCAGCTCAAACACAATGCCTAGCTCGCGCATAAGCGCCACGCGGCGCTCGACCACGGACTTCTCGAGCTTCATGTTGGGGATGCCGTACATGAGCAGGCCACCCGGACGGTCGTCGCGCTCAAACACCGTCACGCGGGCGCCGCGACGAGCGAGCTCCCACGCGGCCACCAGGCCAGCAGGGCCGGAGCCCACCACGGCAACCGTGGGCGCGCCCTCCCCCGCCGGCTCAAAGCGGCGCGGACCGCCGTTGGCCCACTCGTGGTCGCTGATCGCACGCTCGTTGTCGTGAATCGTCGTGGGCTGGCCGTCGACCGAGCCCAGGTTGCACGCCGCCTCGCACAGCGCCGGGCACACGCGGCTCGTAAACTCGGGCATGGGTGAGGTAAGCGACAGACGCTCGGCCGCCTCGTCCCAGCGGCCGCGATACACCAGCTCATTCCACTCGGGAATCAGGTTGTGCAGCGGGCAGCCGCTCGGGCGCGCTTTGCCAAAGCTCGCGCCCATCTGGCAAAACGCCACGCCGCACATCATGCAACGGCTCGCCTGGGCGCGGCGCGCGTCATCGTCGAGCTCCACGTACAGCGGATCGAAATCGCGGCTGCGCTCCTCCACGGGGCGAAGCTCGTGGGTCACGCGATCGATATCAAGAAAAGCACCGGGCTTACCCATGGCACTTACGCCTCCTTCTTGGTCGAAGCAACAGAGCTGGCAGCGGCGGCGGTCACAGCACCAGCGACGCCACCCGCCACATCAAAGCGAGCAATATTGGCAGCGTCGGCGCGACCGGTCACGATGTCAAACGCCAGCTCCTCGGCCTGCGCATGCGTCTTGCCCGCGGCCTCGGCGGCGGCGACAATCGCCAGCACGCGCTCGTACTCGGTCGGAATGACCTTCACAAAGTGCTTGCTCATCGTCTCAAAGCTGTAGAGCAGCTTGATGCCGCGCGGGCTCTGCGTCGTGTCCACGTGCTCCTGGATGAGCTCGCGAATCTGCGCCAGCTCGCCGGCAGTCGGGGCCTTGAGCTCAACGCTCTCATGGTTCACGCGGGCATCGAGCGTGCCGTACTGGTCAAAGACATAGGCCACGCCACCCGTCATGCCGGCAGCGAAGTTCTGCCCGACCTCGCCCAGGATAAGCGCCAGGCCGCCCGTCATGTACTCGCAGCCATGGTTGCCGCAGCCCTCGACCACCACGGTGGCACCGGAGTTGCGTACGCCAAAGCGCTGGCCGGCCAGACCGTTAATGAAGCCGCGGCCGCTCGTAGCGCCAAAGAACGCAACATTGCCCACGATGATGTTTTCGTCGAACTTGTAGGTCGCATGCGGGTTGGGACGCACCGACACCTCGCCGCCCGAAAGGCCCTTGCCAAAGTAGTCGTTGGCGTCGCCGCACACGTTGAGCGTAATGCCGCGCGGCAGGAAGGCGCCAAAGCTCTGACCGGCCGATCCATCGCAATCGATGGTGATGGAGCCGGCGGGCAGGCCCTCGGGATGTGCCTTGGTCACCGCGTTGCCCAGGATGGTGCCCACGCAGCGGTTAACGTTGGCGATGTCGGCATGGAAGCGAATCGGGCGCAGGTGCGCACGGGCATCGGCCGTGTAGGGCACGAACAGCGTGGAGTCGAGCGTCTTGTTGAGCTCGCTGTCCGCGGCCATCTGGGGCAGGAAGTGACGACCGTCGGCACCCGGGATGTGGGCACCAAACTCACAGGTCGCGCTTGCCAGCACAGGCGACAGATCCAGCAGGTTAGCCTTGCGGTTGCCCGGGATCTCAATCTGGCGCAAGCACTCGGGATGGCCGACCATCTCGTCGACGGTGCGGAAGCCCAGGCTCGCCATGACCTCGCGCAGCTGCTCGGCAACAAAGAGCATAAAGTGCTCGACGTGCTCGGGCTTGCCGCGGAAGCCGCGACGCAGGCGGCAGTTTTGCGTGGCGATGCCGGCGGGGCAGGTATCCTGCTGGCAGTCGCGCTGCATGAGGCAGCCCATCGAGATGAGCGGCATGGTCGCAAAGCCAAACTCCTCGGCGCCCAGCAGGCAGGCAACGGCGACATCGGTACCGTCCATGAGCTTGCCGTCGGCCTCGAGCACCACGCGCGAGCGCAGGCCGTTTTGCAGCAGCGTCTGTTGAGCCTCGGCAAGACCGAGCTCCAGCGGCAGACCGGCGTGCCAGATAGAGTCGCGCGCAGCGGCACCCGAGCCGCCGTTGTGGCCGCTGATCAAGATCTTGTCGGCAGCACCCTTGGCCACACCGGTGGCGATGGTGCCGACGCCCGCCTCACTGACCAGCTTGACCGACACGCGCGCGCCGGGGTTGGCGTTCTTAAGGTCGAAGATGAGCTCGGCCAGGTCCTCGATGGAGTAGATGTCGTGGTGCGGCGGAGGCGAGATCAGGCCGATGCCGGGCGTGGACTGACGGACCTCGGCGATCCAGGGGTAGACCTTCTTGCCGGGTAGGTGGCCGCCCTCGCCGGGCTTGGCGCCCTGGGCCATCTTGATCTGAATCTCAAAGGCGCTGCAAAGATAGCGGCTCGTCACGCCAAAGCGCGCACTTGCCACCTGCTTGATTGCGGAGTTCTTGGAGTCGCCGTTGGCCAACGGGGTCTCGCGACGTGGATCCTCGCCGCCCTCGCCGGAGTTGGAACGGCCGTGCAGGCGGTTCATGGCGATGGCCATGCACTCGTGTGCCTCTTTGCTGATGGAACCATACGACATGGCGCCGGTGTTAAAGCGGCGGACAATGTTGAGCGCGGGCTCGACCTCGTCGAGTGCCACCGGAGTGTGGCCGCTGGCATCAAAGTCGAGCAAGTCGCGCAGGCGCACGGCTCGGCCGGTGCGGTGCAGGCGGGCGCTGTACTCCTTAAAGGTGTCGTAGCTGTCCTCGCGGCAGGCGGTCTGCAGCAGGTAGACGGTCTGAGGGTCGATGAGGTGATCCTCGCCGCCGAGCGGGCGCCACTTGGTCAGACCCAGCGTGGGCAGCTGATCGGGAGCTGGGCTCTTAAGGATAGCGAGTGCGGCGTCGTAGCGCTCGTTTTGCTCGCGCTCGACGTCCTCGACACCCATACCGCCCACGCGGCTTACCGTGCCGGCGAAGTACGCGTTGACGAACTCCGGCGTAAAGCCCACGGCCTCGAAGATCTGCGCGGAGTGGTAGCTCTGCACCGTGGAGATGCCCATCTTGGACATGATGGAGACGATGCCGGCGGTCGCAGCCTTGTTGTAGTTGGCGATGCCCTGCTCGGCCGTCACGTCCAGGTCGCCGTGTGCCGCCAGATCGCGGATGCACGCATGTGCGTTGTACGGATAGATGCCGCTCGCGGAGTAGCCCACCAGTGCCGCAAAGTCGTGCGGAGACACGGCGTCGCCGCACTCCACCACAATATCGGCAAAGGTACGCACGCCGGCGCGGATCAGGTGGTTGTGCACGCAGCCCACGGCAAGCAGCGACGGCACGGGCACCTCGCCCGCTCCGGCACGATCGCTCAGCACCACAATGTTCGCGCCGTCGCGAACCGCGGCCTCGACGTCCTCGGCAAGCTGCTTGAGCGCAGCCTGCAGCGCGCCCTCGCCGGCATCGCGGCGGTAGACGGCACGGAAACGACGGGTCTTAAAGCCAACACGGTCGATGGCACAGATATGTTCGAACTCTTCCTCGTTGAGCAACGGGCGCTCCAAGCGCACCAGCTGACAGGCCGTGCGGGAGTCCTCGAGCAGGTTGCCGTGATTGCCCAGATAGAGCGTGGTCGAGGTGACCATATGCTCGCGCAGGGCGTCGATCGGCGGGTTCGTGACCTGTGCGAACAGCTGATAGAAGTAGTCGTAGAACGAACGCGTCTTCTTGGACAGGCAGGCCAGCGGAGCATCGATGCCCATCGAGGCGAGCGGCGCCTTGCCCTGCTGGGCCATGGGGCGCACGACCTCGTCGACATCGTCCCAGTGATAGCCGAGCTTGGCCATGCGCACGGCAGCGGGCACCTCGGCGTCCTCGGCCGGCGTTGCCGCGGCAGGCTTGTCAAGCGCGTCGACGGTCAGCGTCTCCTCGGCGATCCAATCGCGGTAGGGCTTTTCCTTGGCGTAGCGGGCGCGCAGCTCGTCGTTGTAGATCACGCGGCCGCGGGCAAAGTCGACCTCGAGCATCTGGCCCGGTCCCAGGCAGCCGCTCGTCAGGATGTTCTCGGGGCGCACCTCGATGGTGCCCACCTCGCTCGCCAGCATAAAGCGGCCATCACGCGTCACGTAGTAGCGGGCCGGGCGCAGGCCGTTACGGTCGAGGGCGGCACCCAGGGTACGGCCGTCGGTAAAGGCGATAGCGGCAGGACCGTCCCACGGCTCCATGAGCATGGACTGGTAGGCGTCGTAGGCGCGGCGCTCCTCGCTCAGGCTGTCATTGTGATCCCACGGCTCGGGCAGCAGCATGGATGCGGCGCGCGTGAGCGGACGACCGTTCATGACCAGGAACTCGAGCACGTTGTCCAGAATCGCGGAGTCGGAACCCTCACGATTGATGATGGGCATCACGCGCTCAAGATCGTGCTGCAGCACGGGGCTGTACAGGTTGGGTTCGCGGGCGCGGATCCAGTTGACGTTGCCCTTGAGGGTGTTGATCTCGCCGTTGTGGATGATAAAGCGGTTGGGGTGCGCGCGCTCCCAGCTGGGCGTGGTGTTGGTGGAGTAACGCGAGTGGACGAGCGCCACGGCCGTCTTGACGGCGGCGTCGTTGAGGTCGATGAAGAAGCGGCGCATCTGCGTGGCGACGAGCATGCCCTTGTACACGATGGTGCGCGAGCTCATGGAGCACACGTAGAAGATCTTGTCGCGCAGGGCAAACTCGGCATCGGCCTTCTTCTCGATGGTGCGGCGGCACACGTACAGGCGACGCTCGAAGGCATCGCCGGCGGGCGTGTCGTCCGGACGGCCCAGGAAGGCCTGCAGGATAGTGGGCATGCAGGCGCGGGCCGTCTCGCCCAGGTCGTGCGGGTCGACGGGCACCTCGCGCCAAAAGAGCAGCGGCACGCCGGCCTCGGCGCAGCCCTCCTCAAACACGCGACGGGCATCCTCTACGCCCTTGTCGTCCTGCGGGAAGAACAGCATGGCCACGCCATAGTCGCCCTCTGCCGGCAGAATCTGGCCGCACTTTTGAGCCTCTTTGCGGAAAAAGTGATGCGGAACCTGGAACAGGATGCCAGCGCCGTCGCCGGTGTTCTTCTCGAGTCCCGTGCCGCCGCGGTGCTCCAAGTTGACCAGAATGGACAGCGCGTCGTCCAGAATTTGGTGATGGCGCTCGCCGTTAATATCGGCAAGCGCGCCGATGCCACATGCATCGTGGTCGAATTCGGGGCGATAAAGGCCCTGCTGCTGAGCGGAATCTGCCTGCATCGCGATCCTCCCCTAGATATTAGACAGTCAGTTGAATAGGCATACTAGGAGCATCGCCGGCCCGTTGTGTTTCCCACCCGTTTCGAAACAATCGCGTAACGCACGCAACAAATGATCCCTTTTCCGGCACTTGGGGACGCTCCTTTTCTGCCGGCAGTCTGGGACACTCCTTTCACCAATCTGAAACGTGTACATCAGCCTCCAAACATGTCGAAATTTGACATCTTTGGAGGCTGACGTACACGTTTTAGCGCGGGAACGGTCAGCGCGCATGTACTGACTCCATTGCACCCGCCCCTTGGTAGATAACATTTTTGTTAGTCTTGGTTAACTTTTGAGCCTAAAACGGGTATCCTTTGCGGCGTCAAGTAAACGGCACGCACGCTGTGCCAGATCAAGGAGGCCCCCATGGCACACCAAGCAGAGCAGCAGACGATGCAACTCGTCCTTATCCGTCACGGAGAATCCGAGTGGAACAAGCTCAACCTGTTCACCGGCTGGACCGATGTCGAGCTCACCGACACGGGCCGCGAAGAGGCGGCGGCAGGCGGCCGCGCCCTCAAAGAGGCGGGTTTCGACTTTGACATCTGCTACACCTCGCGCCTCAAGCGCGCAATCCACACCCTCAACATCGTGCTCGGCCAGATGGACCGCGAGTGGCTGCCCGTCATCAAGTCCTGGAAACTCAACGAGCGTCACTACGGCGCGCTGCAGGGTCTCAACAAAGCCGATGCCGCAGCAGAGCACGGCGATGAGCAGGTGCTCATCTGGCGCCGCTCCTTCGATGTCTGCCCGCCGGCGCTCGATCCGGGCGACACGCGCGACCCCCACACCCAGGAGCAATACCGCGACATCGCACCCGACCAGCTGCCCTACACCGAGTGCCTCAAAGACACAATCGCCCGCGCCTGGCCCTATTTTGAGGACGAGATTCGCTCCCAAATGCTCGCCGGCAAACGCGTGCTCATCGCCGCACACGGCAACTCCCTGCGCTCGCTCGTCATGAAGTTTGAGCATCTCACGCCCGAGGAAATCCTCAAGGTCAACATCCCCACCGGTGTGCCGCTCGTCTACACCTTCGACACCGATTTCAACGTCCTCGACAAGCGCTACATCGGTGACCCGGCAACCATCGCCGCCAAGATCGACGCCGTTGCCAATCAGGGCAAGGCGCACAAGTAGTCCCATCTCAAGCTCAACGCGCGGCGCCGTACGACCCCTTTGCGACGCCGCGCCGTCCGCACGCAGGAGCCGACCATGCTCAACCATCTCAAACAACACTATGGTTCGCGCCGTACCGGAGGCCATGGCGGTCTGGACATCGCCCGGCACATCGGCCCCGGGCTGCTCGTCACCGTCGGCTTTATCGATCCGGGCAACTGGGCCTCCAACATGGCCGCGGGCTCGCAGTTTGGCTACGCGCTGCTGTGGGTGGTCACGCTGTCTACGATTATGCTGATCGTCTTGCAGCACAACGCGGCGCACCTGGGCATCGCCACGGGCGCCTGCCTTGCCGAGGCCACGACCCGCTTTCTTCCCCGCCCCGTCGGACGCGCCGTGCTCGCCAGTGCATATCTCGCAACCGTCGCCACCGCCATGGCCGAGGTCCTGGGCGGCGCGATCGCGCTCCAGATGCTCTTTGGGCTGCCCGTGCGCGCCGGCTGCGTCATCGTGGCGACGACTTCGATGGCGATGCTCATGACGAGCTCCTACAAACGTGCCGAGCGCTGGATTATCGCCTTCGTTGGCATAGTGGGCCTGTCGTTTTTGGCTGAGCTCGCGCTGGTCAAAGTCGACTGGCCGCAAGCCGCCGCAGGCTGGATCACACCCAGCATGCCCACCGACTCGGCCGCCATCGTCGTCAGCATCCTGGGGGCGGTCGTCATGCCCCACAATCTCTTTCTGCACTCCGAGGTCATCCAATCCATGCACTTCGAAGGCCAAGGCGAACAGGTTATCGAGGAGCGCCTTCGCTACGAGCTCTACGACACGCTCTTTTCGATGGGTGTGGGCTGGGCAATCAACTCGGCGATGGTCATCCTGGCCGCGACGACCTTCTTTGCCCACGGCATCGTCGTAGACGACCTCGCCGTCGCGGCCGCCACGCTCTCCCCCATCCTGGGCCCGGCAAGTTCGATCATCTTTGCCGTGGCGCTGCTGTTCGCGGGCCTCTCGAGCAGCGTGACGGCGGGCATGGCAGCCGGCACCATTACGGCCGGCATGTTCGACGAGGAATACGACATCCACGACCGGCACTCCTCGATTGGCGTGGCGCTCTGCTTTGCCGGTGCAGTTGTTGCCTGCCTAGTCGTTTCGAACCCCTTTGAGGGCCTCATCTGGAGCCAGGCACTGCTGTCGCTCCAGCTACCGATCACGGTCTTCGTGCTCATACGACTCACCAGCTCGCGCCGCGTCATGGGCAAATACGCCAACTCGCGCCCGCTCAACGTGCTGCTTGTAGGGATTGGTGTCGTCGTAACGGCGCTCGACGCCGTGCTGCTGGCAGGGATGTAACGAAACTGCACGCCCGCCCAGCCAAACGTCTCGATTTGTAACAGATGGGGCCAATTTCCGCCCCTTGCTGTTACAAATCGAGACAATCGGACAAATACGATCCCCTCGCGCCAACACAAAAGACCCCCGGCCGGAAATTCGACCGGGGGCCCTGGACAGAGCTCAGTATGGCTAATCGCCGTATGCCTGCGAGCTACTCCTCGACAAGCTCAAACTGATCGGGACCGACGCCGCACACCGGGCACACGTAATCCTCGGGCAGCTCGGGCGTGTCGACCTCGACCTCGTAACCGCAAACGGTGCACACGAACTTATAGGTCTTCTTCTCCTCAGCCATGATGTTCTCCTCTCGAACGTGACTGCTGATGTACTTCACTTATTAGTATAGATTCTCAATAATATAATGCAAGTGTTTTTAGAGCATTTCTACCCCTGATACGAAGATGCCTTGGGCGGCGTCTTGCCCTTCAGGACCTTGTGGTAGTAATCGTAGGTGAGCGGCGTCTCGTCACTCAGGCGCTCGGCATCCTCGACTTCGCCGATAAACAGCAGGTGCGTGCCCACATCCACGGTGTCGATCAAACGGCAGCTAAACAGCGCCGCCGCATGCTCGGGCACATAAGGCATGCCCAGAGCCGTCTCGCTGGTCTCGTACTTGGCAAACTTGTCGTAATCGCTGCTGGTGCGGAACCCAAAGTTACCGATGTAGAGCATGTCGGCCGTCTGATCGATCACGGTCAGCGCGAAGGCCTTCGCCGACGCGATGACACCAGAGGTAACGTTGTCCTTGTTCACGGCAACCGAGATGCGCGGCGGCGCGGACGTCACCTGCACCGCCGTGTTGATGACGCAGCCGGCGCGCAGCCCGTCTGCAGCGGAGCTCACCACGTACAGGCCGCTCGGCATGGTAAAGAACGCAGTTTTGTCCATAACGATCACTCCCCTAACTCGGGTTGGAACCTCATGGATGTATGTACCCACAAAAAAGGCGGCGCCCATAACGGACACCGCCTTTGAGACATATGTGTCAGAACAGTAAGAAAGATGAGACACCCGCAGTTGCGGTGAAATAAGGACTGAATAGCCCGTCTAAAGGCCAAAGTGGTCCGTATTCCACCGCAGCTTATAGAGAGCGCCTAGCGATTGCGTTCCTTGAGCGCGCGGTCGATCTCGCGCTGGACATCGCGCTTGGCCATATCCTCGCGCTTGTCGTAGAGCTTCTTGCCGCGGCCCAGACCAAGCAGCAGCTTTACGCGACCGTCGGTATTAAAGTAGAGCTCCAGCGGTACCAGGGCATACCCGCGGTTGCGCAACTTGCCGTCAAGAAAATCGATCTCCTTGCGGTGGAGCAGCAGACGGCGACGGCGATCGGGGTCGCGGTTCCACACGCCACCGTGGCTGTAGGGGTGGATATGCAGGCCGACGAGCCAGCACTCACCGCCGCGGATCAGCGCGAACGTGTCGGTGATCTGGCAGGCGCGCTCGCGAATCGACTTGACCTCGGTGCCGCTCAGCTCAATGCCGCACTCAAACGTCTCATCGATAAAGTACTCGTGATGAGCCGAGCGATTCTTGGAGATGAGCTTGCGCTCGCGCTTACTGGGCATCGCCGGCCTCCTCGGCACCGTCAGTGTTCTTGTTCGCAGACTCGCGCTTTGCCTTGCGCTCGGCGTTGAGCTCGGCATCGCTCTCGCGCACCAGTTTGATAATCGCCGCACAGGCTTCCTCGCCCACCAGGTCTCGGGCGCGGACCGTCAGACGCGTCGCCTCACGCTTGTCGCCGTCGTTTGCGGCATCGGTCGCGCACATGATCAGGCAGATCGCAATCTCGGCTGAAGGCGAGGTCGGCACGCCCTGCAGGGCCAGCTCGCCCATCACATGATCGTCGCTCTCATCGGCGGCATCCGGATAGGTGGTATGGATCTTGTTGAGCAGGCGCGCCGTATGCGAATCGTTGGGCGCCAGACGCAGCGCCAGGCGAGCGCAGCCCACGGCGGCCGAAACGTTCTCGGTCTCGGGCTCCAAGAAGTACTGACCCAGGTTGGCGTAGGCGCGGGCGGCGCACTTACCATCGCTCGCACGCTCCAGCACCGAGTACGAAAGCGATGCCCACTCCTGCTTATCCTCGAGCGCGCGGAACAGCTCAGCCAAATCCAAGCGATAGTTGCAGTTCATGGGATCCCAGCGCACGGCCTGCATCAGGGCATTGCGAGCGCTCACATAATCCTGCTGGCGAATGTAGGCAAACGCCATGTCGGAGTACAGGCGGCCAAACGGCACCTCGACCTGCACGAGCTCGCGCGGATCCTTCTCCACGCGGCGATAGGCCAGGCGCTCAAACTTGCTATCGAAGCTAAAGTACTGGCGCTTCTCCTCCGTCTTGCACTCAGCGTCGATATACTCCTCGGAGAGCTCCACCAGACGCTCCAGCAGCGGCGTCGCCGTGGCCAGGTCGCCCTGCGCCAGATAGTTCTCGGCATACGTGATGTCTTCCAAGCTGATAGGCAGGTCCATGGCTACTCCTCGAACGGAACGAAACGCGGCAAACGCCGCTTGCGGTCAATACACAAAACCCGGGTCTCTTACGAGGCCCGGGCGTTCATTTTGTGGTAGCCCGTACCAGATTCGAACTGGTGATCTCCGCCTTGAGAGGGCGGCGTCCTAAACCGCTAGACGAACGGGCCATATGTAGCAAATGCAATGGCTGGGATGGAGGGAGTCGAACCCCCATTGACGGAACCAGAATCCGCTGTCCTGCCATTAGACGACATCCCAATGACTGCATCGCTGCGCTCGGCTGTGCCTTTGCGCAAGAAAGAAATATACGGGAAGTCCCGCCGTGACGCAAGCCCCAATTTTGACTTTTTTGAAATTCGGTCAAATTGGCCTAAATTGGCCCAACCCGTGAAGGACCTGTGAAGCCCTCGATCGCGCACGAAGACGAAAGGCCGCAAGCGCTCCATATCTACCGTTGGCAGATTATCTCAACGAAGTTGCGGCATCTGAGGACACAATCAGGCTATCAATTCTAATGCGGATATCGAGGTGCCATGAACGAAGAGCTGGATTACCTGTGGGAAACCCTAGGACTCGAGATAACGGCCGACCTATGGCCCGACCGGGGCAAAATCCACCCCACGTTGCGCCCTGCTATCACGGTGATGCAGGCAAAATACCGCCGCGCCTCGTTTTTAATCATGCGGACGTCATGGCACGCAGGACTCCCCGACCTCAAGCGCATCCAGGCAAGCTTGGTCGAGTTGTCCGGCATGCCGACCGTCATATCCGAGACACACCTGGAGCAGCGCCAACGCGAGCGACTGCAGCAGCAACGCATTCCCTTTATCTGTCCCGGCGTTCAGGCATATCTGCCCTTTATGGACGAGGAGTACTGGAGCGGTACGCCCAACAAACATGTAAAGGTCTACGAGCCGCACGAGTGGGCACAGCTGGAGGACTGATTAAAGCAACGCCTCGGTCCAAGCCGCTTCCCTAAAGCCGGGAATCGCAAAGTCGTCGCCCACCAGCAGCGGACGCTTGACCAGCATGCCATCGGTCGCCAGCAGCTCGTAGCACTCCTGATCCGTCATTCCTGCGTCCAGACGCGCCTTCAGGCCCAGCTCTCGATATTTCATGCCCGACGAGTTAAAGAAGCGCCGTACCGGCAGCCCCGAACGAGCAATCCAGGTCGCAAGTTCATCGGCCGTGGGATTGTCCGTAACGATATCGCGGTCGACATACTCGACCCCATGCTCGTCCAACCACGCCTTGGCCTTTTTACAGGTCGAACACTTGGGATATTCAACAAACAGTACGGTCATGGGAATCCTCCGAATACAGATCGGCCAACACAGGCACACGCCATACGGGGCGCCTTCGTATGATGGGCCAATTGTAGCCCACGGGTCACACGCTAAACGAACCGTACCCCGAATCCGCGCTTGATGAACGGCAGCAGCTCCATTGCCTCGGGCGCAATGCGGCCCGCAACGTTCATGCGCTCGTCGCCGGGAAGATCAACCCGCGCAATCTCAAGCTCGCCTTCGTAGCGTCCGTACCCACTATTGCCGACGGCAATCGAGCCCGCATTTCGCGGCAGACCGGCGCCGAAATCTGACGGCACGGCATCCGGCTTGAGCGTCGTCCTCGACTCTTGGGATCTAAAGATGTGGACACTCGAGTCGGGCCGGTCATGATGAATCTGCCCCCGCAAATAGGAATAGCCAGGTTCTAGCTCGCAACGTACGTCCACATATCCGGCGGAAACTTGAGCAAACTGCGCCCAGCCCGCATCGGAAAGATCGGGGTCACCCACCAGCACGATGTCGCTATCGGCGCCATGTGCGAGCTCAAGCATGTTGAGGGCAACCTTTGACGCGCGACCGCGCTGTGCCTCGACCGTCGGCAGCCCCTCGAATACCGGCCCGCGAACGTTGGCATCACCCGGCACAAAAGCCATGATTTCGAATCCAAGCGCCGCAAGACGAAGATTCACCCGAGCAATGTCCTCCAGAGCTAAACCGGTATAAGGCTTAGGGTAAAAATTGTGGCAGGCGGCAAAACGAGTCACATCGGCACCGGCCTCACGCCACGATGCGATTCCATCAGAACTCACCGTCGATGCATTGACCACAATGCGAAATACACCGGACAGCTCCGCGACCCGCTGGGCGCTAAAGCCATAGTCCAAACGAAGGTATTCCAACCCCAGATCGCGCAGGTCCTCGATGCGCTCAAGCCCGAGCAAATCGCACGTGCGCGGTCCCACATCGGCAATGAGCGCAATGCCGCGGGCGGAAAGCAGCGACAGCACATGACGGATCTTATCGGCATACGCCGCTCCCCCATCCTCGGGAATATGCAGTGAGGTAAACGCATAGCGCGCACCCGCCGCGGCACCGTGCCCAATCGTCCGCTCAATATCCTGCAGAGGGCTGGAAAGATAAATCGAAATACCCGTTTTCACGTTTCAACGCTCCTTTAAAAAAGCCGGCGGAGCAGTTAGCCCCGCCGGCACAACCATAGCATCAAGAAATCTGCCGCGCGCCGCGAGCCCTGAGCAACACGGCTCGCGATATCAAACTATTCGCCAAAGAACTCGTTGATCTTCTGCTCGTCGACGCCAAAGAACCACGTCAGGACAAAGCCGGCGGCATAGGCAAGCAGCATAGCGGCAACGTAGCCGAGCTGCTGGCCGGGCACGACGATCAGCAGGCCGAACAGACCGGAAACGCCCTGAGAAACCGTGCCGATGTGAAGCAGCGCCGCAAGCGCGCCGCCAAAGCCGGCACCCAGGCAGGCCGTCACAAACGGACGAACGAGCGGCAACGTAACGGCATACATCAGAGGCTCGCCCACACCCAGGATGCCAACGGGAATGGACTCTGCGACGTACTTCTTGAGCTTGGCGTTCTTGGTCTTAAAGTACAGCGCCAGACCGGCACCGACCTGGCCGCCGCCAGCCATCATAAGGATGGGAAGCAGATAATTGATGCCCTTGGTAGCACCGTCGGGATCGTTGAGCATAGCGTGGATCGGCGTGAGCGCCTGATGCAGGCCGACGGAAACCAGCGGCAAGAAGCCTGCCGACAGGATATAGCCACCCAGGACGCCCAGCTTCTCGAAGATAAAGGTCAAAACGCTAAAGATGGCAGTCGTCAGCCATGCGCCAACCGGCTGGATGACGAGCATCAGAGCAAAGGCGCCGATGATGAGCACCAGCAGCGGGGACAAGAACGTGTCGAGTGCGTTGGGCATAACCTTGCGAATCTGACGCTCCATCCAGGCGAAAAACGCACCAGCGATGAGAGCCGCGATCATGCCGCCCGCTGCGGGATTGTACTGCGCATTGGTGAGCGGCAGCAGAATGGCAGTGGCAGGATCGGCCGCGCCAGGCGCAAGCAGGGGCATGGCACTGTTGGCGATGCACATCATGCCGGCGATGCCGCCCAGCGCAGCGGAGCCACCAAACTCACGTGCCGCGTTATAGCCCACCAAGATGGGCAGATAGGCAAACAGGGCCCAGCCCATGGAACGAATGCCCTGATACCACCACTCGCCTGCAAGCGCGCCTGCCGTCGAGACGTTAATGACGTTGCAGATACCGTTGATGAGGCCAGCCGCAATGATGCCGGGAAGCAGGGCGACGAAGACGTTGGAGATCTTCTTAAGGAAGGCCTGAACCGGTTTGGTCTCGTACTTGGCCTTCTGCGCGGCCTTGTTTGTGGCCGCAGCGTCAACCACGCTCTCGTCAGCAACGCCTTTCGCAAGGCCGGTGAGCTTGGAGAACTCCTCGAGCACCTTATTCACCTTGCCCGGACCCAGCACGATCTGCATCGTGTCGTCCTCAACCAGGCCCATCACGCCGTCGAGCGCCTTAATGCCCTCCGTGTCGACGCTGCCCGTGTCTTTGACGGTCACGCGCAGGCGCGTCATGCACGCCGCGTTTGCCAGCACGTTGTCTTTACCGCCCAAAAGGTCCAGCAGCTTTTGAGCCAGCTCTTTGTTCGTCATAACTCCTCCTTGTATTGGGTATCTCGTCTGGATGTCGTATCAGATCACGCCGCGCACCTACTGGGCATCAGCATTGCTCTTCTCATGGCCACTCACCGCAGCACGGACATGGCCTCGCGCCCGCCCAAGAGCTACCGCAGCCTGCTCGGCATCGCAGTCCAGCAGCACCGAGACAATAGCGGTTTTTACGTGGCCGCCGGCATCTGCAAGCGCCTGAATAGCGCGCTCGCGCGTGCAGCCGGTCGCCTCCATCACGATGTTCTGGCCGCGCACCACCAACTTCTCGTTCGTCTGCTGCACATCGACCATCAGGTTTTGGTATACCTTGCCGATCTTGACCATGGCACCGGTCGAAATCATGTTGAGAATGAGCTTTTGAACCGTTCCCGCCTTGAGCCTCGTTGAGCCGGTCAGCACCTCGGGACCGGGCACGGGTTCAATGGCAAGATCTGCGCTCTCCCCGATCTTCGACCCTTGGTTGCAGGCAATTGCGATCGTCTTGCACCCAGTTGCCTTGGCGTACACAAGGCCGCCCACCACATAGGGAGTACGACCGCTTGCCGCCAGGCCAACGACAAGATCCTTGTCCGAGAGTCCACGCCCCCGCAGGTCGCTCGCGCCAAGCTCCTCACTGTCTTCGGCACCTTCGACAGCCTTGATAAACGCCGTCTCGCCTCCGGCAATGAGCCCGACAATCAGATCGGGTGACACGCCAAACGTGGGCGGACACTCCGAAGCGTCGAGTACGCCCAGACGACCGCTGGTGCCTGCGCCCATGTAAAAGACGCGCCCGCCGCGCTCGAGCGCCTCAGCAGCCCAGTCGATTGCTGTGGCAACCTGGGGCAGCACTTTTGTGACCGACTGGACGGCACGAAGATCCTCATCGTTCATCGTCGTGACGATCTGCAGCGATGTCATCGTATCGAGGTCCATTGACCTTTGATTACGCTGTTCGGTCGTGAATTTTGTTAAATCGAGCATTTCATTCACCTCATCTTTCCTGTTTCTCGATGTAGTTTTGCTTAATGACATGCGTCGCTCGTTCGTAGTCGCTGGCAACGTAAGCAGCGTACAGGGCATCGACAACCATAAGCTGAGCCATACGCGAAGCCATGGCACCGCTGCGGACCAAGGGCTCGCTCGCAGCGACGCCGAGCACGGCATCGGCCATGGTGGCAAGCTTGGATGATCCATCTACTTTGGTCACGGCCACAACGGGACAGTTGTGACGTTGGGCCTCGGCGGTGCAGTCCAGCACCTCTTGCGTCAAGCCCGAGTAGCTAAAGGCGATTGCCATATCGCCCTCATGCATGTTCTTGGCACACAAGAGCTGATCATGCCAGTCGTCGTACAGATGGCACTCTTTGTCGACACGCATGAGCTTTTGCGCCAGATCGTGCGCGACCAAACGAGAGGCACCGATACCGAACAGATTGACCGCGCGTGCCCGCTTAAGATAGGCCGCACATCGCTCCAAGACGGTGTAATCGAGCGTTCGCGCCGTCGCTTCGATCGTGCGCACGTTGCTTTTCATCACCTTCCCCACGATACGTTCGACGCTGTCATCCATGGAGATGTCCTCGAGGGCAACGTCTTTCTTGTCACCCAAGAGCGCCAGCTCGGCAATCAGTTCGCGCTGGAACTCCTTGTAGCCCGCAAAACCCAAGCGCTTGCAAAAGCGCAAAATGCTCGAGGGCGAGGAGAACGTGGCATCGGCAAGACCACGGACGGACAGCCCGACCACCTCGTGCGGATGAGCGCTTACATATGCGATGACATTGCGTTCCGCCGGGCTCGCGCTGAGCTCACGCTCGCGAAGCCGCAAAAGCAATCCGTTTGCCATCCCAAACACCTCCGTTGAGAAGAATTAAAGACCAACGAACGATTCGTACCGGATATAAACAGCTTTTACGGTACATTGTGCCGCATCGTGGCGCACAAAGGGCGAGCGTTCTACCGCTCGCCCCTCAAATCCGACCGCTCGGAAATACGCGCGACACAAAATAATTCAACAAGGTCGCATTATCAGAAACGGGTTTGTTACCGGCTAGCGCCTCGCATGGGCGCCGATCGGCCGAGTCGCATGGCGCACCAACGCCGCTGCCAGCAATACCAGCAGCATCGCGGTGACATAGCCCGCAGCATCGAATCCTAAGTCGATAACGTCGAAATGCCTGCCGGGAACAAAGATCTTATGCACCTGATCGCCAACGGAGCAGGCGGCGCAAAAGGAGTGTAGTCTAAATAGCAGTGTCGTTGTAGCAAAATTTGAATCGCAACAGGAAGCGTCAAAGCGACGCAAACCCCTACCCCGCCTCGCGCATCCAGCGATCGAATGTCCCCACGCACACGCCCAGGCACTTTGCTGCCTGGCTGCGGGTAATATCGCCTGCCTCATAGCTATCGCGTACCAGCTCAAACTGAGGAGGGCACGGCTTGCGAGGTCGACCGAAACGAACCCCTCGCGCCCGCGCCGCTGCAATCCCCTCAGCCTGGCGCCGATGGATATTCTCGCGCTCCACCTGCGCCACGTAGCTCAGCAGTTGCAGCACAATATCGGCAATCAGGGTATTGGTCACATCCGGCGCGCCGCTGGCCCTGGCGCGCGTGTCAAGCAATGGCATGTCCAACACCACAATGGCAACCCCGAGCTCCTTGGTAATGCGTCGCCATTCCTCAAGAATCTCGGAGTAATTACGGCCAAGTCGGTCGATAGAAAGCACCACCAGCACGTCCCCGTCTCCCAGGATGTGCAGCAGCTCGCGATACCGCGGGCGATCGAAGTCCTTGCCGCTCGCATGGTCGGCATAAATATTCGCCGAGCCCACGCCATAGGCGCCCAGCGCATCCAGCTGCCGATTCAGATTCTGATCGCGCGAACTCACCCGCGCATAACCGTACACCGTCGCCATCTCATCCCCGCTTTCTTGTAAACCTGCCAAAAAGGGACAGGTTTATTTTGGTAGGTTTTACCTCTCCAATAGCAGGTAAGCGGGCGGCCGAGCAGGCGGTGACGCGGCCATCATTCAAATGCGAGGGCGGCCCCGAAAGACCGCCCCCCACTCCCGCACGGTCGGGATTTGGCTAATGGATAAGCTTAAAATCCAAGTGTCCGCGCGTGGTATTGACGCGCGAGACCTCGATAATCACGCGCTGGCCCAGCTCATAACGAGTCCCCGTGTCGGCGCCCGTCAGCGTAAGCGCGTCCTCGTCGAACTCGAACCACTCGTTGCCCAGGCTCTTGATCGAGACCAGGCCCTCAACCTGCGTCAGATCCAAGCGAACAAAAAGACCCATGCTGCTGACCCACGAGATGGTTCCGGTATAGCGCTCGCCCAGACGATCCTCGTAGTACTGGGCGATCTTGATCTTTTGCGTCGCATGGCTGGCGGCGTCGGCCGCACGCTCGGCATCACTGCAGGCACGACAGATCTGCGGCAGAATGCGCGGCAGCGACTCGCGCCCCTTACCGATCAGACGCGGCGTGCGGACCAGGGCGTCCTTGCCGCCCAGCTGCTCGTAGGCCAACTGCAGTTTGAGCACGCGGTGCACCACCAGATCGGGATAGCGACGGATGGGACTCGTAAAGTGACAGTAGCACGACGCGGCGAGCGCAAAGTGGCCCTCGTTGCGCGGCTTGTACAGCGCACGCTGCATGCTGCGCAGAAGCAGCGTGTTGACGAGCGGTGCGTTTGCCGTACCGGCGGCAGCATCAACTGCAGCCTGCAGCTCATCGGGACTCCCCAGGGCAATACCGGCAGCACGGCGATCGTCGATGATGCCCAGCTGCGCCAGCGCAACGGCGGCACCGTGCAGGCTATCGGGGCTCGGATCCTCATGCACGCGATAGCAGGCCTCGATATCACGGTCTGCCAGCCACTCTGCAACGCACTCGTTGGCGAGCAGCATAGCCTCCTCGATCAGCGACGTGGCACACGAGCGCTCGCGCGCCACAATCTGCACGGGCACACCGTCCTCGTCCAACAGGGCGCGAATCTCGGCCGTATCGAAGTCGACCGAACCGCGCGCGCGACGAATGTGGCGGCGAAGCTCGGCGAGTTCGTTGGCGGCGACGAGAAAATCACCCAGCTCGACGTTATAGCCGCGGGCGGTTTCCTCGCACGCAAGCCCGCGATCGAGCGCTTCCTCACGCGAAGTCTCTACAGCCGCAACATCCTCGGCGGCACCCTCAAGCACCCCATACTTCACCGCGCCGGCACGCACCAGCAGCGCCTCGGCGCCATCGTAGTCCATGCGCACGCGCGAGCGAATCACGCTGGGATAGGGATCGTAGTGGCGAACGTGGCCCTGCGCATCGAGCTCGATATCGACGGTAAACGCCAGACGGTCCTCGTCGGGACGAAGCGAGCACAGGTCGTTCGACAAGCGCTCGGGCAGCATAGGCAGCACGCGATCGGCCAGATACACCGATGTTGTGCGATGGCGCGCCTCAAGATCGATATGCCCGTCCCAGGCCACGTAGTGTGAAACGTCGGCGATGTGGACGCCCAACTTGTAACCGCCATCGGGCGTGCGCTCCAGCGAGATGGCATCGTCAAAGTCGCGCGCGTCGACCGGGTCGATCGTGATGACAAAACGGTCGCGCAGATCGCGCCGGAGCGGATCTTTGAGTGCCGCGGTCACATCGAGCGAAAGCCCCTCGGCCTCGACCAGCGCCGCCTCGGGATAGCTATCGGTATAGCCATAACGCGCCATTACGTATTGAACGCCCAAGTCGGGCGCGTCATCGCCGCCAATGCGGCGCTCAATCGTCACCGTACCCGATTCCAAACGCGTCGGGTAGGTCAGAATGCGTGCGACCACAGCGTCACCGGGATGAACGCCCAGGCGCTCGGCCGAGGTGTCCTCGGGCAAAATGAAGAAATCGGCCTTGAGGCGCGAATCGAGCGGCTCGATCACGCCGAGCGGACCGGCGGTCTGGTACGTCCCCACCACACTGATGGCGGCGCGCTCGACGACCCCCTCGATCACGGCACGACGCTCACCGTGCGGGCTGTTCTTAATGCTCACGGCGACGGTATCGCCATCCATGATCTCGCGCTTACCGCGACCCATGACTTTGTAGTCGCCGTTCTCGGTTATGACATAGGCGCTGTGCTCATGGAGCTGCACGCGTCCGGTCAGACTCGGGCGGCGCTCGCTGCGCACCGGTCCACGCTTGTTGCGGGCACCGCGCTTATGCTTGTTATTGCGCCCCATGGCGCCTCCTTGCTATCGATGACGAACTCCAAAGAGTCTACCCAAATGATTCGCTTTCCTGCCGTTCCCTTGGGATCAAAAAACGGGCCGCCCCATAAGAGACGACCCGTTGGAAGGGATGAATTCCAGGCATGCCTACACGCGCAGGTAGCGGCGCATGGCGATGGCAGAACCAAAGAGACCGATAATCACGCCGACCAGAATCAGCGCAGCATAGGTCACCAGGTAGTACTGCATCGGCAGGGCAAACGACATCCAGCCGATGCTCTCCTGCAGACGCGGAATCATCAGATTGCGCAGCAGCTCCAGAACGCCGATGGAAAGCAGCGAGCCCAAAATGGCCTGCAGTACGCCCTCGGTGATAAACGGGCCGCGAATGAAGCCGTTGCTGGCGCCGACCAGACGCATAATCGCAATCTCACGACGACGCGCCGTGATGGAAAGGCGAATCGTGTTGTTGATGAAGATGAATGCGATAAAGGTCAGAAGGCCAACGAGCACCACGGCGGCGATGCGGATGTAGTTGGTCACCTGGAACAGGCGGCTCACTTCCTCCTGGCCGTACAGCACGCTCGCGTTGACGTCGCCGTCATCCGCGATCTTCTGGAAATCGGCGTTCTTCTTGAGCTTCTTTGCCGTGCTCTCGACCTGAGACGGGTCATCCATCTCAATGGCGAAGGAGGCGGGCAGCGGATTCTGGCCATCGAGCGCGCTCATGGTGGCGTCGGCGTTGCCCGACATCTTGCTCGTATACTCGGCCAGCGCGTCGTCCTTGTCCTTATAGGTCACGGACTTGACGTTATTCCACGTCTTAAGCTCGGCCTCAAAAGCCTGAACATCGGCCTGATCGGCGTCATCACTAATGAACGCGTTGATGACAACCTGATCCTCGACGGTGCCGATCACGGAGTTCAGCATCGCGGAGCCCATGATGAACAGGCCGATGATAAACAGCGAAAGGAAGATCGTGATGACGGCGCCGAGCGAGGTAGTCCAGTTACGGAAGAAGTGGCTGATTGCCTCTTTGAAGGAGTAGCCCACGTTAGTTGGTGCCATAGTTGCCGTAACCTCCCCTCTCCTGGTCGCGGATAACGTGGCCGCCCTCGAGGGCGATCACGCGACGGTGCATGCTATCGACCATCTCGCGGTCATGCGTGGCGACGATCACGGTGGTGCCGGTGCGGTTAATACGCTCGAGCAGCTTCATGATGCCCAGCGAGATCGCCGGGTCGAGGTTACCCGTGGGCTCGTCGCAGATCAGCAGCGGCGGACGGTTGACCATAGCGCGGGCGACGGCAACGCGCTGCTGCTCGCCACCGGAAAGCTGGTCGGGCAGCGAGTCCATCTGATCGGCCAGACCGACCAGACGCAGCACCTCGGGCACCTGGCTGCGAATGACGCCCTTGGGCTTGCCGATGCACTGCAGGGCAAACGCCACGTTTTCGTAGGCGGTTTTTTGCGGCAGAAGCTTAAAGTCCTGGAACACGGCGCCAATCTGGCGGCGCAGGAACGGGACCTTGCGGTTCTTGATCTTCATGAGGTCCTGACCGGCAACCAGGATGCGACCGCTCGTCGGCTTGACGTCGCGGTTGAGCGTCGACAGCAGCGTGGTCTTACCCGAGCCGGAGTGACCGACCAGAAAGACGAACTCGCCCGGATAGATCTCGATGTTGATGTCGTCGAGTGCGGGCTTGTTGGGCTGTGCCGGATAGATCTTGGTGACATGCTCCATAAGGATGACGGGCTCGACACCGGCCTGCTTGGCCATCTTCTTGCGGCTGGCCTGCGGATCGATGGGCGCAAACACCGACGTAAAATCGGGGTTGTTGAGCGCGTTATCGAGGCTTGCGACCTCGGCTGCCTGATCGCTCTCGACCACCGGGGCAGCAGGCTGCGTGGGATCGGGAATAGCGGCAAAGAGGCCAGACTGCGCAGGCTGAGGAGCCGGTGTCGCAGGAGCCATGGGGTCGGGAATGCCGGCCATGCTAGGCTGCGGCGCGGCGGCGCCAGCCTGAGGCTGCTCCACGCGAGCGGTCACAGCCTGAACGGGCTCAAAACCCGCCGTGCCGGAAAGCGCAACATCGCTGATGGGATTGTAGGCAAAGGGATCGGATGCCGGCTGTGCCTGATCTGCCGGCTGAGCGGGGGCCTGAGCAACAGGCTGGCCCTCTGAATCCGGAGTGGCGAAACGACTGCCCTGGACGCCTGTCTGCGTCTTGGGGGCATCATCGCCCGCACCGGAGGTACGGAAGTGGTTACCCACTGGTGCTCCTTATCGTCGTGCGTTTAAACTACATGAGCGCTTTATATTTTAGCAGCATTAGCTTTACTGCACATAAGAAGCATGGCGGGGTTTGGTCTCACCGGCCGCGCGCAGGGTTGCCTCCCAAATCGTCCTCGGACATGTCGGAGCCCCCGCTGCGCACTACGTGCGGCGGGGGCTCCTCCGTCCTGCGGAAAGATTTGGGAGGTAACCCTGCGCGCGGCCTGCGGCTACTAAGGAGTCGCCGCGTTTTTCTTGGGGTGCTGCATGTACAAAGTTGGGAGGGCTGAGTTGCACTTTGCTGATATGAGCCCGCTCCCCGGAGGAAGCCCTTGCTTGGTGCGGGCCTGATTTGTTTGTTGCCGAAAAAACAGGGGCGCCCTCTTTGGGGACGCCCCTGTTCTGGCTTGTTTGCGGTTGTCGAAGCGATGCTTTGCCTCGTCTTGCCTTATGCCAAGAACTCCTTGGTGGTCGCCACGATGTTGGCGGCGTCCAGGCCATACTTGTGCAAGAGCTCGGCACCCGGGCCAGACTCACCGAAGGTGTCGTTGACGCCGATCTTCTTGAGCGGCGTCGGGCACTGCTCGCACAGGACGTCGGCAACGGCGCTGCCCAGGCCACCGATCATAGAGTGCTCCTCGACGGTCACGACGTGGCCGGTCTTGGTGGCGCTCTTGACGATCAGGTCGGCATCGATGGGCTTGATGGTGTGCATGTTGATGACCTCGGCGTCGATGCCCTCGGCAGCGAGCTGCTCGGCGGCCTCGAGAGCCTCGCCGACCATCAGGCCGCAGGCGATGATGGTCACATCGGCGCCCTCGCGCATGACAATGCCCTTACCCAACTCGAACTTATAGGTCTCGGGGTCGTTGATAACCGGCGAGGCCAAGCGGGCGAAGCGCATGTACACGGGGCCGTCGCACTCGTAGGCGGCGCGCGTCACGGCGCGGGCCTCGATGTCGTCGGCAGGAACGATCACAGTCATGCCGGGGATGACGCGCATGAGGGCGATATCCTCGCAGCACTGGTGCGTGGCGCCATCCTCGCCCACCGAGATACCGGCGTGCGTGGCACCGATCTTAACGTTGAGGTGCGGGTAGCCGATGGAGTTACGGACCTGCTCAAAGGCGCGGCCGGCAGCGAACATGGCAAAGGTGCTCGCGAAGGCAACGCGACCGGTGGTTGCGATACCAGCGGCAACACCCATCAGGTTGCTCTCGGCGATACCCACATCGAAGAAGCGATCGGGGCAGGCGGCCTTAAACTTGCCGGTCTGCGTGGCGGCGGCCAGGTCGGCGTCGAGGACCACAAAGTCATCGTGCTCGTTGGCGAGCTCGACGAGGGCCTCGCCGTAGCTTACGCGCGTGGCGATTTTCTTGACGTCTGCCATCCTAGAGCTCCTCTCCGGCGGCCGTGAGCTCTGCCATGGCCTGCTCAAACTGTTCATCGTTGGGGGCCTTGCCGTGCCAACCAACCTGGTTCTCCATAAAGGAGACGCCCTTGCCCTTTGTGGTCTCCGCGATAATGGCAGTCGGCTGCCCCTTAGTGGCGCGAGCCTCGGCAAAGGCAGCGCGAATCTGGTCGAAATCGTTGCCGTCGGCGAGCTCCACCACGTGGAACTTAAAGGCGCGGAACTTGTCGGCGAGCGGCATGGGGTCGTTGACTTCCTCGACGGGACCGTCGATCTGCAGGCCGTTGTGGTCGACGATCACGCAGAGGTTGTCGAGCTGCTGGTTGCCGGCAAACATGGCGGCCTCCCAGACCTGGCCCTCCTCGCTCTCGCCATCGCCCAGCAGGGCGTAGGTGCGGTAAGTATCGCCCCAGTGCTTGGCGGCAACGGCCATGCCCACGGCGGCGGAGATGCCCTGGCCGAGCGAACCGGTGGACATGTCAACGCCCGGAGTGTCGTTCATGTTGGGATGGCCCTGCAGGTGGCTGCCGATGTGGCGCAGCGTCTCAAGATCCTCCTTGGGGAAGAACCCGCGCTCGGCGAGCACAGCGTACAGACCAGGAGCACAGTGGCCCTTGGAAAGCACAAAGCGATCGCGGTCGGCCTTGCGGGGATCGGCCGGGTCGACGTTCATTTCCTCAAAGTACAGATAGGTCATGATGTCGGCAGCGCCGAGCGAACCGCCCGGATGGCCGGACTTGGCAGCGTGCACGCCGGTGACGATGCCCTTCCTTACCTCGTTGGCAACCTTTTTGAGCTCTTCGTCGCTCATTGTGCCTTCCTTTCATCCTCTTTAGACAAGATGCGCACGGCACAGAAGGTCGTCCCAACCCAGCCGCGATGCACGTACGTCCTTCATTATGCTGGAAACTGATGGCTTTACCAGAGTTTTTATCATTATTTGAACAATTGAGCAGGCAGAACCGCTGATGAAACGGTTTATCAATGTGAACGTCTTTTGGATGGGACGCGGTCGGCCCTACGCGTTAATGTCCTTGAAGCCCTCACCGAAGGTTTCCGTAACGTCGGCAACCGTCACGATGGCATGAGGATCGCGCTCGCGCACGATCGTCTTGAGCGTATTGAGCTCGCGGCGGCTCACAATGACCATGATCACCGGCTTCTCGGCACCCGAGTACATGCCGGTCGCCCTAAACTTGGTGCAGCCGCGTCCCAGACCATACATGATGTCGGCCGCGATATCGGGGAAGTTGTCCGAGATGATGAGTACCATACGACGCTTGTTGCCGCCATCGACCACGGCATCGATCACATAGCCGCTAATCACCATCGAAAGTCCTGCGTACAGAGCATTTTCGAGCGAGAAGACCGGCGCCGATGCTGCACATACGGCAACGTCGATTGCCATGACGGTCGAGCCCACCGGCAGCGAGGTGTTACGCGAGATGATTTGGCCAATCGTGTCCGAGCCGCCGGTGTTGGCGCCGGCGCGCAACACCATGCCGTAACCGATGCCCGTGATAATGCCGCCCCACATAGCGGGAAGCATCAGGTCTGCATGTGCCAGAGGCGCTACAAACGGGGCGAACAGATCGGTAAAGAAGCCCAGCAGCACAAAGCCCGTCGCGGTCTGCACCACGTAGAACATGCCGCCCTCGCGCATAACGACCAGCAACAGCAAGGCATTCATCACGATGGTCTGGATACCGACGGGAAGCGACACGCCTCGCGCCGCGCCGACCGCCTGGATAATGGTGGCAAGGCCCGTAACGCCACCGGCGGCAAGACCGTTGGGAATCAAAAACAGGTCGGTCGCGATGGCGGCCAAGGCACACCCCAACATGATCTGGGGCAGGTCGTGAAAGAAGTTCATCGAAAGAATGCGCTTGATGTCCAGACGATATGCCATGCTACCTCCCTCAAAAAAGCGCACCCAAACGGATGCGCTTCGAACTTCTTGCTGTATTCGATTCTACCGATTCGCCGAACAAAAACCACCCCTGCGCAGGGTTTGCTTTGGATACAAAACCACCCTGCTCGGAGGGTTTTATCCATTTCCACATAAAACGGGCGGTTTATGCAGATGGGGTCTCCGCGTCGGCATTGCCAGTGGCCCAGCGATGGTAGCCAATAACAAACGGGTCCAGGTCGCCATCGTCAAGAACGGCCTCGACATTGCTGGTCTCCACGCCCGTGCGTAGGTCCTTGACCATCTGGTACGGGTAGAGTACGTAGCTGCGAATCTGGTTGCCAAAACCAATCGTGGTCTTGGGTCCGCGGATCTCATCGAGCGCCTCAGCACGCTTCTCGAGCTCAATCTCGTACAGGCGAGCCTTGAGGATCTGCATACACGCGGCCTTGTTCTGGATCTGGCTGCGCTCGTTTTGGCAGGTGACCACAATGCCGCTGGGGAAATGCGTCACGCGCACGGCGGAGTCGGTTGTGTTAACGCCCTGGCCGCCCGGGCCGCTCGCGTGGTACACGTCCACGCGGATGTCATCGGGACTGATCTCGATGTCGATATCATCGGGTAGCACGGGGATGACCTCGACGCCGGCAAACGTGGTCTGGCGGCGCTTCTTGTCGTCGGTGGGGCTAATGCGAACCAAGCGGTGGACGCCGGCCTCGGCGCGCAGCATGCCAAAGGCATCCTTGCCCTCGACGGTAAAGGTCGCACGGTCAATGCCGATGACCTCGGCCGCGGGACAGTCGTTGATGGTGACCTTCCAGCCGCGACGCTGGCAGTACTTCATGTACATCTTAAAGAGCATGAAGGTCCAGTCCTGGGCCTCCAGACCACCCTGTCCGGGCTTGATGGTCACAATAGCATCGCTGTGATCGAACTCACCAGTAAACCAGCTCGAAAGCTCGAGCTCGTCGATAGCGCGGGCCAGGCGTTCTGCCGTAGCGGCAGCCTCCTCGCGAAGGGCGGCGGCGTCGGGGTCATCCCCCATCTCCTCGGCAAGCTCCAGCGCGGCGCGGGCATCGGAAAGCTCGCCGTGCGCGGTGTCCACGGCAGCGATATCTTCCTTGGTACGCGCGATCTCCTCCATGGTGGCACGGGCGGCGTCGGCGTCATCCCAAAAGCCAGGGGCAACACTTTTGGCCTCGAGCTCGGTCACGCGCGTGCGCTTTTCGTCCAGATGGAGATACGACTCGACCTCGCCGAGCCGGTCCGCGAACGCGTCCAGCTCGGCGGGCGTTACCTCTAAAGCCTCAGCCATTAACGATTCCTGCCGTGGCAGTACTTAAACTTCTTGCCGCTACCGCAGGGGCAAAGGTCGTTGCGGCCCACGTTGACGTACGGATCGTCGCTCTCGGACTTGCGATAGGTGGTCACCTTGCCACCGTTGTTGACGGCAGCCGGTCCGCCTTGAACAGCCGTGCGGGCCTGCACCTGCGCCTGCTTGCGCAGCACCGAGTCGCCGTTGTCACCATCGACCTCGGCAGGACCGGAGAAGTGCGCGCCCTCGAGCGCGGGCTCCTCCTTGTGCTCCACGGCACGCGGGGCAGCCTTGATCTCGATGCGCAGAACCGTGCGCAGGTAATCCTCATACATGGTATCGACGAGTATCTGGAACGCGCCGTAGGCCTCGGTCTTGTACTCAACCAGCGGGTCGCGCTGGCCAAAGCCGCGCAGGCCGATGCCGGTCTTGAGGTAGTCCATCTCCTGCAGGTAGTTCATCCAGCGGGTATCGATGACGCGCAGCATGACCTGGGTATTGAGCTCGCGCATCAGGTCCTCGCCCAGACGCTCGGCCTTCATGTTGTAGCACTTCTCAACATAGGCCAAGACATCGGCAGCCAGGGCTTCAAAGTCCTCGTCGGGGAACTGAGGGGTATCGATATGCCCGGTCAGCTCGACGACCCACTTACGCAGGCCCTCAAGATCGCGCTCGCCCTCGTGGCTGTCCTTGGTGCAGAACTCCTGCACGCAGCGGTACACGGTATCGTGCATGACCTCGGTGATGTGGTCGGTCAGGTCCTTGCCGTCCAGAATCTTGTCGCGCTCGGCGTAGATGACCTGGCGCTGCTTGTTCATAACGTCGTCGTACTCAAGAACGCTCTTACGCATGGAGAAGTTGATGCTCTCGACCTTGTGCTGGGCGCTCTCGACGGCCTTGGAAATAATCTTGTGCTGGATGGGCATGTCGTCGCCCATGTCGGCCGTGACCATCATCTTGGAGACGCGGTCCATCCTGTCGCCGCCGAACAGGCGCATGAGGTCATCCTCGAGCGACAGGTAGAACTGGGTCTCGCCCGGATCGCCCTGACGGCCGGAACGGCCACGCAGCTGGTTGTCAATACGGCGAGACTCATGGCGCTCGGTACCGATAACGGTCAGGCCGCCGGCGGCAAGCACGCGCTCGCGCTCGGCCTTGCAGGTCTCCTTGGCCTCGGCGTTAAACTGCTCGAGCTGCTCGGGCGTCACGTCTTCCATGGTCAGGCCCTCGTACTCCAGGCGTTCGCGCACCAGCTCGTCGGGGTTGCCGCCCAGCAGGATGTCGGTGCCACGACCGGCCATGTTGGTGGCAATGGTCACGGCACCGTAACGTCCTGCCTGGGCCACGATATGGGCCTCGCGCTC
Source organism: uncultured Collinsella sp. (assembly GCA_934646865.1). Taxonomy (GTDB): domain Bacteria; phylum Actinomycetota; class Coriobacteriia; order Coriobacteriales; family Coriobacteriaceae; genus Collinsella. Next base: position 33,296 of record CAKUEU010000001.1, on the reverse strand, counting down.
GTGGTGCTTGGCGTTGAGGACCTCGTGCGCGATGCCGCGCTTGGTGAGGGCGGCAGACAGCTTCTCGGAGCTCTCGATGGAGACGGTGCCCACCAGGACCGGCTGGCCCTTGGCGTGACGACGCTCAACGTCGTCGGCAACGGCGTTGTATTTAGCCTGAATGGTGCGGTAGACCAGGTCCTCGTGGTCAACACGCTGCACGGGCTTGTTGGGGGGAATGACCTCGACGGGCAGCTTGTAGATCTCGCGGAACTCGGCGTCCTCGGTGAGCGCCGTGCCGGTCATGCCAGAGAGCTTGTCATACAGGCGGAAGTAGTTCTGCAGGGTGATGGTGGCGAGTGTCTGGTTCTCCTCGCGCACGAGCACACCCTCTTTGGCCTCAATGGCCTGGTGCAGGCCCTCGGAGTAACGGCGGCCTTCCATAATGCGGCCGGTGAACTCGTCGACGATCTTGACCTCGCCGTTGGTGACCACGTACTGCTTATCGCGGTGGAACATGTACTGGGCCTTCAGCGCCTGCTGCAGGTGGTTGACCAGCTGGCCGGAGAGATCGGCATAGATGTCATCGATACCCAAGCGGCGCTCGATTTTCTTAAGGCCGCGCTCGGTGGCAGCAATGGTGTGCTTGGCCTCGTCCATGACGTAGTCGCCCGTGGGCTCAACATCCTCGGTGGCGGTAAGCATGTCGTGCGACACGTCCTCGCCGCGCTCAAGGCCACGCACGGCACGCGCGAAGTCCTTGTAGGTGCTGGCGGACTTAGTGCCGGCGCCCGAGATAATGAGCGGCGTCCTGGCCTCATCGATCAGGATGGAGTCGACCTCGTCGACGATGGCGTAGTTGTGACCGCGCTGCACGCGCTGCTCGGGACGGGTGACCATGTTGTCGCGCAGGTAATCAAAGCCGAACTCGGAGTTGGTGCCGTAGGTGACGTCGGCCTGGTAGGCCGGGCGCTTGAGCTCGAGCGGCATGTTGTTCTGGAGCAGACCGACGGTCATGCCCAGGTACTTGTAGATGCGGCCCATCCACTCGGAGTCGCGCTTTGCCAGGTAATCGTTGACGGTAACGACATGCACGCCCTTGCCGGCGATAGCGTTGAGGTAGCCGGCCAAGGTGGAGACGAGCGTCTTGCCCTCGCCGGTCTTCATCTCGGCAATATGACCCTCATGAAGCGCCATGGCGCCGATGAGCTGTACGTCAAAGTGGCGCATGCCCGTGATGCGCTTGGAAGCCTCACGCACGGTGGCAAAGGCCTCGGGAAGCATGTCGTCGAGCGACTCGCCGTTGGCGTAACGCTCGCGGAACTTATCGGTCTGGGCGCGGAGTTCCTCCTCGGTCATCTTCTCAAACTGGGGCTCAAGACCGTTGATCTGGTCGACGATCTTGTAGTAGCGCTTAAGGTCCTTATCGGATCCAAAGGACAGCAGCTTTGACATGAATCCCATGTGGTTTTCCTTTTTGGCCATCGCCCACGCCGTGCAGCTGCGGGCGAGTTAAACACAGATGATTGTACTTTAGCCAAACAAGGCGCGGCCTATACGGTCGAGCTCGACCGCCACGTAATAACTACGACCAACCTGCCACAATGGGACAGGTTAATTTTGGCAGGTCTATCTGGGCAAACGCCGCCTCTCTGCCATGTGGTGCCATGGGAACAGGTTAGTTTGCACTAATTTAAAAAGAAAAAGGGCCGCGCATCCAAATGGATGCACGGCCCTCATGCCATGAATGCGAGTGATTCCGCGGCGAGCTATTTACTCAGCAGCCTCGGTGGTCTCGGCCTCGGCAGCGGCCTCCTCGACGGGAGCCTCTGCGGGAGCCTCGGCGGCCTGCTTGGCAGCCTCCTCGGCAAACTTAGCAGCACGCTTAGCCTTCTCGGCAGCCTTAGCCTCAGCGGCGGCCTTGCGAGCGGCCTCGGCCTCAGCAGCCTTGGCGGCCTTGGCAGCCTTGGCCTCCTCGGCCTTCTTGAGCTGGGCGGCAGCGGCGCCACCGAACTTGTCGGCGAAGCGCTGGACGCGTCCACCGGTGTCGACAAACTTCTGCTGGCCGGTGTAGAACGGGTGGCACTCGTTGCAAAGCTCGACCTTCATCTCGGACACAGTAGCGTGCGTCTTGAAGGTGTTGCCGCAGGAGCACGTCACCGTGCACTCGACATACTGGGGATGGATACCCTGCTTCATGGTAGGACTCCTTATTGGTCAGGCGCTGGTTACCGATCAGCGCATAAGGCGTCTTGGTTTCCGACCAAGACAACAAACTCGGCTATGGTACCACGGCGCCGCGCGTCCCACAAAAGGTTCACGGTCTTTGTGCAACGCGGCGTGGCCAACCGCAGCGGACACGCACCCTGTCGCCCCTTCGCCCATGTTGCAGACGTGTAACGCCGCTGTAAGCGCACCTCTTTTGGCGCCAGACAGGTACAATGATGAACACTGTACCGTAGCGGAGCGCCCCGCGCGCGCCGCAATCACGCGAAAGGGTTTCCCATGGCCGAGATCTCGTCCTCCCGTATCGTCATCACCGTCCTTGGCAAGAACCGCCCCGGCATCGTCGCCGGCGTCACCCGTGTCCTGGGCGAGGCCAACGTCGACATCCGCGACATCACGCAATCCATTATCGAGGACATCTTCACCATGACCATGCTGGCCGATACCGCCGAGTCCAAGCTCGACTTCGCTGAGCTGCAGAAGGCCCTGGCCGAGGCCGGCGAGCTTTCGGGCGTCAACGTGTCCATCCAGCGCGAGGACGTCTTCAACTTTATGTACCGCCTGTAGCGAACAAGCCGCTCGGGGCAGCTTGACGTCATATCGTCCAAGCGCGCGGCCCCAAAGCGGACCGGAGAGGAGCGCGCATGGCCTACGACGCCAAGAAAATCTACTACCGCTTCGACGATCATCTGAGCCGCCTGGTTCTGGATTACGAGGCGAGCCGTCAGATTTCGCCCGAAAGCGAAAACCTCTACCACGGCCTGCCGACCGCCCCGTACGACGAGGGCCTGTTCGTAGAGCACAACGTCAAGCGCGGCCTGCGCAATGCCGATGGCTCGGGCGTGGTCGCGGGTCTCACCCGTATCTCGGATGTGCATGGCTACAACAAGGTCGACGGAAAGGTCGTGCCCGATCAGGGCAAACTCACGCTTCGTGGCTACAGCATCGAAGACCTGGTCAACAACGCCCAGGCCGAGGATCGCTATGGCTACGAAGAGGTCGCCTACCTGCTCATCACGGGCTCGCTGCCCACCAAAGAGGAACTCGACGGTTTTTGCGAACGCCTGGGTGCTTTTAGGCACCTGAGCGACGAATACGTCCGCGAGTTCCCCATGACCACGGTGTCGTCGAGCATCATGAATGTGCTTCAGCGCGCCGTGCTGCTGCTCTACGCCTTCGACGCCGAGCCCGACGCCATTACACCCGAGCACGAAATCGACGTCGCCATCTCCATGCTCGCCCGTCTCCCCCGCATCGCCGCCTTCGCGCATATGGCCTCGGTCGCCAAGCGCCGCGGCTCCGAGGTTCACGTACCGCACCCCACACCCGGCCTCTCCACCGCTGAGACCATCCTGCAGGTGTTGCGCGGCGGCATGGCGTTCACCCGCGACGAAGCCATGCTGCTCGACGTGATGCTCATGCTGCATGCCGAGCACGGCGGCGGCAACAATTCCACGTTTGCCTGCCGCGTGCTGTCCTCCTCGGCCACCGACCCGTATTCCGCCTACGCCGCGGCTATCGGCTCGCTCAAGGGTCCGCGCCACGGCGGCGCCAACGCCAAGGTCGTGTCCATGCACGAGGACATCCGTGCGCATGTCTCCAATTGGGAGGACGAGGACGAGGTCGCAGCCTACCTGGGCAAGATCCTCGACAAGCAGGCCTTCGACGGCACGGGCCTCATCTACGGTATGGGCCACGCCGTCTACACGCTGAGCGACCCGCGCGCCGAGGTCTGCCGTCATTACGCGCGCTCGCTGGCGGCCAAAAAGGATCTGGGCGAGGAGTTCGCACTCATCGAGCGCATCGAGCGCCTGGCCCCGCAGGTGATGCGCGACCACGGCATGACCAAGCCCATCTGCGCCAACATCGACCTGTACACGGGCTTTATCTACAAGATGCTCGGCGTGCCCGAGACGCTCTTTACGCCGCTATTCGCCGTCGCCCGCATGGCCGGCTGGTCGGCGCACCGCATGGAAGAGCTCTTCTGCGCGCATCGCATCATCCGCCCGGCCTATCGTCCGGTGATCGAGCCGCTGGAGTATAAGCCGCTCGCCGACCGCTAGGACGCGGACCGTCATAGAACCCGAGCGTGGCCAGGGCATCACCGCCCTCGGCCACGCTTTTTATGCCAGTAGAAAGGGCTGCATCAAATGATTGTATTTTCCGATATGGACGGAACGCTGCTGACGAGCGATAAGCAGATGAGCGATGCCACCTGGGCGATGCTCGACGAGCTTGCGCGCCGCGGTATTGAGTTTGTGCCCTGCACGGGGCGTCCGCTGTCGGGCATCTTTGAGCCCATCCTCGCCCACCCCGCCGTACACTACGCGGTCTGCGCCAACGGTGCCAGCGTCTGGCAGCTCGACGACGATGTGCCCACCGACGCCTCGCGCGCCACACGCATTTTGAGCCGTCCACTCGATCGCGGCATTGCCCATCGCGTCCATCGCATCGCCGCCGGCCACGATGTGACCTTCGATATCTTCGCGGATGGGCAGTGCTTCCTCCCCCGCTCGCTCTACACGCGCCTGGACGAATTCTGCGGCGGCGACCCCCACATCGCGGCTTCGCTCAAGCGCACACGAACGCCGATCGACATGGATATCGACAGCAAAATCGACGAGGTCGAGACGCTCGAACGCATCGCTATGTACTGGCACGACCCCGCCGATCGCGACGCCATCGCGGCGGCGCTCGACACGCTCGGAGGCATTGAGGTCACACGTTCGTACGCCATGAATATCGAGGTCATGGGCGAGGGCGCCACCAAGGGAACGGCCCTCACGTGGCTATGCGAGCACTTGGGCGAGCGTCTCGCCGACGCCTGGGCGTTCGGCGACAACATCAACGACATCCCCATGCTGCAGGCAGCGGGCCATGGCATGGCCATGATCAACGCCGAGACCGAGGACCGCGAGGCCGCCGACGCCATCACCGAATACGACAACGACCACGACGGCGTCGCCCGCACCATCATGGCCGCCCTCGCCTAGCAGCAGCAACCCGGCAGGGTAGCTAATTTGGGGACACTCTTCGCGGGGCGCCGCAAGGACTGTCCCCATCTGCCGAATTAGGCGAGACTCTCCAGCACGCGACGGAGCTCCTGCTGGACGGCGTGGTCGCGGTTGCACCCCACCACGCGATCGGCGACTGCCTTGAGCGCGGGGCGTGCGTTTTCCATCGCGCAGCCCGTGCCGACAAAGCGAATGATCTCGTAGTCGTTCATCGAGTCGCCAAACGCCATGACCTCGTCGCGTTCGACGCCATAGTGCTCCATGAGCTGTGCGATGCCCGAGGCCTTCGACACACCGGGCTGCATGGCATCAATCCACGCGTTGCCCGAAGGCGCAAAAGTAAAGAGCTGACCAAGTTCGCGCTGTAGCACGTACGCACTGTCCATAACCGCACTGTCGTCGCAAAAGATACTCGCTTTGATGATATTTACGCTGGGATCGGGCAGCTCCCAAATGCGCTCGGCATTGGGAAGGTCCTTATCGACCTCACGCACGAACTTGCACTCGTCATCGAGCAGGAAGGACTTGGTTCGGTCAAAAAGCGCAAGATGCAGATTGGGAAACGTCCTAACGGCTTGGGCAAGCCTTCGAATCGCCAGGTGCGAATACACCTCACGGTCTACCATCTTACCGTCGGCGTAGACCTGGGCGCCGTTAGCTGCGACAAAGTCCATCTTGTCGCGAACGGGCGCAAAGAACTCGCACAGGCGATCGTAGCGACGGCCTGACGATGCGGCGAAATGCACACCATGCTCGTGTAGCGCCAGAATCAGCTCGTAGGTCTCGGGAGGCACCTGGCCGTTTTCGTCAAGCAGTGTGCCGTCCATATCGGATGCAATCAGTTTAAACATAGAAAAGCTCCCTTCGGGCTTGTTGGAATCGAACGTGTATCCGATTCCAACGTACCCAAAGGGAGCTCAAATAAGACTCCGCGGGCGTAAACGTTACAAGGACCTGGCAAATAGCTCACACATGCCAGAGGTCCTACGGTCGCGGCGTCAGGCGACACGCCACCCCGACGGCCAGTCGTTTAAAAACGTCCCCGATGACTAGTCGGCGTAGGTGAAGGTCGTGACGTCGAACATACCCTCGGGGCGGATGCGGAGCGTCGGGATGACCGGCAGGGGCAGGAAGATGATGCCCATGATGGGGTCGAGCGGCGGCTCAATACCCATGGCGCGCGCCTTGACCATAAAGTCGTCGTGCTGCGCGGCAACGTCCTCAGCCGTGCCTTCGCTCATCAGGCCGCCGAGCGCCAGCGGAATACGAGCCACGACCTCGCCGTTGCGCACCAGCACGTGACCGCCCTGGCCCACGGCCTCGACAGCAGCCATCATATCGGCGGCGTTGTCGCCCACCACGCACACGTTGTGCGAGTCGTGGCCGATTGTGGAGGCAATGGCGCCACCGGTGATGGTAAAGCCACGCACCCAGCCGCGACCGATATGCTTGCCGACCAGGCCCAGGCCAGCGGGGCCATCGCCGTCGGCGCCCTCGGCCTGCAGCGACACGCCGCGGCCATGGCGCTCAATCAGCATAATGCGACGCAGGCCCTCGGCGCTCTCGGGGCGAGCCATACCCGTGATGGCCTTACCCGGCACCACGTCGATCACGGCCTCGCCCGGCTTAAAGGCATAGTCGAATACGTCGAGCGAAAGCTTCGGCAGCTTAACGGAGGCGCGCAGCTCATCGGCAAGGGCCGTAACCTCGGCCATCTCGGGTGCAATCTCGCCCACAAAGGTGCCGTCCTGCGCCACCAGAGCACCGGCGGCATATACGCGATGCGGAGCCGTGGCAAACGTCAGGTCATTGAGCACCAGCAGGTCGGCACGTTTGCCCGGGGCAATCGCACCGCGTAGTTCGTGCGGGTCGCGGCAGCCGTGATCTAGCCCAAACGCCTCAGCCGTGGAAAGGGACGCCATAGAGATGGCGACCACCGGGTCGACGCCGGCCTCGATGGCCACGCGGCAGGCGTTGTCGATCATGCCGGTCGAAAGCGCGTCGGAGGGAGCGCGGTCGTCGGTCGCAAAGCAGCAGCGGCGGGCGCGGGCGGGGTTTTCCAGCAGCATCGGAGACAGGTTGGCCAGGTCATGGCTGCACGTGCCCTCACGCAGCATCACATACATGCCGCGGGACAGTTTATCGAGCGCCTCCTCGGGAATCGTCGACTCGTGGTCGGCGATAATGCCCGCTGCGGCATAGGCGTTGAGGTCCTTGCCGGCAACGAGCGGCGCGTGGCCGTCAACCTGCTTGGACGGCGTCTGGTTGGCAGCATCGATGCGAGCACAGGTCTCGGGGTCGGCCATAAAGACGCCCGGCAGGTTCATCATTTCGCCCAGACCAAAGACATCGCCTGGATGCTCGGCAAAAAACGCCTGCATATCGGCGGCGGTAATGACGGCACCGGCCTGCTCATCGGGCAGCGCGGGCACGCACGAAGGCATCATGTACTTGATGGAGATGGGTGCGCGGCGGCCGTCCTCGATCATAAAGCGCAAGCCGTCGAGACCGGCAACATTGGCAATCTCGTGGCTGTCGGCAATGGCGGTGGTAGTACCGCGCGTCGCGGCCATGCGAGCATACTCGGCGGGACGGATGTTCGAAGACTCGATATGCAAATGCCCGTCAATAAAACCGGGAGCGAGATAGCGACCCTGGCAGTCGATGACCTCAGTTGCCTCGTAGGTGCCAGCGGCATCGTCGCGACCATCGTAGAGCACGCCGACGATCACACCGTCCTTGACGGCAACGCTACCGGACGCCACACGCTGGCCATACACGTCGATGATCTGCGCATTGGTAAACAGCGTGTCGACGGGCACGCGGCCCTCGGCAGCGTCGATCACAGTCCTCATGACCTCAACGGACATACATACTCCTTTAACCGTAGAAAAAGCTACGGAGCGGACAGACCTTCACCGCAGCAAACCAATAGCCATTGTATGCCCAAAAGGAAGCCCCGCTAACACCCCTTCCGCTTAACGGCACCGCCAAATGATCCCTCCGTCCCCAAGGGATCGTCGTAACCAAAAAAGGCCGCAGTCGGGATTCCCGGCTGCGGCCTTATTGCACTTGTGAGGTCAACTCGCTCGTTAGACCAACTTGAAACCCTTGCGCTTGCCCACGGAGAGGGTGTCACCCAGCTTGAGGGCGCTCGGATCGATGTTGTAGCTCTTGGGAGCCACAGCCTTGCCGTTGATCTTGACGCCGCCGCCGTCGATGTCGCGGCGGGCCTGACCGGCGCTGGCCGAAAGACCCAAGTCCTTGAGCAGGCCGGCGAGGTAGATCTGGCCCTCGTCGTTAACAGTCAGCTCAACGTGCTTCTCGGGGAAGTCGGCGAGCTGGCCCTCCTTGAACACACGGTCGAACTCGGCCTGGGCCTCGTCGCCGGCGCCGGCGCCGTGGTAGGTATCGCACAGGTCGCGGCCCAGAGCGCGCTTGAGCTCGTAGGGGTCGGCAGAACCGTCGGCCAGGGCGGCGTCGATCTTGTCGACCTCGGCCGGGGCGAGCGAGCTGGCCAGACGATAGTACTTGCCGATCATCTCGTCGGGGATGGACATGGTCTTGCCGAACATATCCTTGGGAGCGTCGGTCAGGCCGATGTAGTTGCCATAGGACTTGGACATCTTGCGCACGCCGTCGGTGCCCTCGAGCAGCGGCATGGTGAGCGCAATCTGCGGCTCCATGCCCATCTTCTCCATGAGCTCGCGGCCGGCGAGCAGGTTGAAGAGCTGGTCGGTGCCGCCCATCTCCACGTCAGCCTTAATCATGACCGAATCGTATGCCTGCATCACGGGATACAGGAACTCGTGCAGGGCGATCGGCGTCTGGGACTGGTAGCGCTTGGTAAAGTCGTCGCGCTCGAGAATACGGGCGACGGTGAACTTGGAGCACACCTGCAGCAGACCGGCCAGATCCATCGACAAGATCCAGTCACCGTTGTGCACGATGGTGGTCTTCTCGGGATCCAGGATCTTCATGGCCTGGCTCACGTAGGTCTCGGCATTGGCCTCGATCTGCTCCTGCGAAAGCTGCGGGCGGGTGGAATTCTTGCCCGAGGGGTCGCCGATCAGCGCGGTGCCGTTGCCGATGATGAGGGTGACGTTGTGGCCCAGGTCCTGGAACTGACGCATCTTGCGCAGCGGCACGGCATGGCCCAGGTGCAGGTCGGGGCTGGTGGGGTCGACGCCGAGCTTGATGTTGAGGGGCTCGCCCTTCTCAAGCTTCTTGCGAAGGTCGGCCTCGGGAACGATCTGCGCGGCGCCCGAGGTGATGATACGCATTTGCTCGTCAACAGACAGCATTGGGTATCCTCCTTTTGCTATAGCACCCTCGCCGAAAACGGCGGTGCTGGAAGTCCATAAACTCTCTTATGATAACAAACTGACGCGACGCAGCACCTACGACAGGAAAATCCTCGTCCTGCCGCACGCGTCGATAACGACCGGCAAACGCGTGCCGTCACGTTCGACCAAAAAGCGCGCCTGCTGACGGCGCGAGCAGTCACGGCAACGAACCTGCCCCGTTGTATCCGTGGCGCAGGCGCCCTCGGCAGTCAGCAAGCAGTGCTCGCACACCATGAGCTCGGGACGGTCGGCATCGACAGGCCCCAAGACACCGGAACAAGCGGCAAGCCCGGCAACACGCTCCGCATCATTGCCGAGCAACTCGGCCGGCAAGTACACCCGCCCCGCCCCGAGTCCGCGCAGCCAGGTAAGCGTGACCCGATTCGCGCAGAACACCGGCGCCGCCACGTCAAACGTCACGCCCAGCTTGCAAGCGATCACTACCTGACCCAGGTTGCGGCAGACGACGCGCCCGGCACGCTGCATCAGTGAGCGGGTCCGGTCAGCGTCACCCGTGCGGCACACCTCGTCAAGCACCACAACAGTGTCGGACAAATCGAGTTCTCCGCGCGGGTCGGCATCCATCAGCCGCCAGGCAAAAACCATGCGAGCGGGAACCGCGCGCTCCACCAACTCCGTCGACGCACCGCCATCCACCGCAACGTCCTCAAAGGGCAGCACCTCAACGGCGCGCGCAACGGGCGCAATCGCATCCGCCTCGGCCCGCATGCGCTCCAACACCGCCGCTGTCTGATCCAACACGCCGGCGCTGCGAATCAGGTATACCTCGCAGCCCGTGTCCACCTTACGCTTGCAATGCACGACGACGCGCTTCCCCGCTGCGGCATCCACCGGGCAGGGCACCTGCGGCCAGCGCTTGGGCACATCGGGACGCGCGTCGACGCCCGGATAGAACCGAATCTCGAGCGTGTCACCCGCCGCCACGGCGGCATCGAGTTCAACGGTCACCTCTTCGTGGCCCACAGCGACCAAGCGCCCCACGCGCACGCCCTGGTTAATTGCACGCTCAAAGCTCATCAGCTCGGCACCCGAACGCCCCCGCAGATACGCGTCGGTAAACCCACGGTTAAACGACCTTCCCAGCTCGCGCTCAAGCTCTTCCACGGCACCGGGGTCCCACGCGCCGTCGCGCAGCATATCGAGCGCCCGGCGCCAAACCCGCACCACGTTGAATACGTAATCGGGGTTCTTCATGCGCCCCTCGATCTTGAGCGACGCCACGCCGGCATCTACAAGCTCGGGCAGATGCGCAATACCCAGATAGTCGCGCGGACACAGCAGGCGATCCCCCTCGACGGCGACAACGCTCTGCCCCGCCTCGTCCACCAGGTCGTACGCCAGACGGCACGGCTGCGTGCAGTCGCCGCGCATCGCCGAGCGCCCACGCCGCAGGGCCGAGAACCCGCACGCCCCCGAATAGCCGATGCAAATCGCACCGTGGCAGAATACCTCGATGGGCACGCCCGTGGCACATAGCGCCGCAATCTCGTCGACCGCCAGCTCGCGTGCCGTCGTCACGCGCTCGACCCCCAGCTCATCGGCGGCAAGCCGCACGGCGCCTTCGCTATGAACGCCCGCCTGCGTGGACAGGTGAATCTCGACCCCGGGAATCGCCGTGCGCAGTACACAAGCCAGCCCGGCATCGGCGACAATCAGAGCATCGGCGCCCAGCTCCAGTGCATGAGCTCCCAACGCCACCGCGTCGGACAACTCATCGTCAAACACGAACACGTTGAGCGTCACGTACACACGCACGCCATGGGCATGCGCCACAGCACAGCCGCGCGCAAACTCGTCATCCGTAAAGCCGTGGGCGCTCACACGGGCGTTAAAGCCGCCCAACCCCGCATAGATGGCATCGGCACCCGCGGCGATGGCCGCAAGCATCTGGTCGAGCCCGCCCGCCGGCGCCAGCAGCTCGGGCAGCGCCGCACTGACAACATCCAATCCAGTCTTGTATTGTCCGTTCGGCCCCATCGCCCGAATCGTCATCGACAAACTCCTTACCAAGGTATGCATTCACTCTGAAAAATGCCGTCTTCCAGCATACACGAGGCCTCACGCGCCCCGTTTGGTTTATCGTGTAATAACTTATGTCCATCCTGCCCCGACGGCACATCCACCGTCCGGCACGACATACCTGGAGGTCAATATATGGGTCCTCGCCAACGACAGGGACACAGCCGTTCAAAGACGCACGCCCTGCCCATAATCCTGCTCTCGTTTTTGGGCTTTCTGCTGATTGCGGGCGTGGCGTTTGGCATCGGCATGGTCGGCAACGTCAACCGCTGGCTGTCCGATCTGCCCGACTACACCGACGCCAACGCGTATCTGGTGAGCGAGCCCACCGAGATCGTTGACTGCAACGGCAACAAGATAGCGAGCTTCTACACGCAAAACCGCAAGTCCATCACCAAGGACGAGGTCTCCCCCTACGTGCTGCAGGGCACCGTTGACGTCGAGGACGAGCGCTTCTACGAGCACGGCGGTATCGACCTGTGGGGTATCGCGCGTGCTGCGGTGGCAACCCTCGGCGGCGGGCACGAAGGCGCCTCGACTATCACCCAGCAGCTGGTGCGCAACACCATCCTGCAGGAGGAACAGTTCGACTCGACCATCGAGCGTAAGGTGCGCGAGGCCTACATCGCCATCAAGATGGAGGACATGTACTCCAAAGACGAGATCCTCATGATGTACCTCAACACCATCTATTACGGCCACGGCGCCTACGGCATCGAGGCCGCAGCCGAGACCTATCTGTCCAAGAGCGCCGCCGACCTCACCCTGAGCGAGGCCGCGCTGCTCATCGGCCTTCCCAACTCGCCCTCGCAGTACGACCCCACGGTCAACCCCGACCTGGCGCTGTCCCGTCGCAACAAGGTTCTCGACAACATGCTGCGCCTGGGCCACATCACCCAGGAGGAACACGATGCCGCACAAGCCGAGCCCATCACCCTCAACGTGACCGAGATTTCGGGCAGCGGCGTCGACGTATACTCGCAGCCCTACTTTGTCTCCTACGTCAAGCAGCTGCTGGAGCAGGAGTTCTCGACCGACGTGCTCTTTAAGGGCGGCCTGACCGTCAAGACCACCATCGACCCCACGATGCAGCAGGTGGCAGAGAATGCCGTCCGCGAGCAGCTCGACACGCTCTCGCTTGACGGCCTGGACATGGGCATGGTCGTCGTCGACCCCAAGACCGGCTACATCAAGTGCATGGTGGGCGGCTACGACTACAATGCCGACGAGAACCACGTAAACCATGCCACGGCCAAGCGTCCCGTCGGCTCCACCTTTAAGGCCTTTACGCTGGCAACTGCCATCCAAAACGGCATGAACCCCAACGTTACCCTCAACTGCAACTCGCCGCTCAAGGCCAAGGGCACCACGACCGAGGTCCAAAACTACGCCAACCAGAGCTATGGCAACATCACGCTTAAGCAGGCGACGGCATACTCCTCCAACACCGGCTACATCCAGGTGGCAGAAGCCGTCGGCAACAGCAAGATCATCTCGCTCGTCAAAAAGCTCGGCATCGACCCCGCCAAGGACAACATCGAGGACGTTCCCGTCATGACCCTCGGCACCGGCTCGATCTCGCCGCTCGAGATGGCCGCCGCCTACGCGACGTTTGCCAACGGCGGCTACTATCGCCAGCCGATCGCCATCACCGAGATTGACTCTCGTACCGGTTCGGTGCTGTACCAGCACACCGACAATCCCTCACAGGTGCTTACCGAGGGCGAGGCCGCCGCGGTCACCGATGTTCTTTCCGGCGTCATGAAGGGCAGCGGTACGGGTGCTGCCGGCGCCCTGAGCGTCAACCAGCCCTATGCCGGCAAGACGGGCACCACCGACAACACCACCAACCTGTGGTTCTGCGGCTATACCCCGCAGCTGGCGTGCGCCCTGTGGACCGGCTATTCCGCGGGCGAGATCCCCATCCAAAAGTACGGCACGGACCTGCTGGGCGACAGCACCAACCTGCCTGTCTTTAAGCGGTTTATGAACACCGTCCTCGCCGGCACCGAGCGCGAGGAGTTTGCGACCGGAACGGCTCCCACGTACAAGAACAACAGCGTCTGGAAGTTCTACGGCACCAACAACACCAAGAAGACGGAGAACAACGAGGACGAAGACAAGGACGAAGAGGAAACCACTACAACGACCACGACGACGACCACAACGACCACCGAAACCACGGGCGGCGACACCACCGGCGGCACCGGCACGACGGGCGGTTCGACCGGTGGCTCAACTGGCGGCTCGACCGGCGGCGATGGCGGCACGCCCACGCCTACGCCCACTCCCGACCCCACGCCCACGCCCGACGATACGGTGGGCTAGGAGATATCAAACTGTGTCCAAAAAGGCGCCCGAGCAGCACGCGTTGCTCGGGCGCCTTTTACTTAAGGCGATCTAGTAGGACGGCCTTCATGCCGGCAAACAGAAAGGGGCGCCGACCAACGTCGGCGCCCCTCTCAAATCGCTATGAAAGCATATGCGTCACAAAGTGAATATGATTCGCCCTCGCCTACTTACGGGAGTTGCTCAGTTTGTTGATCAGCGCCTCGAGACGCTCACCGTCCTCAGCCGTCTGAGCGATGACCAAGATGGTGTCATTGCCGGCAAGCGAGCCAAGCACATCGGGCAGCTCAGCCGCATCAACGGCGGCGGCGATGCCGGAGGCCGTACCAGGCTGAGCTTTAATCATAACCAGGTTATCGGTGCGCAGGACACCGGTAACGAGCTCGGAGACCATGCGCTGCAGATGCAGGTCCTCTGCCAGGACATAGATGCCCTCAGGGAGCTTACGAAGCCCCATATCGGCAATATCGCGAGAGACGGTCGCCTGCGTGCAATCAAAGCCCATGGCGCGGAGCTCATCCACCAGCACACGTTGCGTACGCACGTCTTTATTGCGCACAATATCTCTGATGGCATCCTGGCGCCCATTGCGTTTTTTAGCCATACAAACCCTCACTCCAAAAGATGGCGGAGACAATCAATCAGTGATTGAATAGTTTAGCGCTATTTGAAGGCTTTTGTGAATAAGAACGCATTTCGAAACAATTCTATGCAAGTTTGTTTCGAAATAAGCGTCTCTAGGCAGTTTTGGCGCCCGTGCGGTTGAGAAAAGCCGCCAAATGCGTGCACATCACGCAACGCGTGGGCCTTGCGCTTGCAATTGGCCCAAACAGCAGGCCGAGTCCACGATGGTCATCCTTGAGGGCTGCAACCATCTGACGGGTTCGAGGCGCCTCGAGCATATCACGCATACGAGCAGAACGCTCGATTGATGACACCCCATGCGGGCTCAGACACAAATTCTCGATGCAGGCGACCAGGCCGGCAAAGTAGAACTTCTGGCTTGCCACCTTCAGTTGGCCACCATCGCCCGCCTCCGCAAGCGAACCAGTAAGCTCGTCGAGAGCCCGGACATCATCGGAAAGCCTGGCAAACATGGTGGGGTCAAAAACCTCCGTAAGCTTTGGCGCCACCGCATGGAAACGAGCGTCACCGCACCCGGACACGCGTTGTGCCCGCGAAAGCGCACACGCCATAAACCCGACGGTACGATATGTCTTGTCATGCGACAGGCACGCATCGAACAACGAGCGGCTGTACATAACACCAGAAGTCTGCGCAATCAAGCCGCTCGGAATAAGCTGAGCAAGCTCACGCGCCATTGAAAAATGGTCCTCGATAGCAAGAGGGGCAGCGTCCAAGACACGCGAATGGCGCTCTCGATGCGCATCGTAGCGGTCGAGCGACACCGTTGGGAACACTATGTCTGCCGCAGCGTCACACGCAGTATCAACCATCTTGGAAAGCGACTGCGGCGCAAACCACTCGTCGGCATTCATGGCAATAATCTGAAATCCACGAGAAGCGGCAAACCCAGCACGCAGGCACGCGCCACGCGCCGCATCCTCGACGTCAATCAAATCGATGTGAATATCCCTGCCGGCGGCGACTTCGAGAGAATGACGTACGCCCGGCGCAACGTCGCGACACACGACGACAATCTGCAGATCATAGAGGTCTTGGTTCTGGATACTCTCGAGCGCGCGCATCGCATAGCTGGGCGAACCTTCTACCACAAGGATCACCGAAAGTCGCGGATGCGAACCACGTCGAACCAAGTTTTCCGTCCTCTCGACTGCAATGAATCAAACCGTGGTTCATGGTACACCCCGGCAATAAAAGCAATGAGACACCGGTTGTATTGCACGCCAAGAACAGATGTTGCACACGCGCAGCTCACAGATGAAAGGTGTCTACGTACGGTGCGCCAAGCCCTCCCCTAGTCGAGCACGACGAGCTCGGCAGGATCGTAATCGACGCCCATAAACGTAAGGCCGCAGGCAGGTGCCGTAGGGCCCGCGGCGGTACGGTCGCAGGCGTCAATAACCTCGCGCATCCACTCGGGATCGCGGCGATGCATGCCAATCTCAACGAGCGTGCCGACGATCGTACGGACCATCGAATGCAAAAACGCGTTGCCCTCGATCGTGAAGGTCAAAATGTCCTCGCCAAATGCGACTTCGTGGCCAAACTCGGCGCGTATCACGCAACGGTGCGTAGGCTTGCCCACGGCCGAGGCGACCTTGCAAAAGCTCTTGAAGTCCTGCTCACCCAAGAGCGCGGGGCAAGCGGCAGCCATAGCGTCGACATCCAGCGGATAGCGATGCCACCAAACCGCACCGCGCGAGAGCACGGGGCGCGCATCGCGATCAGCAATGCGATACGTATACGTACGGGAGCGTGCATCAAAGCGGGCAGAAAAGCCCTTACGAGCCTTGTAGACCTCGTTTATGGCGATATCTTTGGGCAGGAGGGCATCCATAGCCCGCAGCCACCTACGGCGCGTTAAAGACAGCTCAGCGTCCGTTACGGGTACGCTGATGTACTGAGCCACCGCATGCACGCCGGCATCGGTACGTCCCGCACACGTCAGGTCGATCGGGCGGCGCAACAGCGTCTCGATAGCACGACGAAGCTCGCCCGCAACCGTCGTCTGCCCCGGCTGTTCGGCAAATCCGCTATAGGACGAGCCGTCATAGGCCACGCGAAATACCAACGTGGCATCGAGCTCGGGAATCGAATTGAAATCAGACGGCGCGGTCATGGGCGCTCCCAACAAAAAATCAACGGTATCGCGACAAAAAAAGAGGGGTACGCGAACGTACCCCTCGAATATAGCCTATGCAGACGGAATGTCTACTCAGCGGTCTCCTCAGCAGGAGCCTCCTCGGCAGCGGTCTCCTCGACAGCCTCGACCTTCTTGGGAGCAGCGGCCTTCTTGGGGGCCGGAGCAGCCTTCTTGGCCTTAGGCGTGCAAGGCTCGGTGACGAGCTCCATGATAACGATAGGAGCGTTGTCGCCCTTACGGTTACCGAGCTTCATGATGCGGGTGTAACCGCCGTTGCGGTCCTGCCACATGCCCTGGGCAGCCTTGTCGAAGATCTCGGCAACGAGCTGCTTATCGCCGAGCTTGGCGATGGCCAGACGACGAGAGTGCAGGTCGCCCTTCTTGGCCCAGGTGATGATCGGCTCGACGACCGAACGCAGCGCCTTAGCGCGGGTCTCGGTGGTCTTGATGCGGTCGTTCTCGAAGAGGGCCTTGGCCAGGCTCTTCTTCATGGCCTTGGTGTGGCTCGCATCGGTGCCGAGCTTCAGGCCCTTCTTAACGTTGTGACGCATGGTCTAGTTTCTCCTCAAATATGCGAAGCATTAAGCCTTCAGGCTCAGGCCCATGGACTCAAGCTTGTCCTTCACTTCCTCGATCGACTTAACACCGAAGTTACGGATGTTGAGCAGATCGTTCTCCGAGAACTCAACGAGCTGACGGACCGAGTGAATGCTGGCGCGCTTAAGGCAGTTGTAGGAACGGACGGAAAGGTCCAGATCCTCGATCTGCTTGTCCAGCTCGGCGTTGTCGTTGGTGACCTCGGGAGCGAAGATCGAAGCCTCCTCCTCGACCTCGGGGGTCTCGGCAAGGTCCATAAAGGCAGCCATATGCTGGTTGATGATATTGGCAGCCTGGACCACGGCGTCGCGCGGGGCGATGGAACCGTTGGTCTCGATCTCGAGGACAAGGCGGTCGTAGTCGGTGTGCTGACCGACACGGCAAGCCTCAACGAGCTTGGCGCAACGGGACACCGGCGAGTACAGCGAGTCGACGTGGATCACACCGATGGGATCGTTGTCGCGCTTGTTAGCCTCGCCAGAGACATAGCCGCGGCCATAGCCGATGCGCATGCTCATGGTGAGATGGCCACCCTCGGTGAGCGTAGCGATGTGCTGCTCGGGGTTGACCAGCTCAAACTCGGACGGAATAAAGAAGTCCGCACCGGTGACCTCGCAGGGGCCGTCAACCGAAATGGTGGCGGTCGCCTCGTCGGTCGTGCCGAGAGCCCTGAAGACAAGACCCTTGACATTCAGGACGATGTCGGTGACATCCTCGACCATGTTAGGGATGGTCATGAACTCGTGCTGTGCACCATCGATCTGAATAGCCTCGACGGCGGCACCCTCGAGCGAGGACAGAAGAACGCGACGAAGGGAGTTACCCAGCGTATCGCCGTAGCCACGCTCGAGCGGCTCGACGGAGACACGAGCAGACGTCTCGTTGATCTCTTCGACCTGAACCTGAGGCCTAATGAATTCTGACATGTATTACCTCCAGCCTCAGCAGCCCGGATGGACTACTTAGAGTAGAGCTCGACGATGAGCTGCTCGTTGATATCACCGCTGATCTGCTCACGCGTCGGCAGAGCGAGCACGTTACCAGACAGCTTCTCGATATCGACCTCGAGCCAGCCAGGGACCTCAAAGCGCTCGGAGGAAATCAGGGCCTCCTTGATGGGGAGGAGGTCACGGAACTTCTCGCCGACAGCGACGACGTCGCCGGCCTTGACGCGGTAGGACGGGATGTCCACGCGCTTGCCGTTCACGGTGAAGTGACCGTGACGGACGGACTGACGAGCCTCTTTGCGGGTGCGGGCGAAGCCAAGACGGAAGACGACGTTGTCGAGGCGAGACTCAAGGATGATCATGAGGTTCTCACCGGTGACGCCGTTCATCTTACGGGCCTTGTTGAAGTAGCCGTGGAACTGCTTCTCCAGAACGCCATAGATGAACTTGACCTTCTGCTTCTCGCGCAGCTGCATGCCGTACTCAGATTCCTTGCGACGGCGCTTGGGCTGACGGATAGATTCCTTCTTGCTGCTGTAACCGAGCTCAGCGGGATCGATCCCGAGCTGACGGCAGCGCTTAAGAACAGGAGTCCTGTCGATTGCCATATTGATACGATCCTTTCAGTTACACGCGGCGACGCTTCTTGGGGCGGCAGCCGTTGTGCGGGATGGGGGTCTTGTCCTGGATGCTCGAGACCTCGAGGCCAGCAGCCTGGAGGGAGCGGATGGCGGTCTCACGACCGGAGCCGGGGCCCTTGACGAAGACGGAAACCTTCTTCATGCCGTGCTCCATGGCCTGCTTGGCAGCAGCCTCGGCAGCCATCTGGGCAGCGAACGGCGTGGACTTACGGGAGCCCTTGAAGCCCACCTGGCCAGCCGACTTCCAGGAAATGACGTTGCCCTGGGGATCGGTGATCGAAACGATCGTGTTGTTGAACGTAGAACGGATGTGAGCCTGGCCCACGGAAATGTTCTTACGGTCCGCGCGCTTCAGACGGGCAGCGCGAACGTTCTTCTTAGCAGTAGCCATCTATCTAGCGCTCCTTATTTCTTCTTCTTAGCACCGATCTGACGCTTCGGGCCCTTGCGGGTACGAGCGTTAGTGTGGGTGCGCTGGCCGCGGACCGGGAGGCCCTTGCGGTGACGAAGGCCGCGGTTGCAGCCGATGTCCATAAGGCGCTTGACGTTCTGGTTGCGCTCACGGCGGAGGTCGCCCTCAACCATGATCTGGTTCTTGTCGATATAATCACGGATGGCGTTAACCTCATCCTCGGTGAGGTCCTTAACGCGCGTATCCACGTTAACGTTGCACTCGACGCAGATCTTCGTCGCAGTGGTGCGGCCGATGCCGTAAATGTAGGTCAGACCGATCTCAACGCGCTTCTCACGCGGGAGGTCGACACCATTAATACGGGCCAACGTAGTCTCCTCTCTTAACCCTGACGCTGCTTATGACGGGGGTTCTCGCAAATGACGAGGACCTTGCCATGGCGCCTAATGATTTTGCACTTATCGCACATCTTCTTGACCGAAGGACGTACCTTCATCGTTCTTCCTTTCGGTAGCGCTCAAACTACTTCCCTACTATCTACTCGCCCAGCCGCAGGCGTTTAAAACTATGGCTGGTCTTCACACACAATCCGACCGTAGGTTGAGCTAAGCCTGCAGTCGGAAAAGGAGTGCGTGTATGCGTGCCGCTATTTGTAGCGATAGGTGATGCGGCCGCGGGTCAGGTCGTACGGGGAAAGCTCCACGACAACCCTGTCACCGGGGAGAATACGGATGTAATTCATTCGGATCTTGCCAGAAATGTTGCACAGAACCGAATGACCGTTCTCGAGCTCAACCTTGAACATGGCGTTGGGCAGCGGTTCCTTTACCGTACCCTCGAGCTCAATTGCGTCTTCCTTCTTCACAAGCAATCATCTTTCTCTAGAAAACGACAGCGATTGAGTATTCTACAATACGCATGCACGTATCGTAATATCTTCGTAATGGCTCCACAACTTGATGGAACTTGTTACATTTCTCCGCCTTGGAGAGAGCACCACGAGCCTTGTGCGTCGGTGGTGAGAATCACCGGGCCGTCGTTGGTAATGGCGACGGTGTTCTCGTAGTGCGCGGCAGGCAGATGGTCGTTGGTCGTGACAATCCAACCATCGGAGCCCGTGCTCACATGATTGGAACCCATCGTAACCATCGGCTCGATGGCAATGACCATACCGGCCTGAAGGCGAACGCCCCTCCCCTTCTTTCCGTAGTTCGGAACGTTGGGGTCCTCGTGCATCACGCGACCGATGCCGTGCCCCACGTAATCGCGAAGCACGCCGTAGCCGTGAGACTCGGCGAGGGCCTGGACGGCATAGCCAATGTCCCCGATATGGTTGCCGGGAACAGCCTGCTCGATTGCAGCCTTAAGGCAATCGCGCGTGACCTCGCACAGGGCCTTGGCCTCGGGCGTGGGGGTACCGACGAAAAACGTCCAGGCGTTATCGCCGACCCAACCGTCGACAACGGCGCCCGTATCGATGGAGATGATATCGCCATCGCGCAGGATCATGTCGGGGTTGGGAATACCGTGCACCACGGCATCGTTGATCGATGCGCAAATGGTTCCGGGGAACCCGCCGTAGCCCTTAAAGGCCGGGGTGCCGCCATGCATGCGGATAATCTGCTCCGCGAGCTGATCGAGCTCAAAGGTCGAAACACCGGGGCGAACCATGGCTCCAACGTGGCGGAGCGCCATCTTAGATAGCGCTCCTGCCTTCTTCATCTGCTCGATTTGCGTCGCAGACTTAATCTTGATCATAGACCGAGAGCCTCTTTGACATCCCCGTACACGGTCTCGCGAGCCTGGTCACCGTTGACCGACTTGAGCAGACCCTGGCCACGATAGTAGTCGACGAGCGGGCTCGTGGACTTCTCGTAGACGTCGAGACGGTTCTTGATGGTCTCGGGCTTGTCGTCGTCGCGCTGATACATCTCGCCGCCACACTTGGGGCAGGTAGCATCGGCAGCGGTGCCGGTGTAACCGCAGGCGCGGCAGGTGCGACGCGAAGACAGACGGTCGATGATGACCTCGGGGGCCACGTCGACCAGAAGGGCGCAATCAATCTCGCGACCCATGGCGGAGAGCTCGGAATCGAGCGTCACAGCCTGGGCGGTGTTGCGCGGGAAGCCGTCGAGGATGAAGCCCTGCTGGGCGTCATCGGCGGCAAGGCGCTCCTTGACAAGGTCGATCACGAGCTGGTCGGGAACGAGCTCGCCAGCGTCCATGTACTTCTTAGCCTGAATACCAAGCTCGGTGCCACCCTTGACGGCAGCACGCAGCAGGTCGCCCGTGGAAATGTGAGCGACGCCGAACTCGGCGACGAGCTCCTGTGCAACGGTGCCCTTACCGGCACCCGGAGCTCCGAGCAATACGAGGTTCATGAGCAATCCTCCTCTAGCCTATTTAAAGAATCCATCGTAATCATACATCTTGATCTGGCCTTCGAGCTTGTCGACCGTGTCGAGCACGACGCCGACCATGATGAGGATGGACGTGCCGCCAAATGCCTGGATCAGCTGGTTACCCGTGAAGGAGAAGATGATCGAAGGCACGATGGCGATGAGCGCCAAGAAGACAGCGCTGGGAAGCGTGATCTTGTTGAGCGCGTTCTTGATGTAGGCCGCGGTAGCCCTACCCGGACGGACGCCCGGAATAAAGCCGCCCTGCTTCTTAAGGTTGTCGGCCGTGTCGTCGGGGTTGAACACCATGGAGGTGTAGAAGTACGCGAAGAACACGATGAGGACAACGTTAAGCACCCAGTTGAGCCAACCGGTCGAAAGCGCAGAGGCAACTGCCTGGATCCAGCCGATGCCGGGGAAGAACACGGCAATCTGGGCCGGGAAGTACAGCAGTGCCGAAGCAAAGATGATCGGCACGACACCCGCGGTGTTGACCTTGATGGGCAGGTAGGTGGTCTGACCACCCATCATGCGACGGCCCACGACGCGCTTGGCGTAGGAGACCGGAATGCGGCGCTGGCCGCGCTCAAGGAAAACAATCAGCGGGATGACCAGCAGGATGATGGCGCAGATGATCACCATGGTGATGATGCCACCGGCGTTACCCTCGGTGCTGGAGAAGATCGCCTGCGGAAGACCGGCCATGATGTTCGCGAAGATAATCAACGACATACCATTGCCGATACCGCGCTGGGTGATGAGCTCACCAATCCACATGATCAGCATGGCGCCCGCGGTGAGCGTAC
Organism: uncultured Collinsella sp.; assembly: GCA_934646865.1. Taxonomy (GTDB): domain Bacteria; phylum Actinomycetota; class Coriobacteriia; order Coriobacteriales; family Coriobacteriaceae; genus Collinsella. Next base: position 10,752 of record CAKUEU010000001.1, on the reverse strand, counting down.
CGACGATCATGAGGTCAAAGATGATCTCGGGAGCACCGGCACCGTTGAAGCTGATACCGAAGCTCTTAAAGAGGAAGAGGTAACCCACGGAGTTGAGGATTGCCAGGGCCAAGGTGAGGTAACGCGAATACTGCGTGATCTTGGTCTGACCGACCTCGCCCTCGCGGGCAAGCTCATGCAGGGAAGGCACGACGGCCTGGAGCATCTGGAGGATAATCGAGCTCGTGATATAGGGCATGATGCCCAGGGAGAACACCGAAACATAGCTCAACGCGCCACCAGAGAAAAGATTCAGGAGGGCCATAGCACCTGCGGCGACCGAGTTGTTCTCGGTCGAGAAAAGGCCCAGCATCCCCTGGAAGGGAATGCCGGGCACAGGAACGTGCGCACCAATGCGGTACACGACGAGCATAGCTATGGTAAAAAGAATCTTTTCGCGCAGTTCTTTGATGCGGAAAGCATTCTTAAGACCATTTAGCACGGCAGCTCGACCTTTCCGCCGGCGGCCTCGATCTTGGCCTGCGCGGAAGCGCTGACCTTGTCGACCTTGACCGTGAACTTCTTGGTGAGCTCACCATTGCCGAGCACCTTGACGGGCTCGAACTCGCTCTTGGTGATGCGAGCGGCCTTAAGAGCGGCACCGTCGATCACAGCGCCGTCCTCGAACTTACGCTCGAGACGCTCAACGTTAACGGCGGTGTACTCGATACGACGGGGGTTGCGGAAGCCCGGAAGCTTGGGCAGGCGCATAGCCAGCGGAGTCTGGCCACCCTCGAAGCCGGCACCCTTGGTGCCGCCAGAGCGAGAGCCCTGGCCCTTCTGGCCGCGGCCAGAAGTGGTGCCGTGACCCGAAGAATTGCCACGGCCGACGCGCTTGCGGTTCTTGGTGGAACCGGGCGCGGGAGTAAGATCGTGAAGCTGCATTTGCTACTCCTCTACAATCTCGACAAGGTGCTTGACCTTGAAGATCATGCCGCGGACGGACTCGTTGTCAGCAATCTCGCGAACCTCGCGGATCCTGTGGAGACCGAGGGCACGGACAGTACGGACCTGGTCCTGCTTGCAACCGTTGGTGCTGCGGACCTGCTTGATCTTGATGGTGTCAGCCATGCTTAGTTCTCCTTACCGACGAACATCTCGGAGACCGTCAGGCCACGGCGAGCCGCGACGTCCTCAGGGCTGGAGAGCTCCTTGAGGCCCTCGACGGCAGCCTTGATGATGTTGAGGCCGTTGTCGGTACCGAGGGACTTGGACAGGACGTTCTTGATGCCAGCAAGCTCGAAGAGGGGACGCACAGCGCCGCCGGCGATAACGCCGGTACCCTCGACAGCGGGCTTGATGATGATGCGGCCGGCACCAAAGTGACCGAGAACCTCGTGCGGGATGGTGCCCTCATCGGTCACCGGCACGTGGAACATGTTCTTCTTGGCATCGAGAGACGCCTTGGAGATGGCCAGGGGCACCTCAGCGGACTTGCCCATGCCAACGCCGACGTTGCCCTTGCCGTCGCCAACGACGACGAGAGCGACGAGGCTCATGCGACGACCACCCTTGACGGTCTTCGACACGCGGTTGATGTAAACGACGCGCTCCTCGAACTCGGAGGCCTCGCGCTGCTGCTTCTGATTACGAGCCATGTGCTACATACCTCCTAGAACTCGAGACCGGCGGCACGAGCACCGTCGGCGAGGGCCTTGACGCGGCCATGGTAGATACGGCCACCACGATCGAAGGCGACCTTGGTGATGCCGGCCTCGATGGCGCGCTTGCCAACGAGCTGACCGACCTTCTCCGCAGCCTCCTTGTTCGAGGTGTGGGTGCCCTTGAACTCGGCCTCGAGGGTCGAGGCGGAGACGAGCGTCAGGCTGGAGCCCTTGCTGTCGTCGATGATCTGGGCATAGATATTGGCGTTAGTACGGGTCACGCGAAGACGCGGACGCTCGGCGGTACCCGAGATCTTGCCGCGCACACGACGCTGACGACGCTTGAGGCCTTCCAGCTTCGCCTTATGCTTGTTCATACGTAAACTCCTAAAAAGGTTGATCTTGCCAGCACCTGACGGGGTGCTGGTCTTATGCGAGTGAGTCGGTTACGACTACTTGGCGGCCTTACCCAGCTTGCGGCGGATGTGCTCGCCAACGTAGTGGATACCCTTGCCCTTGTAAGGCTCGGGAGGACGATGGCCGCGGATCTCAGCGGCGATCTGACCGACCTGCTGCTTGTTGATACCCTTGACGTTCACGTGGGTGTTGTCGGGAACCTCGAAGGTGATGCCCTCGGGAGCCTCGACGATCACGGGGTGCGAGAAGCCCAGGGAGAACTCGAGGTTCTTGCCCTTCTGCTGCACGCGGTAACCGACGCCGGCGAGCTCGAGCTTCTTCTCGAAGCCCTCGGAAACGCCAACAACCATGTTGTGGATGAGGGCGCGGGTGAGGCCGTGGCGGGCACGGGTCTCACGCTCGTCGTCGGGACGGGAAACGGTGAGGACGTTGTCCTCGACGTTGATAGCGAGCTTCTCATAGACATCGAGCTCGAGCTGGCCCTTGGGGCCCTTGACGACAACGTTGTTGCCGTTGACTGCCACTTCGACTCCGGCGGGAATCTGGACAGGCTTATTACCGATACGAGACACGGTGATCTCCTTTCCTTCTACCTACCGAGCGAATTACCAGACGTAAGCGATGATCTCGCCGCCGACGTTGTGCTTGCGAGCATCGCGGTCGGTCATGACGCCATGGCTGGTGGAAATAATGGCGGTACCAAGGCCACCGCGGACGCGGGGCATGTCGGCAACGCCGGTGTACTTACGCAGGCCCGGCTTGGAAATGCGGCGGATGCCGTTGATGACCTTAGCCTTCTTGGGACCATACTTAAGCGTGATGTGCAGAGTCTTCTGGGGAACGGTGTCCTCGACATCGTAGCCCTCGATGTAGCCCTCCTCGTGCAGAACACGAGCGATCTCGACGAGCTTCTTGCTGCTCGGCATGGAGACCGTGGCCTTGTTCACAGAGTTAGCGTTACGGATGCGCGTAAGCATATCTGCGATCGGGTCTGTAAGGTTCATACAGATTCTCCTTCGTTCTTGATGAACACGTGCTCTTGGTTCTTCGCCGCCCTTAACGGCAAAGCCTAACTAGCGCGTTTTCCCTGTTCCAAACTGATGCTTGAAACGCTGGTAGTGACTTACCAGCTGGCCTTCTTAACGCCGGGAAGCTCGCCCTTGAGTGCAAGCTCACGGAAGCAGACACGGCACAGGCCGAACTTGCGGTACACAGAGTGCGGACGGCCGCAGCGCTGGCAGCGCGTGTACTCACGAGTAGAGAACTTCTGCTTGCGATTGCACTTGACGATCATCGATGTCTTAGCCACTTATATCCTCCTCACATAGAGTATTGTTCGCCCCAAACGCCGCCCCCTTGTGGGAACGGCGCTATTAGGGCAGGTGAACCTATTTCTTGAACGGGAAACCGAAGGCGTCCAGAAGGGCCTTGGCCTCCTCATCGGTATTGGCGGTGGTCACGAAAGTGATGTCCATACCACGCTGGTGATCGACGGAGTCGAAGTCGATCTCGGGGAAGATGAGCTGCTCGGTGACGCCCATGGAGAAGTTACCACGGCCGTCGAAGCTCTTGGCGGAGATGCCGCGGAAGTCGCGGATACGGGGGATCGCGACGGAGGTCAGACGATCGAAGAACTCCCACATACGGTCGCCACGCAGGGTAACCTTGCAGCCGATCGGCATACCGGCGCGCAGGCGGAAGGTAGCGATGGACTTGCGGGCACGGGTGATCATCGGCTGCTGGCCGGTGATGGCGCGCAGGTCGCGCACGGCACCGTCGATGGCCTTGGAATCGGTAGCGGCCTCGCCGACACCCATGTTCACGACGATCTTCTCAAACTTAGGAATCATCATGACGTTCTCGTACTGGAACTTGTCCTGAAGCTGCTGCTTGACCTCGTTGTTGTACTTGGTCTTCAGACGCGGCACATACTTCTCTTCTGCCATTGTTCACTCCTTCTTGGGGTTTTAAGCACGGGGCGTGGCCACGGTGGGTTGTCCTCGTGCCTCCTGGCTGCATCCGCGCCGCTCATGGCATTTCGCGGTTTGGACTCGACGCAGCAGGAGCCGACAAAACAATCGGTACTATACGCGCATCGGGAGCGTATTTCCAGAAAAACCTCGTCTGCCTGCACAACTCCACAACTCCCCCGCACAAACCGATCCGCACGGGACGGAGGAAAATGGCAGTTGCGGTGAAATAGGGACTGTTTGACGGCTTAACAGGCTTAAACAGTCCGTATTTCACCGCAACTTATTGATGGGGATGCGATTAGCGCTTGCGAGGGACGAGTTTGGTGCGACGCAGGTGGATCATCTCGGCAGCGATTGAGATGGCGATCTCCTCGGGGTCCTCGGCCTCGATGGCGACACCGATCGGCAGGTGCAGCTCGTCGATCTGCTCCTGCGTAAAGCCCTCCTGCTCCAGGCGGGCGCGCACAAAGGCCGTCTTACGGCGCGAACCCAAGCAGCCCAGATAGGCGGGCTTGGCGCGCATGGCCTGAATCACCACGTCGATATCGGACTTGTGACCCGCCGTGGCGACGACCACTAGGTCGCGCGGGCCGATGGGGCACTGCTTGCTCAGGTTCTTGTAGTCGACCAGACGACGGTCGTAGACACCGGGCACCCATTCGGGGGTCAGCGTGCCGGGGCGGTCGTCGCAAGCCACGACGGCAAAGCCCGCCGCCGTGAGCACCCGCGCCGTCGCAGCACCCACGTGGCCGCAGCCAAAGATATAGGTCAGGCCCTCGGGGCAGAGCGTCTCGATGTGCGCGGGAGGAATCTCGGAGGCGGCGTTGATGTAGGTGACGTTGCTCCCCTCTTCCGCCAGCGAAAGCCCGGGGCAGCCCGCAATGGTGCGGCGCGATTCCTCGCCATGGTACTCGGCCACATCGCCCTCGAGCGCGCTCGCGATAAACGGCTCATAGTCGATGACGAAGTCACCGATGCGCCGATAGGCCAAGACGTCGGCAACCGACTGGAACAACGGTGCCTGGGTCGCATCCAGATGCAGGTAGCACAGGCAGATGGCTCCGCCGCAGATCATGCCGGTATCGGAGTTCTCGCCGCCCATGGTGTAGCGGACCAGACGCGACTGTCCCGCGCCCAGGAGCTCGCGCGCCTCATCCAGCGCAAAGAGCTCAATCTTGCCGCCGCCGATAGTGCCCGCCTGGCTTCCATCGGCAAAGACAGTCATCCATGCGCCCACACCGCGCGGCGATGACCCCGCCGTACCGGCCACGACCACGAGCTCGCACGTCTCGCCAGCACGCAGGGCGGCAAGCGCCGCATTCACAACATCGAGCTTTTCCATTGCCGCCTTCTATCCTCTAAAGACATCGGTGAGCATAGCGAGTGCCTCGAGCACGCCGCCGCCGACCGACGTCGCCTTGTCCGAAATATAGTTGATATAGCTGGCATCGCCGCGCGGATCGACATCGGCGCACTTAAAGCCCTCGGTCACCTGCACGCCGTTCGCCAAAAGCCCGCGCAGGCAGCCATCGATCTGCGTGCACATGGGCGTATCTCCCGCGTAGCCAATCACGTCTCCGGCGCTCACGATGTCGCCGATTGCGCGGTCGGACCGAAACACGCCGGCGGCGGGGCTGTGGATAACTCGTTCCTTGCCATAGCCGGCGATGACGCCCGGCACGCCCGTGTTGGGCTGGGGCGAACCTTGGGTAATGACACGGCCGAGAAAATGCCCGCGCATGGTCTCGACCACGGCGTCGCAGTCAACCGGCGCGGTAAAGCCCGGCCCCACAGCGATGACGGCAGGCGCCATGTCGCGCGTGGTGCCCAAGTTGCGCTTAGCCAAAATCGCGTCGACCACAGCCGCGGGTTTAAGCTCATCGAGCATCTTGGCCTGAGGGTCCACCACAACGGCGACGTCTCCAGCCTCGGTAATCTCAAGCGCCTCAGCCGGCGTCTGTGCCAAGCGAGCGCGAATGCCTTCGACCTCGACCTCGCCCAGGCGAATGGCCTCGCAAAAACAGATCGTGCGGCGGATGCACGTGGGAACCGCGATATCGGCCATAACGACCGAAACGCCGGCGCGCACCAAGCGAGCGGCGACGCCCGTGGCGATATCGCCGGCGCCGCGAACATAAACGAGCATTCCCGGGGCACCTCCCTGTGCTACGGTTTGAGCAGAGCAAAAGCGGTTCGGCCGCTACTCTGATGATTATTTATTATCACAGTATTATACGGCGGTGAACAGATGGAAACGGTTAGCGGCAATCTTGCCTCTGCGCTCAGGATCGAGCCGGGCATTACCGCGATTATCGGCAGTGGCGGCAAGTCGACGCTGCTGAAGACGCTGGGTCTCGAGCTCATGCGCACCGGCGGCCGCGTGCTCCTCTGTACCACCACGCACATGTTTCCCGTCGCCGGCGTGCCATGGGACGGGTCGAGCCGTCGCCTGGACGCCGCGCCTTGGAAGCCGGGGACCCTACATGTTCCCGGCTGCACCTGCGAGGCATGCGCGGGACTTGTCCGCGGAAGTATCTGCCAGGCAGGTGTTTTGAACCCGGAGACAGGCAAGCTCTCCGCCCCCGCCGAGCCGCTCAACGAGCTGGCGCAGCGCTTTGACTATGTGTTGGCCGAGGCGGACGGCAGCAAGCGACTCCCGCTCAAGGCGCACGCCCCGTGGGAGCCGGTCGTTCCCGCCGGCACGGCCAACGTCATCTGGCTCGTCGGCGCCTCGGGGCTGGGCAAGCCCGTCGCCGAGGTTGTCCACCGCCCCGAGCTCTTCTGCGAGCGCTGCGGCTGCGAGCCCACCGACGCTGCCACGCCCGAACGCGTCGCCCAGGTGCTCAATGCCGAGCTGCAGGCGCTGAAACTCGGCACCGCACGCGTCATGCTCAACCAAGTCGACGCGCTTGCCGATCCAACGATGGCCGACCGCTTTGAGGCAACCCTCGGCCGCCCCATCGTCGCCACCAGCCTCAAATAGCTGGCGCTGCCCCAGCAGGCCTATAAGTTGCGGTGGAATAGTTCCTGAAACGGCCTATTTGGCGGCTAAACAGGAACTATTTCACCGCAACTGCGAAGGGAATCCGGCGCCCTTTCTGTTAGCGGGGGACGTAGCAGCCGGGTTGGGCCCCGGTGGGCTCGCCGTCGCGCGCAGCCAGCACGCCGTTCACAAACACGGCCTTGGCGCGGCCATGTGCCTCAAAACCCTCGAGCGGCGTGTAGTCCACAGCCTGATGCTGCGTCGTCGCGCTAATGGTCCAGCGCGCCTGGGGATCCCACACGCACACGTCGGCATCGGCACCCTCGGCAAGACAGCCCTTGCGCGGATACATGCCAAAGACGCGCGCCGGGTTCTCGCTCATCAAGCGGCACAGATCCTCAGGACCCAGCTGTCCTTCAAAGCTCGTAGCGATCGCAACGGGGCGATGCTCCACACCGGGCCCGCCGTTGGGAATCGCGCGGAAGTCGTCGCGCCCGCGGTCCTTTTGCCCGTGCAGGTTAAAACTGCAGTGGTCGGTCGCGATGGTATCGATCTCGCCGGCCACAAGCGCCTCGCGCAGTGCCGCACGGTCACCCGCATGGCGCAACGGCGGGCTCATCACATACTTGGCACCCGCAAAGCCGTCCTCGCCCTGCTCCAAGTAGCACGTATCGTCGAGCATCAGATACTGGGGGCAGGTCTCGACATAGATATTCTTCTGCCCGCGCGCCTTGGCGGCACGGATGGCCTCGAGCCCCAGCTTGGTCGAAAGATGCACCACGTTGACCGGAGCGTCGCCGGCCAAGTGCGCCAGATACAGCAGACGGCTCACGGCCTCAGCCTCGCACACATCCGGACGGCTGAGCGCATGGCCCTCGGGGCCATGAATACCCTGCTCAAACACGCGCTTCTGCAGCTCATTCACCAGCGTACCGTTCTCGCAATGCACGCACAGTATGCCGCCAATACGCTTGAGCTCCTCCAGCACCTCGAGCGTCTCGGCATCGTCCAGGCGCAGATGATCGTAGGCAAAGTAGGTCTTAAACGACGATACGCCCGCCTCGCGCATGGCCGAAAGATCGGCGCGGTTGCGCTCGTTCCACTCGGCAAGCGCCATATGAAAAGCGTAGTTGGCCGTGCAGGTCCCGTCGGCGCGGCGATGCCACTCGGCCAAGGCATCGGGCATAGTCACGCCGCGATCGGCCGTCGCGTAGTCCACGATGGTCGTCGTGCCGCCGCAGGCAGCCGCGCGCGTACCGGTCTCAAAGCTATCGGCCGTCCAATCCATGCCGGTCCAGCACTGCATGTGCGTGTGGCCATCGATAAAGCCGGGAAACACCCAGCAGCCCGCGGCATCCTCGACGGTATCGCCCTCGGCCGGCTCAATCGCCGCGGCGATCCGCACGATCTTATCGCCATCCATGGCAAGATCCGCGCAGCGAAGCCCCTGTGACGTCACGAGCGCGCCGTTTTTGATGATGATCATTATTGCTCCTTATTGATTGATGCAGTTGGCCACGCGATCAAAATACGAGCAGGCCGCGATATGCTCCGTTATGCGGCGCTGCCCCTTGGCGGTATCGACATCCCACAGCTCGTAGGCACGCGCCTCGACCAGCACCACGTCGGTACGACCCTTAAGGATCGAACCGCCGCCGTCCTTGCCCTCAAGATACATAAGCGCATCGAACAGTTCCGCCGGAAAGAGCACCGGGCTCGAAGGCTCACCGTTGCACGCAAGACGCACCGGATGCTTGCGGCCACGCTCATCAAATGCACGAACCATAGCCTCAAAAGAATCCGAACTCACGAGCGGCTGGTCGCCCGGCAAAAAGAGGCAACCTTTCCAGTTGCGTTCGACTCCCCACGAAAGGCCCGCACGGACGCTTTCGCTGCGCAGCTCGCCATCGTGCAGCACGCACGGGCAATGCTTGTCATCACAAATCTGAGCGACCTCGGGCCAACGCGTCGAAACCACGACGTCAAAGCCCCGGGGAACCGAATCAATGGTCCGGGCAATCAGCGGCTCGCCATAGATATCGGCAAGCATCTTGTTAGAGCCAAATCGCTTGCCCTCGCCCGAAGCCATAATGACGCAACCAAGTTTCATGGCGATACCTCCCCTGAAACCATCGTACCCATAACTCGCGTCGCGGGGCATCTACATCGAAAGCGCTTATCCCGCACGCCCACGATGCAAAAAGGGGCACCCCGCCGGTTGGCAGAGCGCCCCCTTTACATGGCTTACCTCAGCGCGGCTTTAGGCCTGGAACCAACGGGCGGTGTTGCGCTCGTCGAGGGCCTTGAGGGTAGCGGCGGGATCGGCAACCTTCTGCAGGAACATCATGGCTGCGATGGCGTACGGCTTGTAGCTGGCCTCCTTGTACATGCCCACGCGGTGCATGTCGAAGACGTCGGCGTTGACCTCGCCGTGCTCGCAAGAGACACCAGAGATGTCGGCGGGCAGCGGATGCATAAAGATAGTGTCCTGGCCGTTGGCGGTCTTCTCCATGAGCTCGGTCGTGGAGCACCAATCCTGATGGGTGGCGTTCTGAGCGAGCAGCTCCTTCTCGAGCGCAGCGATGCCGGCGTCGTCGCCCTCGGCGTACAGGTTGGTGCGCTTCTCCATGGCGGCAAACGGAGCCCAGCTCTTGGGGATCACGATGTCGGCGCCTTCGAAGGCCTCGGCCATGGTGTTGACCTGCTTAAAGGTGGTGCCGGACTCGGCGGCATAGCCCTTGGCGCGCTCGACGACCTCGGGCATGAGGTCGTAGCCCTCGGGGTGAGCCAGGGTGACGTCCATGCCAAAGCGGGGCAGCAGGCTGATCAGCGACTGCGGGCAGGACAGCGGCTTGCCGTAAGAGGGCGAATAGGCCCAGGTGACGGCAACCTTCTTGCCCTTGAGGTTCTCGAGGCCGCCAAACTCGTTGATGAGGTAGAGCATGTCGGCAGAGGACTGCGTGGGGTGATCGGAGTCGGACTGCAGGGAGATGAGCGTGGGACGGTGATCCAGAACGCCGTCCTCGTAGGCCTGCTGGACAGACTCGGAGACCTCGGCCATGTAGGCGTCGCCCTTGCCGATGTACATGTCATCGCGGATGCCGATGACGTCGGCCATGAAGGAGATCATAGTAGCGGTCTCGCGGACGGTCTCGCCGTGAGCGATCTGGGACTTCTTCTCGTCCAGGTCCTGCAGCTCAAGGCCGAGCAGGTTGGCGGCCTTAGAGAAGGAGAAACGCGTACGGGTGGAGTTGTCGCGGAACAGGGAGACAGCCAGGCCCGAGTCGAAGATCTTGGACGAAACGTTGTTCTCACGCAGCTCGCGCAGGGCGTCGGCGACGATGTAGAGAGCCTTGAGCTCATCGGTGGTCTTGTCCCAGGTGTGCAGGAAGTCGCTGCCGTACATGCCCTTAAAATCGAGGCCGTTCAGCTGCTCGACGAGCTCGGTAAACTTGGCGTCCATGTAAATATCCTTTCCAAAGATGAAACGATTGCAATGAGTAGATGTGCTCCGGCATGCGCGTGTGGCTAGAACATGCAGAGCACTATGACGAGGACCCGCCACCGTTGAGGAAGCATGGGAGATAACGACCGCGGGCCCCAAGTCAACAGGGGGGGGTGCCGGGGACACGAGCGGCCCCCGGCCCAACAAAATCGAGGAATGGGACTAGTCGATCTTGTTGTTGGTCAGACCGGCGCGGAACACGGTGGCGTCGCCATCGGCCTGGCTCGGATC